>JBBQNH010000147.1:0-1534 GCA_038329705.1 Burkholderiales bacterium | reverse complement strand
GACAGCTTCCTTGCCAGGGACGGCGTGGCGCATGACGGTGTAGTGGCGACACGGCTGGGTTTGCCGCCTATTCCGGTGATCGCGGAAACCATTGCACTGGCTACCGCGCTGCAACTCGCCAGAGAGACCGGCGTCATCCTGCATATCTGCCGCATATCCAGCGCGGCGGCCGTGGACATGATCCGCTCGGCCAAGCAGGAAGGATTGCAGGTGACCTGCGATATCTCGATCAATCATGTGCACCTCACCGAAATGGACATCGGCTACTTCGACGCGAACTGCCATCTCGTGCCGCCGCTGCGCAGCCAGCGCGACAAGGCCGGGCTGCGTGCCGGTTTGCTTGATGGCACCATCGATGCGGTCTGTTCGAATCATTCGCCGGTCGACGATGACGCCAAGCAAATGCCGTTTGCCGAGGCCGAAGCGGGCGCGACCGGGCTGGAGTTGCTGCTGCCGCTGGTGCTGAAATGGGCTGAACAGGAACGCGTGCCGTTGCTAAACGCGCTGGCGCACATCACGATCAAGCCGGCGCAACTGCTCGGGCAAAAGATGGGTCATCTGTCGGTCGGTGCGCATGCAGACATCTGCGTGTTCGATCCGAAGAGTACGTGGAAGATCGTCCCGGGTGCGCTGAAAAGCCAGGGCAAGAATACGCCGTTCAACGGCTATGAGATGCAGGGGCGGGTACGCTATACCTTGCTCGACGGGCAAATCGTGTTTCAACAATGACGCCGTCACAGTCACAGGATATTTTTGCATGATGAACCCGCTACTCGACTTTTCCGGTCTGCCGCACTTTGCAGAGATCAAACCCGAACACGTCGCCCCGGCGATAGAGCAACTGCTGTCCGAAAACCGCGCCTTGAATGCGCGCCTATCGAGCGGCAGTACGCAGCCAGACTGGCAGAATTTCATCGTACCGATGGAAGACGCCAACGAACGGCTGTCGCGCGCATGGGGGCCGGTCGGGCATTTGAATGCAGTGATGAACAGTCCAGAATTGCGCGGGGTATACAACGCCACGTTGCCCGGGATCACCCAGTATTATGCTGAGATGAGCCAGAACCTGGCGCTGTTCGACAAATTCAGGGCGTTGCGCAACAGCCCTGGATTCGACAGTTTGAGCGTGGCGCGCAAAAAGATCATCGAGAACGAGTTGCGTGATTTTCGTCTCGGCGGTGCGGAGCTACCGGATGCGCAGAAACAGCGATTTTTGCAGATACAGGAACGCCTGTCCGAATTGTCGTCGCGTTTTTCCGACAACCTGCTCGATGCCACCAATGACTTCGCGCTGGTCGTCGAGGACAAGAACGAATTGAGCGGATTGCCGGAAGACGTATTGCAAGCGGCTGAAGAAGCCGCCCGTGAAAAATATGGCCCGGCAGGCAAGCGTGGCTGGATGTTCACATTGAAAGCGCCTTCCTGCATGCCGGTGTTGCAGTACGCCGACAACCGCAAACTGCGTGAACAAATGTATCGCGCCTATAGCACGCGTGCCAGCGAGTTTGGCAAACCGGAATGGGATAACACTGCG
>JBBQNH010000146.1:0-2066 GCA_038329705.1 Burkholderiales bacterium | reverse complement strand
GTGTCACGCGTCTCGTCAATCATCGCCGGCAACTGCGGGGCGGTATGCTGTACCGCGTCATTGATGGTCTGGGTGGCGGCACGCAGGGCCTCCATGCCGGTGTCGGCCTGTTTCAGCAGCTCCGGCAACTGGTAGTCGAGTCTCCCCGTCAGCGATTCGGCATTCGCCGCCGATTTTTTCAAGGAACGCAGCATTGGCTCCACGTCATGATCGAGATTGGCATCGACCTTTTTCAGCACGCTGTCCAGGCGCTGTTGTGTCACACGCATCCCGGCGGAGAATTCACGCAGATTCTTCAATGTCTGGCGCACGTCGCCGTCGGGATCTTGCAGGGTCTGGTGGATGTCATCGAGCAGCGGCAGGATGCGGTTCTTCACGTCGACCACCGCCTGCTCCAATCCGCTGGCGCGCTCGAACCGCACCTTGCCGCCAGCCTCCAGCGCGGGCTTGCCTTCCGCCCCGCGGCTGATCTCCAGGATGCCGTCGCCGATCACGCCTTCCTTCTTCAGGCTCATCACGGCATCCTGCCGGATCAACTTGAGATATTTCGTTTCGATATCGACTTCCACTTGCACATGTCCCTGTTCATCGAGCGCCAGCGTGTTCAACTTGCCGATCTTGAAACCGCTGAACTTGACCGGCATGCCTTCGTTCAGGTCCTGTCCGCTATCGGCGACAAAGTAGATCGGCGAGGTAGCGGTGAATGCGCCCTTCTTTACCCCGCTCCAGACGAACACCGCACCGATACCAACGGTTGCCAGCAATACGAATAGCGCGGCCTTGCCGAACAGGTTCCTGAATCGCGCGTCCTTGTCGTCGAACAATGTCACATGCACCTCACTCTGATTCTCATCACCGGATATTTTCCCCGGTATCTTTTACGCTTTCTGCAACGGGCCAGATCTCTGTCCCGATCTCTGCAAAAGGCAACGTGGTCGGCTTGTCCGCCATCACCAATACTGTCCGGCCTTCTGCTGCATACGCTTGCAGCGCCGCTATCCAGCAGCTTGCCAAATGCGACCTGATATCCTCGAACAACCAGGCATCCACCACCAGCACCGGCGAACCGTGCAACAAGGCGCGCAGCAGGCCGGCCAATTTGCGTTGCCAGAAATCGATGCTGTCCGGTTTGGCAACCATGAATTCCTCGAACTCATCTTCTTCCATGCCCAATATGCCCAGCCAGGATCTGACAAGCCGTTCCGTTTCCACCACATCGCGGCGGGTGTGATACCACAGCGGCAGTGTGACATTCTCCCAGATTCTGAGATTGCTGATCAGGCCACCGTTTGCCGCCGCCCAAGCCACACGGCCCGGTTGGCCGGCATACACCGGCTGCCATATCACCGGCACAGGCCCGTTATGGCACCTTCTTTCCCTGGGCGGCCCGGTGACAGCAGCCTTTTTCTGCCTGCGTTCGCCCTGCACGATCTCGATGTTGCCTTCCGCACAAACCGTTTCGCCGATCGCACTATCGATCATGACGTTCTTTTCGACCCGGGATGCAAGCGTCAACAACCGTATCTCACCGGCATGCAGGGTAAACGCACAGGCACGATCCGAACCCTTGCAGCGCGCATCGACGAATCTGAACAGGGCATCCATAATCAGAACAGCAACACCGTGATCAGCCCGTCACAGGCGAATACCACCATCAGGCTGCGCATCACCGCGCGCGAAGCGGCGACCGGGATCTCGGTCACGGCATGTTTGACGCTCAGACCGTAATAACACGATACCACCGACATCAGCATGCCGAAGCACAGGCTTTTCAGCACAGCAGCGAATATTTCCCGATAGCTGATCATCTCGAAAAAATGACCAACTTCACCGCTCAGCGAAACATCGATATGCCAGGCCGTAACGATCATGCCGGTACCGAGCGCGACAACCTGGAAGTAGAACGTCAGCACCAAACTGGTGATCGTCATCGCCAACATGCGCGGCACGACCAGGTAGGCGATCGGCGGGACACCCATGCGCCGCAAACTCTTGATCTCGCCGTTCACCCGCATCGAGGCAAGCTCGGTGGCGATCGCCGAACTGCTGCGCCCGACGATCACGAT
>JBBQNH010000145.1:0-2848 GCA_038329705.1 Burkholderiales bacterium | reverse complement strand
GCGGGGATTCACGTTCAACCAACCCATTTCGAGCGACGTGATGGCCATGCCGGTATGGCCCAATTCAAAGAAATTGTGGAAACGCTGCTCGCTCTGGCGCAGGTCCATAATAGTTGTCGACAGTTCACGGGCGCGCTCGTGGACGCGCCGGCGCAGGGCCCAATTCCATCCCAACAGCGCCAGCGTTGCCAGCGCCACGACCAACAGCGTATAGCCCCCGTAACGGATGACGTTCGGCCAGCGGGTATGGTCCAGTTTCTGGCCCGTCCAGTGGGTCTCGATGGCCTCACGTTCGTCCGCACTGATACGCGAAAACCCATCCTCGACCAGTTGCTTGAGATCGGTCCGCCCTTTGGCTACGGCCCAGTGGAATTCACCGGTATAGAGCGGTGGTGAATAGCGAAACTGGTCTGCCGCGTCCTCGCGATTGAATAGATAGAAGGCAGGCGGCTTGTCGATGCACAGCACGCGGATCCGATGTTCGACTGCGGCCTGCACCAAGGCCTCGTAGCTTGGAAAATACTTGAGCGTGTTGATGTCGTGCGACGCCAGGAAAGAAACACATGCATCCCCATCCTTGACGCCAATCGTAAAGCCCATGACGGAGGCAACATCGGTAATGCCGCCGATCTCCTTGCTGAAAAATATCGGCACCTCGATCTTTGCGTAGGGGTGCGAAAAATCGTAGATCTTCTGCCGTTCCGGGGTTTCAAAGATCGTATCGATGACATCAGCTTGCCCGCCCTCCATCGTAGCGCGGGCATGACCCCATTCCATCGGCTCGAAATCCACCGCGATCCCGGTG
Organism: Burkholderiales bacterium; assembly: GCA_038329705.1. GTDB lineage: Bacteria > Pseudomonadota > Gammaproteobacteria > Burkholderiales > Gallionellaceae > Gallionella. The sequence goes on along the minus strand of JBBQNH010000145.1, from coordinate 2,043 downwards.
CGTTGTTGCCACAGCGCCCAGAGGTCTTTCAGTATCCCCTGCATCCGGCCATCGGGGCCGCGAAAAATATAGGGCGGGTAATTATCGTCGAGGACCACATGGATTGATTTCGGCGCCGGCGCAGCCTGACCGGAGATGCTCGCGGTCGCGAATATCAACAGTGCAAGCATACGAATCAGGACTCTATAGTGCATAAAGTAATGGGTATAGAAAATGCGACTGTAGACTACTGTGCGAAACAGTATCCGCATCAGCGGATGCTCACAGCACGATTGCGCCCGGCACATAACAAAGGAACAGCAGGCATTTGAATATCAGACAGGCATGGGAAAATGTATACCCATAATCCACAAATATCAATGTAATAATTTGCTAATATACAACCGGCAACTGCCGTTTGCGATGGCCGATTCGCTATTTGCAGTTGAGGATCAGTGTTGGAAGTCAAACTGTACCCGCGTTCCGCGCGGAACGCGCGGATGGTTACATGCCGGGGTCAGCTTTTGCGGCGCTTGAGGAACTCGCCCAACCCGGCATTGATCGCGGGTAACAGCGAGACGATGATGATACCGACGATGATCAGGGTGAGATTGTTCTTGACCACCGGTATGTTGCCAAACAAATAACCCGCCACGCTCAAGCCGCTTATCCACACCAAACTGCCCAGTGCGCTGTACAACACGAACTTCCGGTAGTCCATCATGCCGATGCCCGCCACGAACGGGGCAAAGGTCCGGATGATGGGCAGGAAACGCGCAAGAACGACAGTTTTGCCGCCGTGTCTTTCATAAAACGCATGTGTTTTATCGATGTGTTCGCGTTTGATGAGCCTGCCGCCGGCCCGCTTGAGCAGACGCATCCCGACCAGCCGGCCAATCCAGTAGTTGGTGTTGTCGCCGCTGAATGCCGCCAGCACCAGCAGCGGCACCAGCCATTCCAGTTGCAGCGCACCCATGCCGCACAGCGCACCGGCGACAAACAGCAGCGAATCGCCGGGCAGGAAGGGCGCAATCACCAGTCCGGTTTCGCTATAGATGATCAGGAACAGGATCGCATACACCCAGATACCGTATTGCTGGGTGAGCGCCAGCAGGTGCGCATCCAGGTGCAGGACGATGTCCAGTAATGCGGCAAGCATTAAGGCAGTATTTCTTCTGTTTCGGTTTTTTCAGGCTTGATGAAATCCTCGCGCGACACGCCGAACATCATCAACAACGGACTCGCGACCAGCACCGATGAATAGATGCTGAACATGATGCCGATGGTCAGGGCCATGGCAAAGTAGTGCAGCGTCTCGCCGCCGAGGAACAGCATCGCGCCGACCATCATCTGCGTGGAACCGTGGGTGATGATGGTGCGCGACATGGTTCGGGTGATGGCGTTATCGATGATGTGCGCCACTTCGGACTTGCGCATGGTGCGGAAATTTTCGCGGATACGATCAAACACCACCACCGATTCGTTGACCGAATATCCCAGCACCGCCAGCACCGCCGCCAGTACGGAAAGAGAGAACTCCCACTGGAAAAAGGCGAAGAAGCCGAGAATGATCACCACGTCATGCAGGTTGGCGATGATGGCGGCCAAACCGAACTTCCACTCGAAACGCAACCACAGATACCCGACGATACCCAGCGACACCAGCAGCAACGCGAGTTCGCCGTTGTCGATCAGGTCCTGGCCGACCTGCGGACCGACGAATTCGACGCGGCGCATCTCGACGCTCGCGTCCTGTTTGCGCAGGGTCTCCACGACCTGGTCGCTAAGCTTGGAACCGACCTTGTTCAGCTTGGCCGGCACCTGGATCAGCACGTCAAGACTGGAACCGAAATTCTGCACCATGACATCCGGCAGACCCGAATCGGCGAGTTGTGCGCGCACCTTGGGCAGGTCGGCAGACTGGGCGTAATGCACTTCAATCACCGTGCCGCCGGTAAAGTCCACGCCAAAATTCAATCCCTTGGTGGCGAGAAAGAAAACCGCAAACAGAAACGTCACCAGTGAGATCGAAGTGGTGTAGCGCCCGTAGCTCATGAACGGGAT
>JBBQNH010000144.1:0-3323 GCA_038329705.1 Burkholderiales bacterium | reverse complement strand
GGTACCGATGCCTTGCGCTTCACCTTTGCATCATTAGCTTCACCCGGACGCGACATCAAGTTCGACATGCAACGCTGTGAGGGTTATCGCAATTTTTGCAACAAGCTGTGGAATGCTACGCGCTTCGTGTTAATGAACTGTGATGGTCAGGATACCGGCCTGGATGAATCGCTACAGTTGGAATTTTCCGCTGCCGACCAGTGGATGATCAGCGTACTGCAGCAAGCCGAAGCGGAAATGGCGCAGCACTTTGCCGATTATCGTTTCGACATGGCCGCGCGCACGGTGTACGAACTGGTGTGGAATTCCTATTGCGACTGGTATGTGGAACTGGCCAAGGTGCAGATCGCCAGCGGCGATCCGGCCCGGCAACGCGCCACCCGGCGCACGCTGGTGCGCGTGCTGGAGACCATCCTGCGTCTGGCTCACCCGATCATCCCGTTCATCACCGAAGAACTGTGGCAGAGTGTCGCCCCGCTGGCGGGGAAGTCGGGCGACAGCATCATGGTGCAAGGTTACCCGAAACCCGATGCCACCAAAATCGACAAGCACGCAATGGAGCAGATAGCCCTGCTGCAGGAGGCCATCATCGCCTGCCGCAAACTGCGCAGCGAAATGAATCTCTCGCCTGCACAGCGCGTGCCGCTCATCGCCGCCGGAGACGAGCAAACTCTCCTGTCAATTGCCCCCTACATCAGCAGTCTGGCCAAACTTAGCGAAGTCCAGGTCGTTGCCGAATTGCCGGAAGGTGAAGCGGCTGTCGCCATCGTCGGCGCATTCAGACTGATGCTGAAAGTCGAGATCGATGTTGCAGCCGAGTGCGAACGGCTGGACAAGGAGATCACCAGGGTGCAAAACGAGATCGGCAAAACACAAGGCAAGCTGGCCAATTCCAGTTTTGTGGATCGCGCCCCCGCCGCAGTGGTAGAACAGGAGCGCAAGCGTTTGGAAGAATTCAGCGCGACCCTGGCACAATTACAGACCCAGCACAGCAGACTGAATCCATGATATTCGCCGAATCCATAAAATTCAGCGACGACGCAGGAAAAAGACAAATTCACCGTTTTCAACCGTCGAGGACAACAGTTCATTGCCGGTATTCCGGCAAAATTCCTCAAAGTCATTAGGCGAACCTCTGTCGGTTGCGGTGACTCTGATCACCTGACCGCTCGACATTTGTGACAGTGATTTCTTGGCGCGCAAAATTGGCAAGGGGCAGGCTAGCCGGCGCGCATCCAGTTCTACATCAAAATTCATGGCGCGATCGGTAATCCGGCCTGGTGCCACGCCGCGATCCCACCCTGGAGGTTATACACATTGGTAAAACCATTCGCCGCGGCGAATGCGGCAGCCTGGGCGGAGCGACCACCCACTTGGCAATAAAAAACAGTAGCTGCGTTCTTGTCCATATCGCCCAGGCGCAACGGCAGCAAATGCAGCGGCACGGAATCTCCCTGGGGAATCATGCCGCGCGATACTTCCGCATCGGTACGGACATCGACCAGGCGCAAACCGCCCTGCGTGATCATCGCCTGCAGTTCCACGACTGAGATATTCCTGAATCCGTTCATGTTCATGGCACCATGCATATTATGGTTCATTTTCTATTGGGATATGATCAGCCAACAAATGCGACACCCGGGTATTCGCAACCGACAAACGCTTGACCAGCATACGCAAAAAAGCATCGCCGAACTGCAAGCGGCATCCGGAAGTCGCATGTATCAACACATCGGGGTTGATCTCGATCAACACGACATCGTTCTTGGCAATCACGTCGGTACTGCGTTTGAAGTCGCGCTCCAGAATGTGCGCCATTTCCCCAAAGCAATCGCCGCGATGCAGGATACTCAGCAGCCGGCCTTGCTTGGTCACGCGAACCGAGCCTTGCCCCAGGATAAAGAATGATCGTCCACTTTCGCCATCATGCAGGATATATTCGGCATCCGGAACTTTGCGCCACTCACTGATACGCAACACTTCCCAAAGTTCCACATCGCTGAAATTCTTGAAAAATATCAGGCTGCGCAGCGTATCGAACTTCTCCGTATCGCGAATACCTTTTTTTTCTGCAATTGAAATACTGGAGAACCCGACCAGGTCGCTGGCAAACTCTTCCCAGGTCTGGTAGCGCTTGGCAATATCCTTCTCCATTGCCCGTATCACGATCGCATCAAGTTCCGGCGGCGTTTCCGGGCGAAACGTGCTGGGTGGCGGCGGATCGATATTGATGATGTGATAGATCATGCTGAAGTTATTGCTTGCGTCAAACGGCAGCTTGCCGGTCAGCATTTTGTACATCACCACGCCCAGAGAATAGATATCAGTCTGATGGGTCAGCTTCAACTCCTTGACCTGTTCCGGCGACATATAGGCAGGTGAGCCCACTCCGCTGACTTGCGTGGTCTCATGGTTCTGCACGGCCGCCGAGCCAAAATCCGATATTTTGATATCGAACTCGCCCTGCAACAAAATATTGGCCGGCTTGATGTCGCGGTGGATCACGCCCTGGTACTGCGCATACTCGAGCGCCTTGCAGCATTTGTAGATGATTTCCGCAATGGTCTCGATGGGCAACAGCGTATCCACTTCGGCATATCGCTCAAGCGTGGTGCCCTCGACATATTCCATCACCACGTAATTCAAGTCACCTTCCATGACCGCATCCATAATCTTTGCGATATGCGGATGCGACAATTTCCCCGCCAATGAAGCCTCGGTCATCAATAGTTTTCGATATATCTTGGCGCGATTGGGGTCGCGTAACATACCCAGATCGAATAACTTGATGGCGACCTGCTGTGTGCTGAACGGATCAGTCGCGAGATAGACCGTGCTGGTCGCCCCCCTACCGAGTTCGCGTACTATTTCGTATTTGCCTATTTTGTCCATTTTCCGCTGGTGCGCCTTTTCCGCCAGTGTAAGGCCGGTGTGAATGAAACGTCGCATTTTGCGCATTTTGCAGGGTGATGTCCATAAGGAACGGATACACCCTGAAACATTTTGCATCGTCCGGCAGTGTGAACCGCGTGCAAATACGACTATCATAGTGCCCATGAAACAACTGGCTTTGCTGATATTACTGTGCGTTACTCCCTGTGCCTTGGGAGACGGCCTTCCCGATCTGGGCGATATCTCACAGGCCGAGCTTACCCCGGTTCAGGAACGCCAGATCGGGCAACAGAGCATGATGCAGATCATTGCCAGCAAGCAATATCTGGACGATGCAGAGATCAATGACTATTTGAACAAGCTCGGCGACAAGCTGGCCGAAAACAGCCCCGAACCTTCGCTTGATTTTGAATTTTTTGCGGTCAACGATT
>JBBQNH010000143.1:0-3340 GCA_038329705.1 Burkholderiales bacterium | reverse complement strand
AAACAGGTTCGCCTTAATCCGACCACTGTATCGAATGTGGTCACCTACGATGTGGTGGTCAATGTGGATAATCCGGAGAAGATTTTGTTACCGGGCATGACTGCTTATGTGAACATCGCGGTGGCCGAACGCAAGGATGTATTGATGGTTCCCAATGCTGCGCTGCGTTACAAGCCGGCCAATAGCGAATTGCAAAGACTCCCGTCCACTGCAGGCCAGACAGCCAATCCGGGCAGCGATGCCCGCACCGGTGGCGCTACTCGCCCCGGCGGTACCCCGGGCAGCAAACCCAAACATGACGCATTTTCCGGCAAAGTATATATATTGGAAAACGGCAAATTGAAGCCGGTCAGTGTGACCTTTGGCATTACCGACAACCGCAATACTGAAATCGTGAGCGGGGACCTGAAGGCGGGCGATCTGGTCGTCATTGGCGAAGTCCAGTCGGCGAATCAGTCACAAAGCTCAGGCGGTCGGCCAGTGAGATTGTTCTGATGAGCGACACCGTTATTCGGATCGAAGATTTGCACAAGTCGTACCAGACTTCTGCCGGAGCATTTCCCGCGCTCAAAGAAGTGACTCTCGATATCACTGCCGGTGAATTCGTTGCGATCATGGGCCCGTCCGGTTCCGGAAAATCCACTTTCATGAATATCCTGGGCTGTCTCGACAAGCCGAGTGCCGGCCGCTATCTGCTGGATGGTCGTGATGTCGAAAACATGGGCAAGGACGAACTGGCTTTGCTGCGCAACCGCACTATCGGCTTCGTATTCCAGGGTTACAACCTGTTGCAGCGCATGTCGCTGCTGGACAATGTGGCATTGCCCCTGATCTATTGCGGCGAGGAGCATGAAGAACGCGATCAACGGGCGCAGGAACTGCTCGCCAAGGTCGGGCTTGCAGATAAAGCCGGTTCACTGCCCAGCCAGATTTCCGGCGGTCAGCAGCAACGCGTGGCGATCGCGCGTGCCCTGATCAACAGGCCTCGCCTGATCCTCGCGGATGAACCGACCGGTAATCTGGACAGCCATACCAGCGAAGAGATCATGAAGCTGTTTGAAGAACTGAACCGCGAAGGCATCACCATCGTGCTGGTCACCCACGAAGAGGATATTGCACACCACGCAAAGCGTCAGGTACGCTTTCTTGACGGCCGTATCGTCAGCGACCACGCCACGCCAAAAATGGAGGTGGTGGCATGAACACGGTACGCGTAGCGCCGGTGCGGGTAATGCCACCGGTCGCCGAAACTACCAATTTCAAATCTTCTTCTGTTAACGATGAGGCAAAGGCATGAACACGGTACGCGCAGCGCCGGTGCGGGTAATGCCGCCAGCCACCGAAGCTGCCGGACTTGAATTTTTTACTGTTGGCGTTGAGGTGGTGGCATGAACACGGTACGCGCAGCGCCGGTAACAAAGTCAGGCAATCCACTAAGCGACGAGTCGCTTGTGGAATTGACACTGCGGGTGATGTCGCCGGCCACCAGAATCCCCAAACCTGAAGTTGTATATACATTTAATAGGGTGGCGGCATGATGCTCGCGATGCTCGGCGAAGCCTGGCGCGCGATGGGCTCTAACCGTCTGCGCACGCTGTTGACCATGCTCGGCATGGTGATCGGCGTCAGTGCGGTGGTGCTGATGATGTCGATCGGGCAAGGCGCGCAATATGCGATCAAGCAAAGCATTGCCGCGATGGGCAGCAACCTGTTCATCCTGATTTCAGGGAGCACCTCGGTAGGCGGCGTTCGATCCGGGGGCGGCGGGGGATATACATTGAATATAGGCGATGCAAACGCCATCGCTGAATTGCCGGGCGTGCAGTCCGTCGCACCGATACAACCGGGTAGCGCACAGGTCGTATACGGACCTAACAACTGGAATACCTCGGTAATTGGCACTACACCAGGTTATCTGGAGGCACGCTCTTGGCCCATTGCGTCCGGCGATGCATTCACAGATTCGGATGTACGTTCGGGTACACGGGTCGCGCTGATCGGAAAAACGGCCGCGGACAATTTATTCGGCAACGAAGACCCAGTCGGCAAAACCTTTCGCATCCGGCAAAGCCCGTTCGTCGTTCTGGGTACTTTGGCAGTCAAAGGCCAGGGAATGGATGGGCGCGACCAGGACGACACCATCATCATTCCGATTACCACGGCACAACGCCAGGTTTTCGGATCCCAATTTCCGGGTTCGGTACGCATGATGATGGTGCAGACCACCACCCAGGAAATCATGCCCGAAGTGGAAAAATCCATGACTGCCCTGTTGCGCCAGCGGCACAGGATACGCGAGGGCATGGATAGCGACTTCTTTCTGCGCAACCTCACCGCGGCAGCCGACTCCGCGGCAGAAAGCACACGGGTGATGTCGCTGCTGCTCGGCGCAATCGCCTCGGTATCGCTGCTGGTGGGCGGCATCGGCATCATGAACATCATGCTGGTCTCGGTCACCGAACGCACCCGCGAGATCGGTATACGCATGGCTATCGGCGCACGCGAGAAGGATATCCTGCTGCAATTCCTGCTCGAAGCCATCATCATCTCCGTGCTGGGCTGCTTTATCGGGCTGTTACTGGGGATCGGAGGCGCATTGCTGGTAGAAGCGTTGACCGGTACGACGGTCATTATTTCGGCAAGCTCGATCCTCGTGGCCTTCAGCGTAGCCGGGGCAGTGGGTATATTTTTCGGTTTTTATCCGGCACGCAAAGCAGCGCGGCTCGATCCGATCGAAGCGTTGCGCTATCAGTAATTCAGCGGAATTTGATGCGTTTAATTCCCAATCACAATTGTCAAGAATTCGCGTCACGTGATATTCTCAGGTATCTGCCTTACAGCTATCGAAAATGTCAGTTTCCATCAAAACCCCACAAGAAATCGAGAAAATGCGCGTTGCCGGTCGCCTGACCAGCGAGGTGCTCGATTACATCGCCCCGTTTGTCAAAGTTGGCGTGACCACCGATGAACTGGACAAACTCTGTCATGACCTGATCGTCAATGTGCAGCAGGCCATTCCTGCCCCGCTCAACTACGCTCCGGGCGGACATACACCGTACCCGAAGTCCATTTGCACCTCGATCAATCATCAGGTATGCCACGGGGTACCGGGTGACAAGGTGCTCAAGAACGGCGACATCGTCAATCTGGACATTACCGTGATCAAGGACGGCTATCACGGTGACAGCAGCCGCATGTTTTGTGCAGGCGAACCCTCGATTCAGGCCCGGCGCTTATGCGAGGTCACCTATCAGTCGCTGTGGCGAGGCATACGTGTAGTCAAACCGGGGGCCTATCTGGGTGACATCGGGCATGCCATCCAGAGCTTTGTCGAACCGCT
>JBBQNH010000142.1:0-3358 GCA_038329705.1 Burkholderiales bacterium | reverse complement strand
GAAGGTCACGCCCATGATGGTGTCGGCGCGCGTGGTGTAGACCCACAGTTTTTCTTCCTTGTCGTCCAGCGTACATGGGAAGGCAAAACGCACCCCGTAGCTCTTGCCTATCCAGTTGGCCTGCATGGTCTTCACCCGTTCGGGCCAGCCCGGCAGCTTGTCGAGGTCGGCCAGCAGCTCTTCCGCATATTGGGTGATGCCGAAGTAATAGCCGGGTATCTCGCGCTTCTCCACGATGGCGCCGGTGCGCCAGCCGCGCCCGTCGATCACCTGCTCGTTGGCCAAAACGGTCTGGTCGACCGGATCCCAGTTCACCACCTGTGTCTTCTTGTAGGCGATGCCCTTTTCCAGCATGCGCAGGAACAGCCACTGGTTCCACTTGTAGTAGTCCGGCCGGCAGGTCGCCAGCTCGCGTTCCCAGTCGATCGCGAACCCGAGCGACTTGAGCTGCTGTTTCATATAGGCGATATTGTCGTAGGTCCACTTGGCGGGCGGCACCTTGTTCTGGATCGCCGCATTCTCCGCCGGCAGGCCGAACGCGTCCCAGCCCATCGGCTGCAGCACGTTGTAGCCGCGCATCTTGTGCCAGCGCGACAGCACGTCGCCGATGGTGTAGTTGCGCACATGGCCCATGTGCAGCTTGCCGGAAGGGTAAGGGAACATCGACAGGCAGTAATACTTGGGCTTGCTTGCGTCTATTTTGGCGCGAAATGCGTTGCTTTGTTCCCAGTGTTGCTGTGCTTGTTGTTCGATACTCTTGTGATCGTAATTGGATTCCATTCGATGTGAATCTGTTGCGTGATTTATCAGTGTGGCATTATAGCGTCATCACCAGTCCGCCGCGAATCAGAACAAACCCAGGATTGGGTGCAGACAGAATATAGGGGAGTAGATCATGAGAACTATCATTGCCGGATTTTTTCTGTTGGTTGCGGTATCCGTCCATGCAGCTCCGAATATCGTCGTGCAGGCGATACAGATGCCCGCCTGGCTGGAGCGCGGAGCAATCAACCGGCCGTTGTCGGTAGGCATGAAATTGATCGACGGGGACAAACTCACTACCGGAGCGGGTGCCCGCATCCTGTTGCGATCAGCCGATGGCAGTGCGATCAAGCTGGGAGAAAACGCCAATTTGTCGTTGTCCAACCTTGCGCAAAAACGCGAAGAAAAAGGGCTGTTCACGGCTCTGCTTGATGTTGCCAAAGGCGCATTCCGTTTCACGACTGCCATCGCCGCAAAACTCAGGCCTCGTGATGTGACGGTCAGGGTAGCCGGTGCGACGGTGGGGATACGCGGCACCGACGTGTGGGGCAAGGTGGGCGGCAAGATGAGTGTCGCCGCGATGGAAAAGGCGATGGGGGAAAGCCTGGCTGATGCAGACAAGGAAGCAAAGATGGGTTTCGATGTGGTGTGCCTGATCGAAGGCAAGATCAGCGTTGCGCACGGCAATGAAAAGCCGTTCGTGATGGACCAACCGCAAACGTTTTATGTGATGCGCAAGGACGCGGCACCATTCCCGGTTGCCGGTCTTGCCACCGAACAACTGGCCAAATGGACTGCCGAGACCGAGATCGCCGCCGGACAGGGCGCAACTCGAACCGGCGGAAAGTGGAAAGTACAACTGCGTACCGCAAACAGCAAACACGACGCAATGGCGGTATTCGATGAACTGCGCACTGCGGGATATGACGCGCGCATCCGCCGATTGCAGGACGGGCAATACCAGGTACGCATCACGCAGCTGGCCAGCCGAACCGAAGCTCGGGCACTTGCGGACAAATTGGCTGGCAAAATGGGCGTCGTCGCACCAACGGTTTCGCACTGATGTATGGGTTAGCCCCCTTCGGGGCATTCTGCTAGAATTGCCGCATAAAATTTTTATAAATCCCTCTGGAGAGTTAAATATGTCCCGCAAGCACCCCGTGATTGCTGTGACCGGTTCGTCCGGCGCAGGTACCACTACTGTCAAACGCGCTTTCGAAAATATCTTTCGCCGCGAGAAGATGACCGCCGCCGTCATTGAAGGCGACAGTCTGCACAGCCTGGACCGCATGGCGTTTCGCGAAGCGGCTGCCAAAGCCGCCAAGGCCGGTAACAACAGTTTCAGCCACTTCGGGCCCGAAGCCAATTACTTCGACAAGATCGAAGAGACGTTCAAAACCTACGGCAAGACCGGTATGTGCAAACGCCGCTACTACGTACACAGCGAAGAGGAAGCCGCGCTGCACAACAAGCATTTCAAGCTGAAAGACCTCAAGCCGGGCGTGTTTACCCCGTGGGAAGACATCGACAAGGGCTCCGACCTGTTGTTCTACGAGGGACTGCATGGATTGGCAAAGGACGATGCCAAGGGTGTCGATGCAACCAAATATGTCGATCTCGGTATCGGGGTCGTTCCGGTGGTCAATCTGGAATGGATACAAAAGATACACCGCGATGGGGCCGAGCGCGGCTATTCTGCCGAAGCAACAGTGGACACCATCATGCGCCGCATGCCGGACTACATCAAATACATCACCCCGCAGTTTTCGCGCACCCACATCAATTTTCAGCGAGTGGCGACCGTGGACACCTCCAATCCGTTCATCGCGCGCGATATCCCGACGCCGGACGAGAGTTTTGTGGTGATCAGGTTTCGCGACCCGAAGGGAGTGGATTTCCCTTACATGCTCTCGATGATTCCGGGCTCATTCATGTCACGCCGCAACACGCTGGTCGTGGCAGGCGGAAAAATGAGCTATGCGATGGAAGTCATTCTTGGCCCGATCATGCACGATATGATCGAGAGCAAGAAGAAGTAGATTTTTCGAAAGGAACGAAGGGGAAGCAGACGGCGAGTTTGCTTCCCCGTTTTATTTTATGGAACTGCTCAACGGCCTCAATCCCGAACAACGCCAGGCGGTCACCCTGCCTCTCCAGTCCGCGCTGATCCTCGCCGGTGCGGGCAGCGGCAAGACGCGTGTGCTGACCACGCGCATCGCCTACCTGATCAGCACCGGTGCCGTCAGCCCGCAGAATATCCTGGCGGTGACCTTCACCAACAAGGCAGCGAAGGAGATGTTCACGCGCTTGTCGGCAATGCTGCCGATCAACATGCGCGGCATGTGGATCGGCACGTTCCACGGTCTGTGCAATCGCATGCTGCGCGCGCATTTCCGCGAGGCGAACCTGCCGCAGACCTTCCAGATCCTCGACAGCGGCGACCAGCTTTCCGCGATCAAGCGCCTGATGAAGGCGATGAACGTGGACGACGAGAAATTTCCGCCGCGCGTGATGCAGAACTTCATCAGCGGCAGCAAGGAGCAGGGCTTGCGCGCAAACGAGGTGGAAGCCTACGACCCGTACACCCGCCGCAAGG
>JBBQNH010000141.1:0-3445 GCA_038329705.1 Burkholderiales bacterium | reverse complement strand
AAGCTGGCACTCGAGGTAGCACAACGCGGTTATGTGATGGAAGGCGGAACGATCACCCTGTCAGGCGCGGCCGGTGAGTTGCTGGGAAGCGATGCGGTGCAGCGCGCATATCTGGGAGGTTGATTCGGGCGTTTCCTGTTGCAAAAACAAAAAAATATGTATTGAGATGGCGAAGTCGGCCTATTTCGCGCCTATCAAAATTGATATATATGGACAGTGGCCAATTTAGGGATGAATTATATGTTTGCCTGTAACATCCAACCTGTAATTCAAGGCTTCCTGCTTCGAAAGTATCCGGTTTAATTTGACGTCGATATAGATGAATTTTTTTGTTTCTTTATGCACCATGCATACAACTGTATCTCCTGTAGAATTTTTAATCTGCGTATAGAGATGCTCCCAGTTGCGTTCCACTTTTGCCAATATCTCCATGATTTTTCCCTTCACGACATAAACGCCATATCAGCGACACGAAACGGACATTAGCAAGAAATTGATCCGGGACCCAAGGCCTCTTGGCTGCTTTTGGGAATGGGAATGAACGGCGTAAAATGGGCTATAGACGGTTTATATAATAGGGCAGGCGGCAAATTAAGGATTACCGGAAAATCTTCTGTAGCAGAATGGCAGGCTAGCGCATCGGTAACTAATGCAATAGTTTTACCAATTGCTCTACCTATGTTTTAAATTTTCCACAGGATTTAGTCGGCATTATCTGATCGCCTTCTTTGTGCCGATCTTGGCATCAAACTTCTCTCTGTTGATCACGAACCGTTCATGATGCCCTTTGGAGATCATATCCACCCCGTCATGGGCTTCAACGGCAAATACAAGTTTTCTACCTTCGACAGCGATCAATTCAACAGTGGCGGTCACCTCAAGGCCGGGCGGCGTTGCGGCTTCGTGACTGACATCAATGTGCGTGCCCAGCGATTGCTCCTGGGGCCAGTCCAGGTGCGGGTTGACCGCCTTGATACAGGCCCATTCGAGAAATCCCACCAGGAACCCGGTGGCAAACACTTCCGGCATCGCCGCAAACTCTTCCGATTCCGGATAGAGTGCCGGGACGGTTTTCGATTGGGGGATGACAAACTTGTGCTGGTATTTGATACCCGGTTTCAATGTGTCTTTCATTCGGCACTCCCGATAGGATGAAAAAGGTTATTCCTCCGGTAACAGGCTTTCCGGTTCAACATTGCTGCCGGTGACTGCCACCACCTTGTGACGCGATTGCCCGCCCTGTTTGAGTTCCGCGTTGCGCAACGGGACAGCAAATTGTTCTGCGATGAATTTCAGCAGTGCATCGTTGGCGCGGCCCTCGATGGGCGGGGCAGCCAGCTTGATTTTCAGTGCCTCGCCGTGCAACCCGACGATCTCGCTGCGTTTCGCACCGGGTTGCACATGCAATGTCAGCATGATGGTTGTTCCGTTGCGGCGATACCAGTTGTGCTGCTGACTCACAATAGTCTGGCTGCCAGGCTTTCCAGCATCGCCAACGGTGCGAACAGGATGATCTGGCAGATCACCAGCAACAGCAACGGGGAAAGATCGACATTGCCGACCAGCGGCACGATCCTTTGCAGCGGTTTCAGGAAACGATGCGTGATGGCTGCAAGCAGCGGAGCCAGCGGCGTGAAGGGATTGACCCAGGACAGGATAGCCTGCGCCACCAGCGCGCTCATCAACAGGTACACGCTGATCTTCATCAGCTTCACCGCGCTCAATGCCAATAAACCGAACAGCGGAAAATGCACGAACGGGTATCCGTCGAGGGAAAATGTCAGCGCCAGATAGATAAACTCCACGAGCAATGCCAGCAGCAGGCTGGCACTGTCCAGCCGCCACACAGGCGGGATGAAACGGCGCGCGCGCAATACCGCAAAATTACTTATCGCCATGACGAATTCGCCGAGCGGATTACGCATCGGGGCGCGCAACCATTGCATCAGAAAACGGAACAGCAGCACACCGGCAAATCCCTGCATAAATATATCGAGCAAAAATTGTATCGTTTGGACCAGCATCACGCTTTGCCCAGCTCTTCGCCCATTTCGCGCGAGCGCGCAGCGGCGGCTTGTGCCGCTGTGATGATATGTTCCTTGACGTGGTTGGCTTGCATGCTCAGTAGTGCGCGCTCAGTGGTGCCGTTTTTGGAGGTGACGCGTTCCCGTAGCGTGGCAGGTGTCTCTGTGCTTTGATGGGCAAGTCTGGCAGCACCGAGGGCGGTTTCCAAAGCGAGCATGCGCGCGGTTTGTTCGGGCAGGCCGAGAACTTTTCCGGCTTGTTCGAGCGCTTCGATGAAGTAGAAGAAGTATGCCGGTCCGCTGCCGGAAACAGCGGTGACTGCGTCCATCTCTGCCTCGTTCCCGATCCACACAAATGAGCCCGCGGCTTGCATCACGGTTTCGACAAGCTTTTGCTGTGTGTCGTTCAGCACTGACAAGCTGCACAATCCAGTCATGCCCGCACCGATCAGGGCGGGGGTGTTGGGCATGGCGCGAACCAGAACGAAACCGGTGTCCTGGAAGCCCAGTGACCGGGTATTTAGCCGACCCAGCCAGCGTGCCAGATCCATGAGCCGGATGCCCGCGGCGATCGACAGTACGATCTGCCCGGCCGAGAGCTGGGAACCGAGTTGTTCGGCGACCTGTTTCATTTGCTGAGGTTTTACTGCCAGTACAATGATATCGCTGCCCAGGATTGCTTCCGGGTCCTGTTTCGCAAATACCACGAAACCTTGCGCTGCCAGCCGTTGCCGGTTCGCATCATCGATCTCCACCACGCGCAGTTGCCGGGCCGGCACACCCTGCCTGACGAGCCCGCCCATCATTGCGCTCGCCATGTTTCCGCCACCGATGAAACAGATATTCATTTAGCTTTCTCCATTATTCCGGCTCCATTATTTCGGCCCATAATCCCGTTCACCAAAAATTGCAGTTCCAATGCGGATGAAAGTCGCACCTTCCGCGATTGCGGCAACGAAGTCATGCGACATGCCCATCGACAGCGTATCCAGTTGCAAACCCTGCCGGTTCAATTCATCGCGCAGCTCGCGCAACCGGGCGAAGGGAATCCGCTGTTCTGCGGCATCATCGGCCGGCGCGGGGACGGCCATCAGTCCGCGCAATCTCAACCCGGGCAGTTTCGCAATGTCTTGTGCCAAGGCACCCGCTTCATTAGGCGCCACGCCGCTTTTGCTTGCTTCACTGCTGATGTTGACCTGCAGGCATACCTGCAGGGCCGGCAGATGGGTGGGGCGTTGTTCCGACAGACGTTCCGCGATCTTCAGCCGGTCCACACTGTGTACCCAGACGAAATTTTCCGCAATGGCCCGCGTTTTGTTGCTTTGGATCGGCCCGATGAAATGCCACTCGATGGCCAGATCGCGCAGTGCGGCGATCTTGTCCAGCGCCTCCTGCACATAGCTTTCCGCAAAGCGGGTTTG
>JBBQNH010000140.1:0-3535 GCA_038329705.1 Burkholderiales bacterium | reverse complement strand
GGTCGGTCTGGTTTGCTGCGGCAGTTCTCAGGGCGGTTGCCAATGCGTCCACGCCGGTATACGACACGCCCTGGTCATTGATCGCATAGTGTTCCGAAGCATCCACCGCAACATTGATGAGGTTGGACTTTGTTCCCGATGTTTCACCGCCTGCTTGCGGCAGATTGATCTTCAACTCGGAAAATTTGGCATAGCTGGTGGTCACCATCATGAAGATCAGGATCACCAGCAACACGTCTATCATCGGGATCAGATTGATCTCCGGCTCTTCACGTCTGCGCCCAAGGCGGAAGTTCATTTGCGTTCGCTCGTACGCTGGCCATGCATGATCGCCACCAGTTTGATGGCCTGTTGCTCCATCTCCATGGTCAGGCTATCCACCTGCGAACGGAAATGGCGGTAGAAGATCATGCTGGGGATGGCCACTATCAGGCCAAAGGCGGTGTTGTAAAGGGCGACGGAAATGCCGTGTGCCAGGATCGCGGGGCTGTTGCCCACGGCAGTTTGAGAGCCGAAGATCTCGATCATGCCGACCACCGTGCCAAACAGGCCCAGCAACGGACTGATGGAAGCTATCGTACCCAGGCTGGTGAGGAAACGTCCGAGGTCGTGCGAGACTGCACGGCCCGCTTCTTCGACGGATTCTTTCATCAATTCGGGCGAACTTTTGATGTTCCTCAAACCGGCGGCGAATATCCGCCCGAGTGGCGAACTGTCGGCAAGTTTGGTCAGCATCCCTTCGCTGACACCGCGTTGTTTGAGTTCCTTGATCACCTCATCCAGCAGTTTGGGAGGTGAGATGCGGTTGCCGCGCAAGAACATCAAACGTTCTATGATCAAACCGACAGCGATAATGGATGCCAGGATCAGGAACCAGATCGGCCAGCCGGCCGCTTCTACGATTGCAAACACGCGGATTCTCCAAATGTGCTTAAATTAACAGGGCGCAACTGTAGCGTTTCATATTGAGTTGAGCAACCTTTCTCAGGATTTACTTCAGTACTATTTCGCTAAGCTACCATTTGAAAAGAGTATTTATGTTTACTAACAAATCCTGTGGATAACTTTGTGGATGACTGGCCGGGTTGGGCCTTTAACATGGTGTGGTACAAGGGGTTTTGTTAGTTTGCCTATTTTTTGCAATGTGATATTACTTAATATAAACAGTGCGTTAGTGTAAGTTAATATTTTTTACCGGGTTGATAGGCCGAACAGCGGCATTTTTCCTTGGCGTGTGGATTATTTTGGATTGTCAATATGTCTTCTGACTTTTTTTTCGAAGAAAAATCGCGCGTTTTCCGCGTCGCTGAACTGAACTTTGCAATCAAGCAGTTGCTGGAAAGCAGCGTTCCGTTGTTGTGGGTGAGTGGCGAAATTTCAAATTTTGTCAAGGCTGCTTCGGGTCATTTTTATTTTTCATTGAAAGATGATCAGGCACAAGTTCGCTGCGTGATGTTCCGCCATAAAAATCAGATTCTGAGAGAGTCGCTCGCCAACGGACAGCAGGTTGAAGTATTAGCGGTCGCTACTTTATACGAACAGCGCGGCGACTTTCAGTTGACGGTGGAGCAACTGCGTCCGGCAGGGCTGGGCATTCTGTATGAGCGATTCGAGCGCTTGAAACAATTGCTGCAAAGCGAAGGTCTGTTTGCCGCCGTGCGCAAACGTGCCTTGCCCGCATTTCCTAAATGCATCGGCATCATCACTTCGCCGCAGGCCGCCGCGCTGCGCGATGTGCTCTCCACGTTGCGGATGCGACTGCCGAGCCTGCCGGTGGTCCTGTATCCCACACCGGTACAAGGGGCAGGCAGCGCTGAAAAGATCGCCCGCGCCATCGAGACTGCCAACCAACGGGCGGAGTGCGACGTGCTGATCGTGTGTCGCGGTGGCGGCAGTATCGAAGACCTGTGGGCATACAATGAAGAGGTCGTGGCACGCGCGATCGCCGCAAGCGAAATTCCCATCGTCAGCGGAGTCGGGCACGAGACCGATTTTACGATTGCCGATTTCGTTGCCGACCAGCGCGCCCCGACCCCGACCGCAGCAGCGCAACTTGCTGCGCCGGATCGCCATGCCCTGCTCGGTGCTTTGCAGGACAGGATGCAACACCTGCAGCGTGCGCAACGCAACCGAATTCAGAATGCGATGCAGGCGCTGGATTACCTGCAGCGTCGCCTGGTACATCCCGCGCAACAACTGCAGCGCCAGACGCTGCAACTGGACCAGTTGCAGCAGCGTATGCAGCGGGCAACGGTCAGTGTCATGGCTGGATTGGGGAATCAAGTAAACCGAATGGCGGACAGTTTTATAAAATCGATACGTGCAGGACAAGCGCAGCGGTTGCTGAAACTGGACACTACCGCGCAGCACCTGGTCATGCTCGACCCGACAAAAGTTCTGTCACGCGGTTACAGCCTGGTGCAGGACGAGAAAGGTGCTGTGGTGTCGGATGCAGGGATGGTGGCAGTTGGCTCTGAATTGCGTATTACCTTTGCCACAGGCTGGGCGCGAAGTGAAGTGAAAAAACTGGGCGGAGTATGATGGCTGTTATGCTCTGACTGCCCCGATATTTAAGCTGAGGGAGGATTTAATGCAGCAACTTCGTTACGACAATCTGCTGATGGTCAACCCTCATGCCACGTTCGAACAAGTGGTGAATGCCTGCAAGATGGCCGAGATACACAGCAGCATCGAAGCACTGCCGCAAGGCTATCAGACCGAGATTGGCGAACGCGGTGTGGGACTCTCAGGCGGACAGAAGCAGCGCATCGCGATCGCACGTGCGCTGATCAAACAACCAAAAATTTTGATCTTCGACGAAGCCACCAGCAGCCTGGACGCCAATACCGCCGAACACTTCGCCGCCACCATCAACCAACTCAAGGGGGAAGTGACGATGATGTTCATCACTCACGCGATGCCCAAGAACCTGTTGGTTGATGAGATCGTGAGGATAGGAAGCGGGACGCTAAGTGCAGTGAGCGATGTGCAGGATAAAACGAATAAAGGAAGTTGAGGTTGGATAATTTCAGATTGGTTCACGGTGTGATATCCCCTCCCCATCTCAAGGGGAGGGTTAGGGAGGGGGTGAAAACGCTCCTGAACCACCCCGGTTTATTACTTGGAATAGAGCATCGTTTGTACGGACCGTACAACAAAAAGGCCAGTACCTCAGGCAACCTCGGTATGCAGTTTAAGTCCGAGCGACTTCATCACCTTGAGCACGGTGGCAAAATCAGGCTCACGCTCGCCGGAGAGCGATTTGTACAAACTTTCCCTGCTCAGGCCTGCACCTTCCGCCACGCGCGTCATACCTTGCGCGCGCGCGATATCGCCCAGAGCCTTGGCGATAAAAGCCGCATCGCCTCCGCTCTCTTCGATGCAGGCATCGAGGTAAAGCGCCATCTCTTCGGGCGTTCTCAAACGGTCGGCCACATCGTAGGACAGTGTTTTAGTCTTTGCCATGTTGTTCTCCTAAAGATTTTTTGCCAGACTGATCGCAATTTTAATATCCGCACTCTGGCTCGATTTGTCG
>JBBQNH010000139.1:0-3598 GCA_038329705.1 Burkholderiales bacterium | reverse complement strand
GGTGGTGTTCACCGGCTGATGTAGCAAGGGGTGAGACGAGCGTGACCGACACCGCCAATGCCACCCCTGTGGGCGGCAGCTCGACCTCGACCAGATACGGACCCACTTCGATACGATCTCCAACCGCCAGTCTTGTGCCGTCAACCGGGCGACCATTTACCTGTATGCGTCCGGGTTCTGCCTCGATTGTTGCACCGGACTCCGAAACCGTAATGAGTGCGTGATGCAACGCGACTCTGGGATCGGGCAAATGTACCTGGCACTGCGCGCCGCGGCCGATGCTGATCGCAGGACCTGAAACGCGCCGCATTTCGCGCTGCTCCTGCCCGCGCCGATTGACCGTGATATAGGTGGTTTGAATTTCCATCGAGTATCTGACCCGGACTTACCAGAAGTAGAAGACGGAAATGACATGCGCGGTCAGCGCCGCGAGCAGCGCAAACGATAACGGCACGTGGAAGTAAAGCCAGACCTGCATCATTGCACGAAGCTGTAAATGGCGACGCACCCGGTCCATGAGCTCGACGGTGCGCGACATCTCCACGATGAGCTGTTCCTTCGATTTTGCCTGATGAGCCGTGAATTTTGCGTCCATCTTGATCATCTCGTCGCGCGCAACACGCATCGGGTGCCTGCGGTCGATGCCCGTCAGCCGGTGCCACAAGTTACCGGCAAATATTGACTTCTTTGTGCCTGCCAGCTGGCGCCATAAACTGCCGTTAAGCGCCAACTGCTTTTCCCCAAGCCAGGAAGCTTTCGCAAATAGCGCATTGAATTCATCGGGGAGATCAAGCACCATGCGTTTACATTTGCTCTCGAGGTCGGCAATTTTCAGAAGCGTTGTTTCGAGCGTTTCGCCTGCCTGATTTTTCGTCATGCGTTCGGGGTAGCGCAGGTAGGAAAAAACACCGAAAAAACCGCTCACGATCACCAGCATCATCAGTGCGTAAGCAAGCGTATGGATATTCCAGCCAAATTCGAAACCACAATGCAGCGTAGCGATGATGATGAGGCTAGTACCCAGATAGACGTGTGCCGAAGTCCACCCTTGGACGCTGCCGATGTTAGATTGATAGCGGCGTTTGCGTATGCCGAGCAGCATAAGCCATAAAATAAGCACCGCAGCGACGGTGCCCAGCGTATATCCCAGCCAAGTCCCCCCGTAAGGTTTCAGGTAGACGGTGGAAGAACCATACCATGCATAAGCGCCGATTGACGCGCAGCACAACAGAAGCGAAACTTTTAGGTAGCGTGCACTCTCGAACTGGAGTAAGGATTTGTGCTGGTGAATCATAAAGCTCCCCCCATTCCCCGAGCTGGGTTTATTTTAACTGAATTGCTACAGCCTGATGGCGGTATTTTTGGTCTGGGTGCGCTGCAAATTAACAAAAGGAAGTGGCTCCCACGTCCCGAGGCTTCGGCAGAAGCCGAGAGCGGTAATTAAGTGCAATATGCATGTCAGCCGCGTGCGTTCCCGTCAAACACGATCAAATCGTAGCAATTGCTTATCGCTGCAAAATTTAAGGCGCGGAAATTATCACCTTCGGGCTTGCCCCTCCAAGCTGTGCCACAATGCGCGCATGAAGAAACCCGTAGAACAAAACTGGCTGTTGTATTGCCGCCCCGGCTTCGAGCAGGATTGCGCGCAGGAAGCGCTGCGCCAGGCCAAACAACAAAAGCCCGTCATCGGCATAGAACAGCCCGCAATCCTTGCCGACAGCGGTTATGTGATCGTTTCGCTCAATGAACAAACACTATCCTGCCGCGAACTCATCTTTGCCCGCCAGCTGATCCGCTTGCAGCACAGCATCGACGCACTACCTGAACGCGACCGCCTGACACCCATCCTGGACGCCATCACCGCCCAGCCCGGCACATTCGGCACACTGTGGCTGGAAGTGCCGGATACCAACGCGGGTAAGTTGCTGGCCAGCTTTACCAGAAAATTTCAACCAATACTTGAAAATGCGTTGCGCGGGCAGGCACGCTTGCAAGACGATCCACGCGCCACACGATTGCATCTTTTCTTTCCCGGCCAGAATTCAGTGTTGATCGGCAGCAGCGATCCGCACAACAGCGCGGATGCGATCATGGGTATAAACCGCCAATCCATGCCCGTCGAAGCGCCGAGCCGTTCCACCATGAAGCTGGCCGAGGCGATCGAAGTGTTCATGGACAAGAGCGAGCAGACGCGCCTGTTGCGGCAGGGAATGCAGGCCGTTGATCTGGGTGCTGCACCGGGTGGCTGGACCTGGCAACTGGTCAAGCGCGGCATCCGCGTCACCGCAGTGGACAACGGCCCGATGAAGGGCGTGTTGGCGACCCATCCGCTGGTGCAGCATCTCAAACAGGACGGTTTCAAATACGCGCCGCGCAAGGCCGTCGATTGGCTGGTCTGCGACATGGTGGAGAAACCCTCCCGGGTCGCGACACTGATAGGCACATGGTTCGCGTCCGGCTGGTGCAGACACGCGATCTTCAACCTGAAACTGCCGATGAAGCAGCGCCTCGCCGCACTCGACAGTGCATTTGGCGGCATCCGAAAACAACTCGATGCGGAAGGCATCAATTACCGGATGATGGCCAAACAGCTCTATCACGACCGCGACGAAGTGACCGTATTTTTGACCAAGACCAAGGGCTAAGACAATTGCGGTAGTTGGGCCTATTTGCCCTTTTTCTTGGCACCGCGATCCTGAACAGGAAAGCCCGCAATGCCCAGCAGATATTTCTCACCCAGCGACTTGCTCTCCTCGTGGAGAAACTCAAGAAAGGCCTGGGCAACCACTGACAACTGTTTGTCCTTGTGATGGGCCAGGTACCAGTGGCGGCGAATCGGAAAACCATCGACATCCAGTATGGCCAATTCATCGATGCTGCTCTCCAGCGCCAGTGTGTGCGCCGACAACACAGCAATCCCCAGGCCGCCTGCCACCGCTTGCTTGATCGCTTCGTTGCTGCCCAGCTCCATCCTGACTTTGAGCTTCAACCCTCTTTCTTTGAAAAACTGCTCGGTTGCGAGCCGTGTTCCTGATCCAACCTCTCTCATCAGGAACTGCTCTTCTTCCAGGCGCTTCGGCGGGATCTTCTTTTTGCCTGCCAGAGGGTTTTTTCGGGCAGCCAGCACCACCAGCGGATTTTCCAGAAAAGGTGCAAATTCCACATCCATGTGTTCGGGTGGCTGGCCGAGTACGTACAGGTCATCCATGTTGTCGGCCATGCGCTGCAGCACACGTTCACGATTTGTCACCTTGAGTGACACATCGATACCCGGATAGCGCTGACAGAACAATCCCAGCAGGCGCGGCACAAAATATTTCGCGGTGGTAATCACGGCCAGACGCAACTTGCCCGCCTTCACCCCCCTCATGTCCGATACCAGCATTTCGAACCGGTCCAACCCGTCAAAAATTTCACGGCAGACTTTGAGCAGTTCGCGCCCGGTATCGGTCAGAAATACCTTTTTGCCAACCTGTTCCAGCAAGGGCTGACCGACGATGTCAGTCAATTGCTTGAGCTGGATCGATACCGTCGGCTGGGTGGTGAACAGCTCCTCGGCGGCGCGGGTGAAGCTGAGATTGCGGGCGACCGCCTCGAA
>JBBQNH010000138.1:0-3603 GCA_038329705.1 Burkholderiales bacterium | reverse complement strand
CGGGCAGGAAACCCCGACCCGGTGTAGCATGATGACCAGAGTGCTACAAGGGAGCTTGAAATGAGCAAAAGCAAATCGGATTTTGTCGACATCGATCATCTGGCGATCTTCGACACGAGCCGTGATGCGATTTTCATCCTCAATGCAGACGGCCGTATTCTCGCGGCGAACCGGACTGCGGAAAAACGCTACGGCTACAGCCTGAACGAATTGAAGAAGATGACCGCATCGGATCTTGCCCCGGCAGATCTGAAGAACAAGGTGACCCCCAAGCTAAAGAAAATACTGAAGTCCGGTGAGATATTCGAATGGCGGCACCGTTGCAAAGACGGCACCGAGATGCCGGTAGAGATCAATACGCAGCCGGTCACGCTGCATGGCGAGACTGTCCTTGTTTCCATGGTGCGCGATATCAGTTCGAGAAAGCAGCTTGAGGCGGAGCTGCAAAATCAGCAACAGCTACTGGAGATGATTGCGACCGGGGATCCGTTGCCTGTGACACTGGCCGCGCTGGTCAGATTTGTCGAGGATCAGTCGCCCGGGATGCTGGGTTCTGTCCTGTTGCTTGACAAAGATGGTGTGCACGTCCGTCATGGTGCTGCACCCAACCTTCCGGCTGAGTTTGTTGCCGCGATAGATGGCCAGTCGATCGGACCGGTCGCCGGTTCCTGCGGTACGGCGGCTTACCGCAGGCAAGCTGTTTTTGTTGACGATATTGCTACCGATCCGCTCTGGGCAGTTTACAAGGCGGCGGCGTTGCCGCACGGGCTGCGTGCCTGCTGGTCTACGCCGATCTTTGATGTGCATGGGAAAGTACTCGGCACCTTCGCGATGTATTACCGGCAGCCCGGGCTGCCAACCCCGGAACATCTGCAACTCATCGATACCGCGACGCACATCGCTGCCATTGCGATAGGCCGTTACCAAGCGGAGAAAACGCTGCATTTCAGCAAAGCGCGGTTGATCAAGGCGCAACATGTGGCGCACATGGGGTTCCTGGAATGGAATCTGAAAACGAACGAGATCCTCTGTTCGGATGAAGTCTACGAGATGTACGGGATCGAACGTCCCGAGGTCGCCACGACACCGGATTTTGTCGGAAAGCTGGTTCATCCGGATGATCTGGAATTGGTGCAAAGCAATCTTGATATGGCCGTCAAGCGGGTCAAACCCTACGATATCGATCACCGCATCAAACGGCCCGACGGCAGAATCATCTGGGTTCATGCGCAGGCCGAACTCATCAATGATCCCGATGACAATACCGAAATCCTGCTCGGCACGGTTGTCGACATCACCGCACGCAAGCTTGCCGAAGCCGCGGCACAGCGGTTGACCCATATCTATGCTGCGCTCAGTCAGTGCAACAAGTCGATCGTGCGCTGCAGCAGCGAGGCGGAACTGTTCCCGCAGATCTGCCGCGATGCAGTTGAATTCGGCGGCATGAAAATGGCCTGGATAGGATTGACAGACCCGGCAAGCAAAAGGGTCAGACCGGTCGCTTCTTGTGGTGCAGGTATCGAGTATCTGGACGGAATCGAAATTTCAGTGGATGCAAATGATCCGGCAGGACGCGGACCGGTTGGCACCTCGATCCGGGAGAACCGGCCGATATGGTTCCAGGATTTTCAACATGACCCCAACTCTGTAGTCTGGCATGAACGCGCAGCAAAATTCGGCTGGGGCGCTGTCGCTTCGCTTCCCCTGCACCGCAAAGGTGCCACCATCGGTTCTTATAACCTGTACGCCTGCGACAAGAATGCATTCGACGAACAGGCGCGGGATCTGTTGGTTGATATGGTGATGGACGTCAGCTACGCGCTGGATCATTTCGCCAGCGAAAATGAGCGCAAAAAGACAGAAGAAGCCTTGCGGGTCAGCGAACACCAACTGCGCACCATCATCGAAACAGAACCGGAATGCGTGAAGATCCTCGGCGGCAGCGGTAACCTCGTCGATATCAACGCTGCCGGCCTGGCACTGCTTGAAGTGGAAACCTTGCAGGAAGCCAGACAACATGACCTGGTGGATTTCATCGTTCCCGAATACCGGGATGCTTTCAGGACACTGTACCAACGCGTGATGGAGGGTGAAAAGGCGAGTCTGGAATTTGAAATAACGGGTTTGAAAGGCACCCGGCGCTGGGTGGAAACCAGTGCGGCCCCTTTGCGCGATGGCAGCGGTGAAACGACAAGTCTGCTTGGCATCACCCGTGACATCACCGAACGAAAACGGGCCGAACAGCAGATAACATTACTGGCCAATTTCGATGCGCTCACCGGGTTGCCCAACCGCGCCCAACTGGATTCGCACCTGAAATATGCCCTCAGTCTGGTGAAACGGAGCAACGGTAATCTGGCGGTGATGTTCATCGATATCGATCATTTCAAGGATATCAATGACACGCTCGGGCACAGTATCGGGGATAGCCTGTTGATCGAAGTCGCCAAGCGCCTGCAGTCGGTGTTGCGCGAGGAAGACACGGCGTCGCGTCTTGGCGGCGACGAATTCATGCTGATCCTGCCGGACGCCGATGCAAGGGGAGCCGCCCAGGTCGCGCAGAAATTATTGCAGGTCGTTTCTGAACCCTACCAGATCGAGCAATATGATCTGGTGGTGACTGCTTCGATCGGCGTCGCACTGTATCCGAACGATGGCGAGAATCTGGAATCGCTTTCAAAGAGTGCCGATACGGCCATGTATCGGGCCAAACAGGAAGGCCGCAATGATTACCGGTTCTTTACCCCGGCGATGCAGGCGCGCGCGGCACGCAACATGCAACTGGTCAACGCCCTGCGCTACGCGCTGGAGCTTGGCCAATTCGAGGTGCATTACCAGCCGCAAGTGACCATACCGGACAGGCGCATCATCGGGATCGAAACTTTGCTGAGATGGCGGCATCCGGAACTGGGCAATGTCTCACCGGCGGAATTCATCCCGGTCGCCGAAGACAGCGGATTGATCCTGCCGATCGGCGAGTGGGTGTTGCGCACGGCAGTGAAACAGCTGAAGAGCTGGATGGATAGCGGTTATGCACCGATCATTATCGCGGTCAACCTGTCGGCCGTGCAATTCCGTCACCCGAGCCTGTCCGAACTGGTCAGCAGCATTCTCGAGGAAACACAGTTACCCGGGAAATACCTGGAACTGGAATTGACCGAGGGCGTGACCATGCACGATCCGCAGCGCGCGATCGCGATCATGGACACTCTTGATGAACGCGGTATCCGCATGTCGATAGACGATTTTGGCACCGGCTATTCATCGCTGAACTACCTGAAGAAATTCAAGGCGTACAAACTCAAGATCGACCAGTCGTTCGTGCGCGACATCATTACCGACCATGAAGACCGGGCTATCGTCGCTGCGATCATCAGCATGGCAAAGAGCCTGGAACTGCAGACGATTGCCGAAGGCGTGGAAACCGCCGAACAGCTTGCCTACCTGGTTGACCAAGGTTGCGATGAGGCGCAGGGTTATTACTTCAGCAAACCGCTGACGGCCGCCGATGTGGAACCGCTCATCGCGCGCGGCACGCTTTAAGCGATCCCGAAGGCGAAACGTTGAATCGTTCGCGCGGTATATCGCCGCAGGCAGCAGCGG
>JBBQNH010000137.1:0-3640 GCA_038329705.1 Burkholderiales bacterium | reverse complement strand
GTCTGGGTTAGGCCATTTCGCTCTGGGTTTCAGGCGTACCGTTGTTTCCAGCATCGATAGCGGTGCCGGATCGGTTGCAGAATTCGCCCGGCCGGCCTTGCCGAACACATGTTCCACCTCGGGAAAGCTCGCCAGTATCTTGTCGGTCTGCTGCAACAATTCCTTGGCCTTGGTGATGGAGATGCCGGGATAAGTGGTCGGCATGTACAAAATATCTCCTTCATCCAGCGGCGGCATGAATTCTGAACCGATCTTCGTCACCGGATAGGCCGTCGCCGCAAGCAGCAACAACGCGATCACAACGGTTAGATTGCGCCGCAACATGGCGAATTCCAGCAGCGGAGTATGCAACTTTTTTATCCAGATATTGATCCGGTTATTTTCCTCGTTCGGGATCTTGCCGCGTATCAACAAACCCATCAGCACCGGCACCAAGGTGACAGCCAGCAAAGCAGCTGCGGCCATCGCGTAGGTTTTGGTGAACGCCAGCGGCGCAAACATCCTGCCTTCCTGTGCCTGCAGCGTGAACACCGGCATGAACGAAACAGTGATGATCAACAACGAAAAGAACAACGCCGGACCGACCTCCTTGGAAGCTCTGGCAACCGCTTCCCATCTGGCATTCAGGTTGTTATTTTTTTCGCCCAGATGCTCCAGATGTTTGTGGGCGTTCTCTATCATCACGATCGCCCCGTCTATCATCGCGCCGATCGCGATGGCGATTCCGCCCAGCGACATGATGTTGGCGGACAGTCCCTGCCAGCGCATGATCATGAACGCGATCAGGATCCCGACCGGCAGGCTGATGATGGCGACCAGCGCACTTCTGGCATGCATCAGGAACAGCAGGCAGATCAAGGCGACCACGACGGATTCCTCGATCAGCTTGTCCCTGAGGTTGTCCACGGCGCGCTCGATCAGATTGCCCCTGTCATAGACGGGCACGATCTCCACACCTTCCGGCAAACCGGTCTTGAGGCTCTCGAGTTTGGCACGTACACGCTCGATAGTGGCCTTTGCATTTTCGCCATAGCGCATCACCACGACACCACCGGCCACTTCGCCCCCGCCATCAAGTTCAGCCAGACCCCTGCGCAACTCGGGACCGAGATGGATGTTGGCCAGTTGCCTGAGGTAGATGGGTGTTCCATTCGCATCCACGCCGACCGGTATCATCTCGATATCATTCAGGCTCCTGATGTAACCGGGCGCGCGCACCATGTATTCGGTCTCGCTCATTTCCACCAGACGGCCGCCCACATCGTTGTTGCTGCGCTGGATGGCTTGTTTGATCTTGCCCAGCGTGATGTTGTAGGCCACCATTGCCTCCGGCTTGACCTCGATCTGGTACTGCTTGACGTATCCGCCTATCGAGGCGACCTCGGAGACACCTGCCACGGTCTGCAAGGGATAACGCAAATACCAGTCCTGGATCGAACGCAATTGCGACAAGTCATGGCGGCCCGATTTGTCTACCAGTGCGTATTCGTAGATCCAGCCGACACCCGTGGCATCGGGGCCCAGCTTGGGTGACACGTTGCTCGGCAGACGATCGGCTGCATAGTTCAGGTATTCCAGTACCCGGGTACGTGCCCAGTACATGTCTGTGCCATCCTTGAAGATCACATACACCATGGAAAATCCGAAGAACGAATAGCCGCGCACGACTTTGGTGTTGGGCACCGACAGCATCGCCGTGGTCAGCGGGTAAGTCACCTGGTCTTCGACCACCTGGGGGGCCTGCCCGGGGTAGCCGGTGAAGACGATGACCTGCACATCGGACAGGTCCGGAATGGCATCCAGCGGGGTGGATCGCATCGCCTGAAAACCGGCGAATGAGATGAGCAGCGTCGCGATCAGAACCAGAAAACGGTTCCGTATCGACGCGTCGATCAGCGCACGTATCATTGCCGGTCTCCCACTGCCGCACCGGCATCATGTTGCTGCATATCGGTGTTGTCGCTGGGTTGCTTGTCGGAGGATGTGGCCGGCAGCATGGCGTCACCTTCTGCCGTATCCGGTTTGCCGAACTCCAGCATCTTGGCGGTGGCTTCCTTGAGTTTGGATTCCGAATCCAGCAGGAACTGGCTGGAGGTCACCACGATCTCGCCGGGTTTCAGGCCGCTCACGATCTGTGTTTGTCCATTGGACGATATGCCCATCGTGACATTGCGCGGTTCGAACTGACCGGGAGAACGCCGGATGAACACCTGCTGCTGCGTGCCGGTACGCACGATGGCTTCGGAAGGAACCACGATCGCATCCACTTTCCGATTGGTATGAATGTCTACATTGGCGAACATCTCCGGCATCAGCGCAAGTTCCCTGTTGGCAAATTCCAGCCGGATCTTGACGGTGCGTGTTTTGGCCTCGAGATAGGGATAAATATAGGCCACCTTGCCGGTGAAAACTCTTCCCGGAATACCTGCGACCTCCATCTTTGCGGTGTCGCCGGTGTGCACCCACGGTATATCGTCTTCATAAAGATCGACGATCACCCAAACGCGAGTCAGGTCGGCGATCATGTAAAGCTCCGTTTGCGGGGTGATGCGCTCGCCTTCACGAGCGCCGATATTCATCACGATGCCATCGAAGGGAGAATGTATGTGCATTCCCTTCATGACTTTGTGATCGGCTGTGAGTTGCTCGATCTGGTGCCTGGGCACATCTAGCAGTTGCAGGCGCTCCCTGGAAGAACGCAACAGGCTTGCCGCCCCTTCACGCACATCGGCGAATGGGCTGTTCTTCAATTTATCCGCATTGTCGAGCGCAAGCAGATATTCTGCCTGCGTGGCGACGAGCTGGGGCGAATAGATCGACAACAGCATGCTGCCCTTCTTGATCCGGTCGCCGGTCTTGTCGATAAACAGCTTCTCCACCCAGCCGTCATATTTTGGATGAAGACGGGCGACTCGCTGTTCGTCAGGGGTGACCCGTCCTATCGTGCGGATGTTGCGCGACAGGGTTGCACGCTTCACTTCGGTGGTACGCACACCCATATCCTGAACCACGGTCGGGTCGATACGGACTGTTCCGGCTGGTGCCACGCTGTCCGTGCTTTGCTCGGGATATACCGGGATATAGTCCATGCCCATTTCATCCTGGGTCGGCACTGGTGAGGTGATGTTCGGATTCATCGGATTGCGATAAAACAGCGGTTCGGGTTGTTTGGCTGGTTTGTCTTCTGCATATACGGCGATGTAATCCATGCCCATCTCATCCTTGGCCGGAGTCGGCGAGGTGATGGCCGGATTCATCGGGTTGCGGTAGAACAGCGCTTTGGGCACACTGGATGCGGCTGGGTGTGCAGTTGAATCGGCAGACTTCCCGAGCGATAGCCAATAACCGATGCTGCCACCGATCAGCAAAGCAATGACTGCTGTTGCGACGATATTCCTATTCATTTGATTTCTCCTTGACCGTTATACCGGTCGTATCCTGCTGCGCTATTTTTTCGATCGGTGTACCGACAGCTGCTTCCAGCCGTGCCCACGCCTGCCATCCCGAACTCAATGCTTTCCAGTATTGGGTCTCGTAGTTGTAGAGGGTGATCTGGGCACGGATCAGGTTCAAGAAGTCCACCTTGTTCACCTGATATGCGGCATACATCGCGGAAGCGGTCTGGCTTGCCTGGGGAATG
>JBBQNH010000136.1:0-3667 GCA_038329705.1 Burkholderiales bacterium | reverse complement strand
GAGCTGCGGGATGTGTTTCGAATGCGACAACTGCGTGGTGTACTGCCCGCAGACCGCCGTGTTCCGCGTGAAGAAGAACCAGGCGACTCTCGGGCGTTATGTGGACACCGATTACAACAAGTGCATCGGTTGCCATATCTGCGCAGACGTGTGCCCGACCGGTTATATCCAGATGGGCTTGGGCGAGTAAATACGAACATGAACCTACTGCGCGATCAATCTGCCATGTTGCGTGCTCGCTCGTCACTCGCCTACCAAAATGGTATGTCTCGCGACTCGCTGCGCGGCGCCTTGCAGCTTGACCTGCTCGCGACGGTTCCTGTTCGTATTATTATTTTCATTGTCGCTTTTTTGTGTATGGCAAATATTGCGGGTGCGACAGAAACCTACGGCATGCCCAAGCTCGATATCGGCAAGGGCGGGCAATGTGTGGAGCAGCCCGAGTGGATGCGCGTGAACCACATGAAGGTGCTGTTCAAGCAACGCGATGAAACAGTGCACCTGGGCATACGCGACAGCAAGTACAGCCTGAAGAACTGCATCGAGTGTCATGCCAGTCTGCGCGACAACAGCGTGATCGGCCGTGCCGACAGTTTCTGTCAAGGTTGCCATGCTTATGAAGCGGTCAAGCTGGATTGCTTTGAATGTCACTCCAGCAAGCGCGCATCGTCTCTGGCAGAGAAAGACACTAAATGAACGACACGAACCAGCAGCGCAGACAGTTCCTGAAAACCTCGGTCGGGGCCGCGGCAGTCACTATCGCGCCGGGCGTGTTGCTGTTCGATATGGCGCACGGCAAGTCCGAGCCGGTTTCCAGCAAGGTGCGCTGGGGCATGTTGATCGACACTGCCAAATGTGCGGACGGTTGCAATGATTGTGTGAATGCATGCAACAAGGAAAACGGTTTATCCGGCGGATTGAGCCCGACCGATTCCCAGTGGATGCGCAAGGTCGAACTCAAGGAAATCAGCACCGGACGCACGCTGGCATTGCCGATGATGTGCCAGCATTGCGAGGAACCACCCTGTGTGGACGTGTGCCCGACTGGCGCCTCGTTCAAGCGTGCCGACGGCATCGTGCTGGTCGACAAGCATCTGTGTATCGGTTGCCGTTATTGCATGATGGCCTGCCCGTACAAGGCCCGTTCATTCGTGCATGAACCGTTGCATGACCAGAAGCCCGATGTGCCGCGCGGCAGGGGGACGGTGGAAAGTTGCACGATGTGCGTGCATCGCGTAGACAAAGGCCAGCAGCCCGCCTGTGCGGAAGCCTGCCCGAACAAGTCCATCATGTTTGGTAATCTCAACGATCCCGATAGCGATATCGCCAAAAAGATCCGCACCGTCGCATCTTCCCAGATACGTGCCGATCTTGGCCTGAATACCGGCATCCATTACCAGGGGATTTAAATAATCATGCCCACTTACTCCCATAGGCGTTTCCAGATAAGGACTTTCTATGCGCTGGTGGCGATCGGCGGTTTGTTTACGCTGATGGGATTGTATGCGTCGCACATGATGGAAGTGCACGGCCATATCATCACCGGCATGAATAACCAGATCGTCTGGGGTATTCCGCATGTGTTCGCGATACTCATGATCGTTGCCGCATCGGGCGTGCTCAACATTGCTTCCATCGGTTCCGTGTTCGGTAAAGCCGTCTACAAGGGACGCGCGCCTCTTGCCGGGATGCTCTCTATTGCGATGCTGGCGGGTGGGCTGTTCGTGCTGATGCTGGACCTGGGTCGCCCCGATCGTATAATCGTTGCTGCAACCAATTTCAATCCGACCTCGGTATTTGCATGGAACATCCTGCTGTATAGCGGACTTTTTACACTCGTCGCGCTCTATATGTGGACCCTGCTGGAGCGGCGCATGTACAACTGGGTAAAGCCCGCCGGTCTCGCGGTATTCACCTGGCGCATTATCCTGACCACCGGCACCGGGTTGATCTTTGCCTTCCTGGTTGCGCGTCAGGCATACGATTCCGCAATCCTGCCGCCGATGTTTCTGGTCATGTCCTTCGCATGGGGGCTGGCTGTGTTCCATGTTGTACAGTCGGCGATGTATTCGTGGAACGGCCTGACACAGGATCGGGTGATTTTGAAACGCATGAAAAACCTGCTTGGTATCTTTGTGCTCGGCTCGCTCTACCTGGTTGCGGTTTACCACCTGACCAATCTGTATTTCGCGAAACAAACTGCATTCGAACATTTCATCCTGGCGGATGGCGGCATCTACCCGTGGCTGTTCTGGGCAGGCTACGTTGTGCTGGGCAGCTTGCTGCCGTTGCTTCTGATCTATCACCCCGATCTGGGGCAGCCGAGATTTGCGGTCATGGCTTCACTGTTGGTCATCCTTGGCAGCTTTGCACTGCTCTATGTCTTCATCATCGGCGGACAGGCCTTTCCGCTTTCCATTTTTCCGGGCTATGAAGTGACCAGCAGTTTTGGCGACGGACAAATCGCCAGTTACCACCCTTCCTTGCCCGAGTTGCTGCTGGGTTTTGGCGGAGTGGGCATTGCCTTCCTGATCACCACGGTTGGTGTACGTGTGATTGGTTCCCTCCTGCCGCAGGATCTGCCCGACCAGCACCAGCGGCACGATTAATCACCATGCACCGCATGCTGATTTCCGCCGCCCACAAATCTTCGGGCAAGACCACCATCAGCATCGGCCTGTGTGCAGCTCTAAAGCTGCGCGGCTTGAAAGTGCAACCGTTCAAGAAGGGTCCGGACTACATCGACCCGATGTGGCTTTCGCAAGCCAGCGGGCGTGCCTGTCGCAACCTTGACCTGTACCTGATGGAACCCGGCGAAGTGGTGACAACCTTCCAGCGCCATGCACCGGTTGACGGCATCAGTATCGTCGAAGGCAACAAGGGACTGTATGACGGTCTGGCGCTGGACGGCAGCAACAGCAACGCCGCATTGGCCAAACTGCTTGACCTGCCGGTCTGCCTGGTGATCGATGCACGCGGCATGACGCGCGGTATCGCGCCGCTGATACTCGGATATCAGGCATTCGACCGCGATATCGATATCGCCGGGGTGATTCTCAATAATCTTGGCGGTAGCCGCCATGAGGCCAAGCTGCGTGCGGTCATCGAACACTATACGGATGTGCCGGTGGTCGGTGCGATCCATCATGACGAGCGGATCAGCATCGTCGAGCGCCATCTCGGCCTGATGCCCAGTAATGAATCCCATGTCGCGACGGCAAAGATCAAACAGATCGGCGATGCGATAGCTCAGCAGGTCGATCTGGACAGAGTGCTCGCGTTGTCGCACAAACAACCGTTCAAAGTTGTCCAGAAAGCAGAAGTCAGTACGTTGCGAGCGGGTGAGAAAGTGCGCATCGGCATCGCGCGCGACCGTGCCTTTGGCTTTTACTATGCCGACGATCTGGATGCGTTCGAGGAGGCCGGTGCCGAACTGGTGCCTTTCGACACGTTGCGCGATGCGCATCTCCCGGCAGTGGACGCGTTATACATCGGGGGCGGGTTTCCGGAAGCCTGTGCAGCAGAGCTGGAAGCCAACTCGACCATGCGTGGCGAGATAAAACAGGCCATCGAAAACGGCATGCCGGCCTATGCCGAATGCGGCGGGCTGATGTATCTGTCGCGCGGCATCGAATATCAGGGGCGCACATACAGTATGGTCGGTGCG
>JBBQNH010000135.1:0-3724 GCA_038329705.1 Burkholderiales bacterium | reverse complement strand
GCTCCGGGAAAGCGAATTGCGTTACCGCACACTGGTCGGGACCATACCCGACCTGGTCTGGCTCAAAGACAAGGACGGCGTCTACCTCAAGTGCAACATGCAATTTGAAAGATTGTATGGCGCCAGCGAAGCCGACATCATTGGCAATACCGACTACGAATTCGTCGACCGGGAATTGGCCGACAGTTTTCGCAAGCATGACCTCAAGACCATGGAGTCCGGCATACCCTGCATCAACGAGGAGTGGCTGACGTTCGCCAAAGACGGCTACCGCGGCCTGTTCGAAACCATCAAAACACCGATGCACGATAGCGAAGGCAAGCTGATCGGGGTGCTGGGCATCTCACGCGACATCACCGAACGCATGCGTGCGGGGGAAGCGCTGCGCAAACTGTCGCAGGCTGTGGAGCAAAGCCCGAGCTCGATCGTGATCACCGACCTCAAGGCCAATATCGAGTACGCCAATGCAGCCTTCGCCAAAGAGAGCGGTTACAGTCTGGAAGAAGCGATCGGCAGCAATCCGCGCCTGCTGCATTCCGGCAAGACCCCCAGGGCCACCTATGACGACATGTGGGCTCACCTGGCCAATGGCAAGCCATGGGAAGGCGAGTTCATCAATCGGCGCAAGGACGGCAGCGAATACTTCGAGTCGGCATTGATCTCGCCTGTGATCCAACCCGATGGACGCATGACGCATTTCCTGGCCATCAAGGAGAACATCTCCGAACGCAAAGCTAACGAAGCAAAAATCAACAGGCTGACCCAGCTCTATGCCGCACTGAGCCAGTGCAACGGGGCCATCGTGCGCAGCACCAGCGAGCAGGAGTTGTTCGATAAAGTCTGCCGGGCCGCAGTGCAGTTCGGCGGCATGAAGATGGCCTGGATCGGACTGGTGGACGAGGCAAGCAAGCAGATCAGGCCGGTTGCGAAAAATGGCACAGGCACTGACTATCTGGAGGGCCTCCAAATTTCAACGTCTCCCGATGATCCGTCGGGAAGTGGTCCGGGCGGCATATCCATACGCGAAAACCGGCCGGTCTGGATTCAGGATTACCAGCAAGACCCGATAATGACGCCCTGGCTCGAGCGTGGCAAAAGGTTCGGTTGGAATTCTATCGGTACGCTGCCCCTGCTCAGGAATGGCACCCCCATCGGGGCTATCATGCTCTATTCAGATACGGTTAATGCGTTCGATGAAGGTGCCCGCAGTCTGCTGATAGAAATGGCGGCCGATATCAGTTTTGCGCTGGACAATTTTGCGCGCGAAAACGAACGCAAGCATGCAGCCCGGAATCTCGCCGACTCGGAACAGCGCTTCCGCAGCCTGGTCGAGCAGTCACTCGCCGGCATCTTCATCATCCAGGACGGCAAGTTGACCTATGTAAATCCCCGTGCCGCAGAGATACTAGGCCAGTCAACCACGGAACAAATAATCGGTCACGACCCGATGGAATTCATCGCCGAGGTAGATCGCGACAGGGTAACGGAATACATGCGCCAGCTCTTCAACAGCGAGGTGCCGAATATCGCGGCGGATTTTGCTGTCGTGTACAAACAGGGCGGCAATATCATGGTGGGCTCCAATGCATCACTCGCCAGCTACCACGGCCGTCCTGCGATCATCGGCCTGGTCCAGGACATCTCGGAAAAGAAACGCAACGAGGCGCAGATATTGGAACATGTCGACCAACTCAAGACCACCTTCATGAGCACGGTGCAACTGGCGACCAGCCTGTCGGAAATGCGCGACCCCTATACCGCCGGCCACGAACGCCGCGTCGCGGATATCGCCGTGGCCATCGCCACCGAACTGGGGCTGAACGCGCAACGCGTGGAAGGGATAAAGGTCGCGGGCTTCCTGCACGACATCGGCAAGATCAGTATCCCGGCCGAGATACTGGTCAAGCCGGGCAAACTCAGCACGACCGAGTACGCACTGGTACAGGGACATGCACAGGCAAGTTATGATGTCCTCAAACTTGTGGAATTCCCCTGGCCGGTGGCGACCATCGCGCTGCAACACCACGAGCGCATGGACGGCAGCGGCTACCCGAACGGGTTGAAAGGCGATGAGATCCTGCTGGAGTCCCGCATCATGGCGGTGGCCGACGTGGTCGAAGCGATGGCCTCGCATCGTCCCTACCGGGCGGGACTCGGCGTCGACATGGCATTGGCCGAAATAGAACGCGGTCGCGGCAGCAGCTATGATCCTATCGTTGCCGATGCCTGCCTGCTCCTGTTCCGCGAAAAGGGATTTGCGTTACCACCGCACTGAGGATCGCATCGCGATCCGGCCAACTACAATCCGGAAATGTAATCCGTCAATGATTCGATCTCGGCATCGGTCAGGTTTTTTGCGACCTTGTTCATCACGCCGTCCGGGCTGTTGCTGCGTTCGCCGCTGCGCCAATGTTGCAACTGCGCGCGCAGATACTCCTTGTGCTGGCCGCCGATGACCGGATAAGTGGCTATGCCGGGTGCCTGGCCTTTGCCGTTCTTGCCATGGCAGCTCACGCACGGCGGGATGCCCCGTCCCGAATCGCCTTTCAGGAACAGTCTCTCCGCCACCGGATTGGCACCTCTCCCGTTGCCGCGCATCTTTTCCTGGCTGGAGAAATAAGCGGCGATATCGATCAATTCCGCATCGCTGATGGTTTTGGCCATGGCGCTCATGATCTGGTGGGTACGTGCGCCGGACTGAAAATTGCGCAGTTGCTTGGCGATATACAGGGCATATTGCCCGGCAAGATTGGGGATCAGGTTCTCCACGCTGACGCCGTCTTCACCGTGGCAACCCTGACACAACTGGGACGCGGTCCTGCCGGCAGCCGGGTCGCCGGCACCCATACGCAGCTTGATGTCAGCGGCGGAATCGGCCGCGCCGGCTGTCCCGGCTGAAATCAGTGTGGCGGCGAGCAAGCCGGTGGCAAATTTGGTTTGAAGATAGCGCATGGTGAGAGGTTCCGGGATAGGTAAATGTAATGTCCAATTAAACCACATCAGTCTTGCAATGATAAAGTCGATAATCGATGGTATAAACATCTTTGCCATTTTCTTCAATCGACCCATTGCCGGGATTTTTCTTGCAAATATCACCCCAACATTGCGCGGCTTCGTCATCGGATGAATTGCGCCCCCCTTCGAAATCCCGGTGTGCGGCAGAATTACGGAGCTCGGCGCTATTCTGGCTTGCGGAGCGCGATACTGTCCGCAAAACCGAAGGCGTGCACCGGCTGGCGCAAGCCTGGCTGTCTGACGAGATCGAACTGGACAGGCACGCGGATCTTAAACCGCAACAACCCATTCCCGGCAACCCGGAACAGCCTGTTCTGGTGTCGCCACTGGCGGTCCGGCGGCGCTCGATGGTCACGCCGGAAGGTCGTGCCGTGCTGCTCCACGCGCTGGCCCATATCGAATTCAATGCGATCAATCTGGCGCTGGACGCGGTCTGGCGATTTGCCGGCATGCCGCGCGAATATTATGCCGACTGGCTGCAAGTGGCGGATGAGGAGGCGCTGCATTTTTCGCTGTTGGCAGGGCATCTGCAACAGCAGGGTTATGCTTATGGAGATTTCCCCGCACACAACAGCCTGTGGGAGATGGCGGCGAAAACGCAGCACGACATCCTGGCGCGCATCGCGCTGGTGCCGCGCACCATGGAAGCGCGCGGGCTGGATGCCACGCCCCAGGTGCGCGCCAAATTCGCGCAAGCCAGGGATATGGC
>JBBQNH010000134.1:0-3733 GCA_038329705.1 Burkholderiales bacterium | reverse complement strand
TGCCCAGGGCGGTGAATCGTTCATGCAGCTCGGGTTCGTCGCTAAACAGGTCGGGGTAATGTACACGGATCATCCCGCCACACGACCCGGATGGCAGCACCACGTAGTCGAATGCTCCGAATTCGTGCAGGAATTTTTGTGCCATTGCCCTGGCGGATCGACTGTCGCCGGAATTGTAGCCGGGTTGGCCACAGCAGGTTTGCTGCTCGGGGACGACGACTTCGCAACCGGCTGCTTCCAGCAACTTGATGGTTGCAAAAGCGATGCGCGGACGCATGGCGTCGACCAGGCAGGTAACGAACAGTCCGACACGCATCGTTTTCTCCATCTGCTTTACGATTGGGGCAGCGATGCGCGCTTTCTGCTCATTGCTGTGCTAACGGTTCAGTGCTTGTATCAATGCTGCGATGCCGGAGCGCGCGATCTGCGCGTCCTCGGCCGGCTTGACGCCGGATACGCCAACGGCGCCGACACATTCGCCATCGACCAGAACGGGTTCACCGCCTTCCATGAAGGTCAGCCCGCCGGGCATGGACAATAAAGACGTTTCACCATTGGCTATCCTGTCTGTGAAAGCTTTCGACGGCCTGCGTCCCAATGCGGAAGTGCGTGCCTTGCCGGTGGCGATCTCTATGGTCATCAATGGCGCGCCATCCAGCCGTTGCAGCCATATCAAGTGGCCACCGTCATCGGCGATGGCGATGGTGACTGCCATGTTCTGGCTTAGCGCCTCACTTTCGCAGGCCGCCGCAATGATCTTCACGTCGGTCAGCGTCAAACATTTTTTATTCTGCATGTTGTTTTTTGCCGGGCTGTGTTTGTCGAAACCGGAATGACCGGTATTTTACGCGGGGTGATAACCAAGTTGCGCGGAAATTTGCTTGCCGGTTTCCATGACCTGCTTGATCCATTCCTTGCGGCGCCGTTCTATGGGCGCGGAAACCGACAGGCCCGCCGCCACATGTCCGCCGGCATCGCGGATCAGGGTGCCTATGCATCCCACGCCCAGTTCGGCCTCTTCATTATCCAGCGCATAGCCGTGCATTTCTGCCGCGTTGCATTCCTTGAGCAGATCCGTCACTCGGGTATGGGTGTTGGCCGTATACGCCGGCAGTTTGGTGCGTTTGGCATAGCTGCGACAGGTTGCTTCCCCCAGACTGCCGAGCATCAGCTTGCCGACTGCAGTCACATGTAGCGGTGCCCGGCTGCCGATGATCTGTTCCACCCTGATCATGCGCTTGGCCAATGAGCGCTCGATGTAGACGACTTCATCTTCTTCGCGCACCGCCAGGTTGACCGTTTCGCCGAGAAGATCGCGTAGTTTTTCCATCAGCGGCAGCGCGACCTTGCGGATGTCCACGCCGGCACTGACCCGGCTGCCCAGTTGCATCAGCTTGACACCCAGTTGGTAGTTTCCCCTCGCGGTACGCTCTACAAAGCCGTGTGCGGCGAGCGATGACAAAATGCGGAAAGCGGTGGAAGGGTGCAATCCGGTTTCGGCTGAAATGATCTTGAGGCTCACCGCATCCGGTTGTCCTGCAATGACATCAAGCAATCCGGCCATCCGGTCGATGACTTGTATTGAGTTCGGTTCTTTTTTCATATTTCGTATTATGAAAACGATTGTGTATTGCGAAATTATATAACAACCTATATTCTGTAAGCAAGTGTGCTTCAGGCAAAGTTTTCTTGCTTTGCCGGGGCAACATTAAATTTGGCAAAATGAATTACAAGGAGCATAGATCATGACGAGCAGCGTAGCAGTGGCACCAAAGTTTTGTGAAGGCATTCAATATTTCGGTACGGCCTGGGAGGGTTTTTCCAAGCATGCCCAATCTGCTGTCATCGGGGCAGGCAAGTCTGCCATTAGCGACCCACAAGCCCCTGATGCGGTTTATCAGACGTTATTGATGGCCGACGCACTGCGTTATCTGACCCTGCAAACCTGCGGTTCGAAGGGTTCGGGTCATCCGGGCGGTTTCGCCAGCAGTGCGGATGCCTATGCCTCGCTGGTGATGCTGGGTCACACCAATATCGTGACCGAGGTCGGTCACCATGCGCCGGGCTTCTACAGTGCGATGTTCCTCGACACTTCGCTGGAAGAGATGGGCATCAAGACGGTAACCGATCTGATGGCGCGCTTCCGCGAAAAACACGGTCTGCTCGGCCATTTGTCCGGCGCAATTCCCGGTTTGCTGGCTCCGGCAGGTCCGCTGGGCCAGGGCCAGCACTTCGCGATGGCGGGTGCGATGCTGCACCCGGGCAAGTTGTTCCCGGTCACCATCGGTGACGGCGGTATGGGCGAGCCGTACGTGCTGAATTCGATGATGCATTTCAATACCGCGTACCCCAAAATCACCAACTTCTTGCCCACCCTGGTCTGGAACGGATACAGCCAGGAACACCACTCCATGGTGTCGCGCTTCACCAACGCGGAAATGATCGCTTACTGGAAGGGTCACGGATTCAAGGAAGTGGTTCTGGTCGACGCCAAGGATTTCGACGACACCAACCAGGCCAGCGCCTATGCAGACAGTTCCTATTTCTCGCACCAGCAGCGTTTGGCATTTGCCGCTGCCGTTCTCGCAGGTGTGGACAAGGCCGCCAAGTCCGCGCTGGGCGGAACATTGACCGCATTCATCATCAAGCAGATGAAGGGCGCGGGGGTACATACTGTGGGTGCCAAGTCGCATAACCTGTATCCGGCCGACAGCCTGGACAAGCCGCACATGATCGAGGGATTGAAGCGCCGTGCGCTGAATCCGGAGGCGTGGGCAATCGTGCGCGAAAATTTCGTGCGCGCCGGTGGCGGCCCCGCAGTGAAAACCTCGGTGACCGAGCATGTATTGGATATGGCGCCGCTGGGGAAGATGCCGATACACGAATTTGCCAAGAGCGAAAAGGCCGTGCCGGCAACCGCGATGGGCGCCCTGGTGGCTTATGTGGGCACCAAGGACAAGCGTTTCGTCGTGACCAATGCCGACGGCAACGAGGCTTCGGCGATGAAGAACATCAACGATGCGTTGAAGATACGTCATCCGACCGTTGACCCGCTCTACAACCAGGAACCGGAAGGCCAGGTATACGAGCCGCTGAATGAGGATGCCTGCGCCGGCCTGACCGCCGCTTTGTCCCTGTTTGGTTCGCGTTCGATCTGGTTATCGTACGAGAGCTTTGCGATCAACGGCTGGCCCATCGTGCAAACGGTTGCGCAGGCGATGGCCGAGCTGCGCCGCAAGACACCTTCCGTCGTCACCATGTTTACCGCGGGTGCGCTGGAACAGGGACGCAACGGCTGGACGCACCAGCGCCCGGAGATCGAGAACTACTTTGCCGCGCAGATGCGCAACGGCAATACCTTTCCGTTGTTTCCCTGCGATGCAAACGCGATACAGGCATCCTATGAATATGCCACCAACAGTTTCAACAAGTGCATGGTGATCATCGCTTCCAAGAGTCCGTTGCCGGTTTACATGAGTGTAGATGAAGCCAAGCACGCGGTGGAGGAAGGTGCGGCGACCATTTACGAAAGCCCCAACTCTAAAAACGGGAGTGGCGGAAAAGGAACCGTGGTATTCGCGGTGACCGGCGACATGGTGTTCCTGCCGGTATTCGAGGCCAAGGACAAACTGGAGGCGGATGGTTACGGGGTGCGTATCGTTGCCATCGTGAATCCACGCCGCCTGTATCGTGCTACCGATATATCGTGGGATACCGTATCGGAGCCGGACAA
>JBBQNH010000133.1:0-3737 GCA_038329705.1 Burkholderiales bacterium | reverse complement strand
CATCAGGCATCCAGTTGGTTGCCGAAAGCTTTCATGAAAATAGGATAAGCGGCCTCAATCACCTTGTCGTGCCCCAGTCCTTCCTCAAGTTCATTTAGCACAAAGCGTAATTCGCTTACCTCATCATTTGTAAAAAACTGTTCGCCGCTTGAAATGTGAACAATGTCGACAGGATCATCTTCAGGATGGAACAGCAGATTGCTACATTGCATCTCCGAAAACCACATTAAAGCGCCATCAAAAGTTGTATCGTTAAGCTTTGGAATACGTGATTGAGTGTGCATGATTTCTCCTTTAGGCAGTTGCATAACGTAGGGGCAGCTCAGGTTCCAGGGTATCAGCTTCCAGCATCGGTTGCATCAACTTTGCAACATGAGCCATGACATCAACAACAACAGAATTTCCGAATTGCTTGTAAGCGCGCGTATCCGACACCGGAATCCTGAACGTATCCGGGAAGCCCATCAACCGGGCGCATTCTCTGGGTGTCAATCGACGCGGGTTCTTGCGCTTGCCTTGGTAGATGAGGATTTCCGAGCCATCCTTGTAGTAGCGCGCGGAGAGTGTGCGCGCCACACTGTCCGGCTTGACTAAACCAAAGCCGAAACCATTGCCCTTGGCGCGGTGTTTCTCAGCGTAACGCTGCAAATAATTCCAGAGGTGGTCGGTGAGGGTGTATTTGTCCGGCACGCGCTTTTTCTTGCGGTCGAAGAATCTTCCTTCGTCCCATTCCAGCACAGGCTCGGAACCATCGGTACGGTGCAATATCTCCTTGAGCTTGCGTTCGTTCTTGGGTGGTAGGGTCAAGGCATCGAAATCGAACGCAATCGGTTCGCGGAAGCCGACGATGAGGATGCGTTCGCGATGTTGCGGGACGAAATGCGCGCCGTCGATGACACGCCAGTGGATGTTGTAGCCCAGCTCTTCGGTCAGTGTACGGCGAATAACGTCGAAGGTGCGGCCCTTGTCGTGCGATTGCAGGTTCTTCACGTTTTCCAGCAGGAAAGCGCGCGGACGCTTGGCTGAAATGATGCGCGCCACGTCAAAGAACAGCGTCCCTTGTGCTTCGCATGCGAAGCCGTGCGCTTTGCCCAGTGCATTCTTTTTCGAGACCCCTGCTATCGAAAAAGGTTGGCACGGGAAACCCGCCAGCAGAATGTCGTGGTCCGGTATATCCGTTGCTTCCACTTGCGTAATGTCGCCTGCGATTGTATGACCGTCACGGAAATTTTCGGCGTAGGTCTTCTGTGCGTAGCTATCCCATTCGCTGGTAAACACGCAACGCCCGCCAATATTCTCGAACGCCTTGCGGATACCGCCGATGCCCGCGAATAGATCGATGAAATCAAACTTTCCTTCCTGGCTTTGTGTCTCCGGGAATGGCAGCAGTTGTTGCAATGCATGAGCAACATAAGCAGGTGGGCGTGTTTGTCGTGTTTCCCACCTGCTGATTGTTCGAATACCTACTCCTAAATGCTTTGCAACTACTGCTTGTGTGTGGTGTTTACGGGCCTCCGCCAAGTAAGCAAGGAGCAAATCCTGATCGCTGACTAGATTTATAACTGAATTCATGGTTGTTCACCTCTGGGTATTTTTGTAGACAGTATGACATTTTTTATTCCCAGTCAATAAATTTTCAAATCGGGCTTCAACCAGACGATTTATCAAGATTTCCGCGATCAACATGCAACAACAAACAAGAACACCTCGCACACTCGGCCACAAACGGAATCGGATTCCATTACCGACGCCTACGGTTGTCGCGGTCGGGCCAGCATCTTTTGCCAAACATTGGTAAGCGCTGAACGCGCGCTGCCGTCGTAATGGCGCAGGCCCATGTTCCCGAATGTCCGCAGCAGCGCTTCGGTGCTGGTTCCGCCGATACCATAAAAGGTATCGTTGAGTGTGCAGGTGTCGTTAATGCCGCTGCACGGGCAAGTATCGGCCACGACCCCATCCATGTAATCGCGATTGAGCCACCAGATCACCGTTTCGAATCGCCGCTTTTGCGCCTCGTTCAACAGCCAGCTCATGTAGGATTCGAGTTCGCTGTCATTGGCCATGGATGCGGGGATCAGATCGGCGCCACAGCTGCCAATGGCGCCATGCTGATAGCTCTGCAATATCTTCACCGTCGCCCAGCCCGTCTCCGAGATCCATATCTTGCGGTTGGTGATGCTTTGAATGACGGCGTAGGTATCGGTGGGGTAGGAGAAATTGTATTCAGGGTTGAATTTCCACGGCAAGGGATAAGACGACAATGCGAGGCGGTCTGCCGGCACCGTCAGCGCTTCCTGCAGATGTTGCGGGAAACAGGCCGCCGCTGTTATGCCTGCGCCGCAGGATGCGACGGACTCCGCGGTGCCGTACAGATACTCCAACTGAAACGTGGGGAACACCACCAGTTGCGGATAGGCTGCCTTGATGGCGTTGTGCACGTCGGTGTACCAGGCGATATACGCGGCCTTGTCCGCCGGCGCACAACGCGCAAACTGCATGTTCATCTCGACGGCCGGACTGAAGAACGCCGGCTGCACGAGGTCGATGATGTATTTCACGTAGTTGATATAGGCCAGCTTGTAATTGGCCGCGTTGGCATCGCTGGAAAATTGATAACACCCGGCGCCATCCATCGGCGCCCAGTATTCGGTGCGCGTGCCGCTGCCATCGATATCCGGCGCGAGCGTGGTGCGGTTGCCGAGCGGTGACACCGCGAGGTATAGCGTCTTGCCGGTCGCCTTTGCGTTGGCCGCAAGTGTGGTCCACTGGCTTACCCAGCCGGCCGGTAGCGCGGTGCTGTTCTGGAATTGCGTCCAGGGGATGCCCAGAAAGTCGTCCACATGGACCGATAGCAGGTCGCGGTCAGCGAGATTTTCGAAACGCCAATCTGGAAACGCGGCGGGGGTGGTGAAGAACGGCGTGCTGCCAAGGTAGTACGAGCGTGTAGTGGTCGGTGGCGGGTTCGAGTCGCCGCTTGATCCGCCACAAGACTGGATTGCGAACATTACCACTATCGCAATACCTGCCAGGGCCATTATCGATTTTGATTTTTTATTCACAGGTATAAGGTTAAAGGTACAAGGGGAAAGGGACAAGGGGCAAAAACACGGGGGCGAAGTTAACTGCCCTACTCCTGTAGAATGGTTCCTGTCCCGCTGATCCCGTTTATCTACCACTCAAGGAACCATGATGTTAAAACTTGCCACCAGCCTATTTGCCGCTTTCGCGGTGCTGTTATCTTTGGCCGCTTACGGCGCCGGTCCGGTGACGGACAAGAGCGCGGCGCAGCCTGTTGCCCAATCCCTGGCAGCCCAATCGACATCAACCGGGTCAACGCCAGCCGAATCGCCCGCAGCTACGGTATCGAATGACGCTGCGATCGCGGATGAGATCGCGACCAATCCCGGTAAATTCGTCCAGGTCGCGATCCGGGCCAACAACATGGGCTATCT
The DNA here is from genome assembly GCA_038329705.1 of Burkholderiales bacterium. GTDB lineage: Bacteria > Pseudomonadota > Gammaproteobacteria > Burkholderiales > Gallionellaceae > Gallionella. Next base: position 285 of record JBBQNH010000133.1, on the reverse strand, counting down.
GTTTGCCTCGGTATACAACCCAAATAGCGCGGCGCTTGCCAATGTGTTTGTGGTCGTGTTGCACTTGAACGAAACCACCGGACAACCGGACAAACAAAGCAACCCCACGCTGGTCGCGACCAGATTGGCGCCCGGGCAAAGCAACCAGGTCAAGCTGGAAGGCTTGCAGGTTTTCAAACAGGCGGAGCTGAATCTTTACCGTCTGGTCGTTGTTAGGGCCGAGCTGGCCAGGTAACGGTGATGCATGTCTACCCCGCACCCGTTCAGTGCTGAAAAATAATCCGC
>JBBQNH010000132.1:0-3820 GCA_038329705.1 Burkholderiales bacterium | reverse complement strand
TTCAAGGACAGCCGTATCGGCTCGCTGCAGTTGAAAGCCGGCTTGACCCTCTATGATTTCCTGGCCGGATTTCCGGGAGCTGATCTTGCGCATCGGCACTTTGACCGGGACGCATTTGCCGAACGTTTCCCCATGCTCGCTGCAGACGGACTGAAGGGCGGTTTTACCTATGGCGACGCGCAGACCGATGATGCGCGGCTGGTGCTGGAACTGGTCGGCGGCGCGATGGAGGCAGGGGCTGTATGCGTGAACTATTGCCAACTGACCGGATTGATCGAATCGGGAGGGAAGGCAAGTGGTGCAACGGTGCAGGATATGCGCAATGGTGAAGGCGCGCAGATAGTTACCCGGCAGATCGTCTATACCACCGGGCAATGGATGAGCACATCTGCGCCGGGACGCGACTGGTGCCGTTTATCCAAAGGCGTGCATCTGGTCATGCCTGCGCTGACTACCGAGGAGGCGCTGCTGTTGACCGCCAAGTCGGATGGCCGAGTGTTCTTCATGATTCCCTGGTATGGCATGACGCTGATCGGCACCACGGATGATGATTACAAGGGCGATATCGAGCAAGTCACCGTTGAGAAGCATGACATTGCCTATTTGCTCGCTGCAGCCAATCACTATCTCAAGTCTGCTTTGACGGAAGCCGATATTGTCGGCAGCTATGCCGGCGTAAGGGTGATGAAGCGCAGCGATGCTGCTAATCCATCCGCAGTCAGCCGCGACTGGGAATTGAAAACCTCGGGCAATGGCGTTCATTATTCGATAGGCGGCAAGCTGACCTCGGCACGTGAAGACGCGGCCAATATCGTCGACAAGGTCTGTGCACAACTTTGTATCGACATTCCCTGTGCCACGGAACGCCGCCTGTTCCCATGGGCACCAGAATCGGATTTTAATCATTGGTCTGATGCGATAAACCGACAGGCAAGCCAACTCGGTATCGATCAGGAATGCGCCAAATGGCTGATGCGCCGTCAGGGCAAGCGCACCAGTGAGATATTGCGCAGCATAGAAGTCAATCCTGGTTTGGCTGAGCGAATTGTTCCCTCGCTACCCTTTATATACGCTGATTTGCTGTATTGCGCCCGCAATGAAATGGTTATTCATCTGGACGATTTGCTGCGCCGTCGCATGCCGCTATTGATTCTGGCAAATCCCACGGAAGCCATGTTGCGGCGCATTGCCGAAACCGTTGCAGGTACGCTGGGCTGGGACGAGAGCGCTATGAACCGCGAACTTGCTGGCTGTCTTCCGAAATGACTGATTCCGCAATAACGGCCATTGCGCTTGACCTCGGCACCACTTCGATCAAGGCCGGTTTGCTGGATCAGCAGGGTATTTTGACTAACATCGTCTCGCGCCCAGCACCGAATATAACCGCCAGCGGCGGCCGGTATGAAAGCGATGCATTGGCCTATGCGGTGATCGCAGAACGAGTTCTGGACGAATGTATCGCACACGCCGGTGCTTGCATATCATTGGGTTTATGCAACCAGCGCTCGTCTTTCCTCATATGGGAACATGCAACCGGCCAGCCAGTCACACCGCTGATCTCCTGGCAGGACAATCGCGGCGCAGCGAGCTGCGAAGAATTGCGGACGCACGAACAAACTATCCGCAGTCTTTCCGGTCTGCCACTGACTCCTTATTATTTCGCACCCAAATTGCGTGTCGTGTTACAGGAAAACCCGGCGTGGTCGGTACGATTGGAGCGGGGAGAATTGCGTGTCGGTACGCTGGATTCGTACTTGATCTGGCGTTGGACAGGTGGCAGGCATTTTGTCACCGATGCATCCATGGCAGCACGCACTTTGCTGATGGATATCCGGCAACAGCAATGGTCGCAGCAACTCTGCGTAGTGTTTGGCATCCCGCTGTGTGTGCTTCCCGAAATTAAACCATCTGCAGGATTTAATCTGCAACTGGACAACGGACTGTCGCTGCAAGCCAGTGTCGCGGATCAGTCTGCGGCCCTGATCGCCAGTGTCAGCGAGGACAGCGCGGAAGCCCTGGTCAATCTCGGCACTGGCTGTTTTGTGGTGCGATATGTGCCGGACATCAGAACTGCACCGGCAGGTTACCTGCATACACTGGTGTACCAGGATCGTGAACATCACATCCATCTCGCGCTTGAAGGCACGATCAACTCTATCGCCGCGGCACTTGCGCCTTATCCAGTGGGTGAATGCGAGGTGGAAGATCTGGCACGGGATGAGATCTTTTGCCTGGCCGAATCGAGTGGTTTGGGCGCGCCGTATTTTCGGGGCGATCTGGGTATCCGTTTCTCGCAATCGGTCGAACATCTGTCAAAACGGCGCATTGCGATATTGCTACTGGAAGCGGTGATTTTCAGGGTGGTGCGGATACTGGAGGCGTTCCATCGCGAGTCCATGATCGAGCGGGTCTATCTGTCGGGAGGTTTATCCAGATTGAGTTGCCTGCAGCAGGGCATCGCGATGTGTGTGCCATTCGCGGTGCACCACCTGAGGCAAAGCGAGGCGAGCCTGCACGGAACCGCACTGCTTGCAGCCGGGATGGCGCCGGCTACTTGCCGGGAAAGCCAGGCAATCACTATCGATACCAACAACCAACCGTTGCCAGAGAAATATCTGCGCTGGAAGACGTGGCTTGATGAATTGCTTGCTTCCTGAAAGTGCATGTCGCGCAATCTGGCTACGTGATGGCTGACAAGCCCTATGCATTGATCACATCAGCGCATTTCAATCCGCTCATCACTGCGCCTTCCAGCGTGGCCGGATAGTCTCCCGCCGTATAGTCACCCGCAAGCAGCAGACGGGGCAGGGCGGTTTGTTGGATTGGGCGCTGCAAGTCGGGCGAGCAGCAGAACGTGGCGCGTTTTTCGGCAATCACCTTGTACCATGCCGGCTGCTCGGCGATGCCGAACCCTACGCGCAACTCGGCGATCACTTTTTGCGCCAATTCGTCCTGAGACAATTCCTGATGCATGCCTTCCGCACTGATCACTGCGGCCAGCAGACCGTGCTGGCCGGCGATACGTCCCTTGTCGAACAGCCACTGGCTGCAGCGCTGGTGCAATCCGAGCATGGGATGCGGCAGGGTGACGTGGGTTGGATATTGCAGATATACGGTGTAGATCGGTTGTTGTTCCAGTTTATCGATCTGTGCGACGGATTCTGCAAGTATGGGGAGCGGGCGCAGCAGCCTGGCTGCAACCACCGGCGACGTGGCGCAGATAACGTGGCTGAATGATTCCTTACCCATCGCCGTGGATATTTCGATGCGATCGTCGAACGACTGCAATGCATCCACAGCGCAACCGATAAGCACTTTACCATCCCGCTGCTCGATGTAGTCTGCGGCGCGCTGCGGAAACAGTGCCGTATAGCTGACGCGTGGCAGCAGCATATCGCTGTCGGCTCGGGTTTTGTTGAGAGCGTCGCGCAGCACATTGAGCAATACTTGCGCGGAGGCTTTGTGCACAGGTGTATTCAGCGCCGCGATGCACAATGGCTCCCAGAGCTTCATGGTGAGGTCAGCATCCTGACCGTGTTGCGCGAGCAGTTCGGTAACCGTCATGTCACTGGACAATTCAAATCCGATACGGCGCAGTTTCATCATGAAGCGTGCCGCACTGAGTCGGTCGGGCAAAGTCAGGCCCTGCGCGCCGAGCAGTGCGGTCAACAGATGCAGTGGGGCGGGGAGTCGGGGTGCCTTGAGGGAGAACTCGCCGTGCAGCTCAAGTTGCAACGGCAGGCGCATGAAATCCTTTTCGGGATCTCCTCCGACCTTTTCGATCATGTGCAGGGTATGGCGATAGCAGCCGAGCAGCAGG
>JBBQNH010000131.1:0-3949 GCA_038329705.1 Burkholderiales bacterium | reverse complement strand
GGCGGGGAGCCAATCTACACACAAGCTCAGACGATTATGTCTGTCTTTAGGAGCGGACGGCTTCCCCAGTGAAACTCTGATTCTACTGGCGATATCAGCTAGAATTTGATTGCTTTGGATCATACAAGGAGCGGGCCATGCGTGTGTTGTTGGGGCTTCAGCCCCTTACAACCACGGCGTACTCCTTGCAGGTGAAGCCCGCGAACAATCGACAGGTCGCGGGCAGGGCCCGCTCCTACAGTCAGAAAGTTGATTGCCACATCGAACACTGCAAAAATCCAGTTCGCCTCACTACTTCGGTATCGGCCGCTCATGACCAAGCACCCGCCCGCCACGGACAAAAACGAAGCTGCGCCTCTGATTCTTGTACAATCCACACAGAGTTGCTTTATTCCAATGTGGGCGCTCCGACTTAACCAGGAGATAGTCGCATGCGTTTTTACTTAACAGGTTTGGCCCGTCCCAAAAGAGTCGCACAACATCTTAGCGCCTTGTTCCCCAACAATAAGCTTTCAACTTGCCAGGAATGGGCTGCAAAGCTCTATGGCTACAGGGATTGGCACGAAATGGCCGAAATCACAAAAAACGGGGGAAACACCCCGAGCCAGCTGGATGAATATCTTTCTGCGGAAGAACAAGCTGCCCGCAGCATTGAGCAGGATGTAACCATCTGCACGGTATTGAATCTTTCAAAGGAAAAGATTGGCCTTATCGCATTCATACGCAAGATATTGACCTCCAGGACACCGGTACCCATTCCAGCCAAAACCAAGACCAAAGCCAAGGCTAAACCCAAAACCAAAAACGTTTCAACCAATCGCAAATAACGGCCGACAGCCTTTGCTTAACTAAAGGGATCAATCTCTCATGACCAAGCACACCCCCGTCACCATTCATCGCAAAGACTACACCGCCCCAACCTATTGGGTGAACACCGTCGAGATGGGTTTCGATCTCGACCCAACAGAGACACATGTATCCACGCGCATCACGATGCGGCGCAACAGCGAATCGCCGAACAAATATGTTGAACTGCTCGGCGACGGCGTCAAGCTGGTGGCCCTGCGCATGAACGGCAAAACGCTGCGCAAAGTGGCCCAAGGAAATAACAAGCAGGGTTACACGATAGCCGACGGAAAACTGCGCATCGCCAATGCACCGGACCAGATCACGCTGGAGATCGAGACGCTGATCCAGCCCGACAAGAACACCTCAATGATGGGGCTGTATGTTTCCAACGGCAATTTCTTTACCCAATGCGAGGCCGAAGGTTTCCGCAAGATCACCTGGTTCCCCGATCGCCCGGATGTGATGGCGAAATACACGGTGATGCTGCGCGGCGACAAGAAAAAATATCCGGTGCTGCTGTCCAACGGCAATCTGATCGAACAGGGCGACTTGCCCAAGGGTCGCCACTATGCCAAGTGGGAAGACCCGTTCAAAAAACCGTCCTACCTGTTTGCGCTGGTGGCCGGCAAGCTGGTGTGCCAGGAAGAAAAATTCAAACTCAAGTCAGGCCGTCGCGCACTGCTGCAAGTGTGGGTGGAACCGGGCAATCTGGACAAGACACAGCATGCGATGACATCGCTCAAGCACAGCATCCGCTGGGATGAGGAGCGCTACGGGCTGGAACTGGATCTGGATCGTTTCATGATCGTTGCGGTGGGCGACTTCAACATGGGCGCGATGGAAAACAAGGGCCTGAATATCTTCAACACCAAGTATGTGCTGGCCAACCCCAGCATCGCCACCGATAGCGATTACGCCGGTATCGAGTCGGTGGTCGGCCATGAATACTTTCATAACTGGACCGGCAACCGCGTGACCTGCCTCGACTGGTTTCAGTTGTCGTTGAAAGAAGGCCTCACCGTGTTCCGCGACCAGGAATTTTCCGCCGACATGGTCGGCACGGACAGCGGTCGCGCGGTGAACCGCATCGATGATGTACGCGGGCTGCGCCAGGCGCAATTTTCCGAGGACGCGGGGCCGATGGCCCATCCGGTGCGGCCGGACAGCGTTGTCGAGATCAGCAATTTCTACACCGCCACCGTTTATCAAAAAGGTGCGGAAGTGGTGCGCATGTACCAGACCCTGCTGGGACGAGACGGCTTTCGCAAGGGCATGGACCTGTACTTTGCACGGCATGACGGGCAGGCGGTTTCCTGCGACGATTTCCGCGCTGCGATGGCGCACAGCAACAAGCGCAATCTCTCACAATTTGAACGCTGGTACAGCCAGTCCGGCACGCCGCAGCTCAAAGTGCAAAGCCACTACGACGCCAAGAAACACACCTATACACTGACGCTCAGCCAGAGCAGCAAGCCCAGCAAAGCACAAAAAACCACCCGGCCCTTTCATATTCCTGTTGCGGTGGGTCTACTCGATGCCAAGGGCCGCGACATGGTGCTGCAACTTGCCGGCACGGCCTCATCAAAACCCGTCACCACCTGCGTGCTGGAGCTGACCAAGGCAAAGCAGACGTTCACCTTCAACCGTGTCACCAGCAAACCCACGCCCTCATTACTGCGCAACTTCTCTGCGCCGGTGGTGATGGAATACGACTACACCGACCAGGAGCTGGCACAGCTGATGGCGCATGACAGCGATGCCTTCAACCGCTGGGAGGCCGGACAGCGCCTGGCGATGCAACGCCTGCTGAAACTCATCAAGCAGGTGCAGGCGGGTGAAACGCTGACGCTGGATGACCTGTTCATCAACGCCCTGCGCACCACGCTCAACGACCAGACGCTTGATCCTTCCTTCCGCGAAATGGTGTTGACGCTGCCTTCGGAATTGATGCTTGCCGAACGGGTCAAGGTGATCGACCCGCAGGCGATACACACCGCGCGCCAGTTCATGCGCAAGACGATTTCCGAAAGACTCAAGGCCGATTTCATCGCCGCCTATGCAGCCAACCTGACGCCCGGCAAATACAGCGCCGATGCAAAATCGGCCGGCAAGCGCGGCCTGAAGAACCTTTGCCTGTCCTATCTTTTAGGCTGGGAAGATGAATCCACGCTGCAACTGGCCCACGCGCAGATCGACGCCGCCGACAACATGACCGACCGCCTTGCCGCGCTGATGTCGCTGGTCAACACCGGCAGCAAGACAGCAGCGCAGCCATTGAACCGCTTCTATCAGGATTTCAAAAAAGAAGCGCTGGTGGTCGACAAATGGTTCAGCCTGCAGGCGGTGGCGATGCACACCGATGTAGCCGCCGTGCGCAAGCTGATGACCCATCCCGCGTTCACGCTGAAAAATCCCAACCGCGCACGCAGCCTGATCTTCAGCTTCTGCAACGGCAACCCGTCACAGTTCCATGCGGTGGATGGCAGCGGCTATGCCTACTGGGCGGAACAGGTGATCGCGCTGAATAAACTCAACCCGCAGGTGGCCGCGCGTCTGGTACGCACGCTGGATCACTGGAAAAAATACCAGCCCGTGCTGAAAAAACAGATGAAGGCTGCGTTGCAGAAAGTGGCAGCGGCCAAAGGCTTGTCGAAGGATGTACAGGAGGTGGTGGTCAGGGCTCTGGGGTGAGATAGTGAGTGAGAGCATTTGCACCACAAATAATATTGACCATAAACAAGTCTTGAGTTAGCATTAGGACTCGTTTATGAGTCGCTTATATGTCAAAACCCATTTCTCGCGCTTATTCTCGCTATACCAAAGACTCCCTCGCTTTGCTTGGGATGATGATTCGCGTTGCTCGAATCGAGCACAACATGGCGATCAGTGAGCTGGCAGTGCGCGCGGATGTATCCAGATCATTGTTGCAGCGAATAGAAGATGGCGATCCCGGTTGCTCTATCGGCGCTGTATTTGAAATAGCTGCAATCGTTGGCGTGCCTTTTATCGCAGAAGATAATAAAACGCTCTCCCTGAAAATCGCGCATTACAAGGAAAAGATTGCACTCCTCCCAAAGTCCGCACGCAAATCTCGCAAGGC
>JBBQNH010000130.1:0-3972 GCA_038329705.1 Burkholderiales bacterium | reverse complement strand
CATGATCTTGGCGATGCTCGGCGAAGCATGGCGTGCGATGGGCGCCAACCGTCTGCGCACGCTGCTGACCATGCTCGGCATGGTGATCGGTGTCGCTGCAGTGGTGCTGATGATGTCGATCGGACAAGGCGCTCAATACGCGATCAAGCAAAGCATCGCCGCGATGGGTAGCAACCTGTTCATATTGCTTTCAGGCAGTACTTCCGCAGGCGGGGTGCGCTCCGGCAGTGGCGGCGGCTATACGCTGAATGTCAGCGATACCGAGGCCATCGCCGAACTGCCCGGGGTTCAGGCCGTCGCGCCGATACAACCCGGCGGCGCCCAAGTCGTGTACGGCCCGAATAACTGGAACACTTCCGTAATCGGAACAACCCCCGGTTATCTCGAAGCACGTTCCTGGCAAATCGCATCCGGTAACGCATTCACCAACTCGGATGTGCGCTCTGCTACCCGCGTCGCGCTGATCGGCAATACCGCAGCGCAAAATCTGTTTGGTGACGAAGACCCGGTCGGCAAGACTTTCCGGATACGCCAGAGCCCGTTTGTGGTGCTTGGGACACTTGCGGCCAAGGGTCAGGGCATGGATGGACGCGACCAGGACGACACTATCATCATTCCCATTACTACCGCGCAACGCCAGGTGTTTGGCTCACAGTTTCCGGGCTCGGTGCGCATGGTTATGGTGCAGACCACTACCCAGGAAATCATGCCTGAAGTACAAAAATCGATGATCGACCTATTGCGCCAGCGCCACAGGATACGCGAGGGTATGGATAACGATTTTTACCTGCGCAACCTCACCGCAGCAGCTGATTCAGCCGCCGAGAGCACCCGCACCATGTCGCTGTTGCTCGGCGCGATCGCCTCGGTATCGCTATTGGTCGGTGGCATCGGCATCATGAACATCATGCTGGTTTCGGTCACCGAGCGCACCCGCGAGATCGGTATCCGCATGGCGATAGGGGCTCGCGAAAAGGACATCCTTCTGCAATTCCTGCTCGAAGCGATCATCATCTCCGTGCTCGGCTGCTTTATTGGTTTATTGCTGGGAATCGGCGGTGCATTGCTAACCAACGCATTGAGCGGTATGGTGGTCATTATCTCGGGAAGCTCGGTCCTGGTGGCATTCAGTGTCGCGGCGGCTGTGGGCATCTTCTTCGGATATTATCCGGCACGCAAAGCTGCCCGGCTGGATCCGATAGATGCGTTGCGCTACCAATAGACCGGGCACCAGCGTTCCGGTTGCGGCATGCTGAATCAACATCCCCTGCTTCACTTTTTGCCGGTAAGCGCAGTTTCTGCAGACAAGTATTTTGGGCTGCACAACGATTTCCCCCGCCACGACGAAATTTTTCGGAGATTGGGTTGTCTGAACCGGCAATGGAAGGCTGCGTAGCAGTCTGACGATTGAATAATATTGACGCAGCTGCGCTTATAAGAAACAATTGTGCTGGAATCAAGCATTTAGTCAGGAGAATAGACGTTGCATTGCAACCTTAACATTGCCGCCACTTTGGCCATTTCGCTGTTCGCAGCCACCCCTGCCTATGCCGGTGACAGCGCGAATGAGATCAACCAGCGTATTGGTAGCGGCGATCCTGTTGCCGGCAAGGATAAAGCAGCGTTGTGCCAGGGCTGTCACGGGGAAGATGGCAACAGTGTCTCGGGTGACTTCCCGAAACTTTCCGGCCAATGGGCCGATTACATCCAGAAGCAAGTTCGTGAATTCCAGAACGGTGCCCGTTACAACGCGGTCATGACCGACATGGCGATGAGCGTGAACGATTTCAAGGATATGTACGACATCGCAGCCTATTTCGCCAGCCAGAAACAGATGGGCGGCACACCAATCGAAGATGAGGCGGAGCGCAAGCTCTATGTTGAAGGGCAAAAGCTGTTTTATGAAGGCAATGCAAGAACGGGGGCTTTCCGCTGCGTCAAATGCCACGGAGAAAGGGGCTCTGGCGAACCGCTCAACAACAATCTTTTTCCGGTACTCACCGGCCAGCATAAAGACTACTTGATAAGGCAATTGACCGACTTCAAGCATGAAGTCCGTGAAAACGACCGCTCCGGCATGATGCTGCGCATTACCACCCACCTGACTGCCCAGGATATCGAAGCGCTGGCAACTTACCTTTCACATGTAACTGCTGCTCCAGCGCCTGTTGCACCTGTTGCAGTGGCTACCGCTGTGTCAGTAGCTGTTGTCACCCCTGCGCCACTCCCTGTTTCCGAATCATCCCAAATCTTGATGGAAGCCAAACCGGTACGGATCAAAGGCACCAATTTTTCCATCGGGGATGCCCAATTGAAGAATTCGGTCAACCCGCAATTGGACGGGGTGGTGGAATTTGCGAACGCTTATCCCAGTGCGATACTCGAGGTCTATGGACACACATCGAGTACAGGCCCTGAAAAGCTCAATATCAAACTGTCCGTCAAACGTGCCGAAGTAGTCAAAACTTATCTGGTAAAGCACGGCGTTGCGCCTGGCCGTATCATCACCAAAGGCATGGGTTCCGCCGAACCGTTTGGCGATAACAACACCAAAGCCGGCCGTGCCATGAACCGCCGGGTCGAGATTCGTTCCACTGTCGAGCAACAAGTCAATGCACTGGGGAAAAACTGACTTTCTGCCCGATCAATTATTGCCACATACCCTCCTGCCCTGTTACATGCCAACATCACATCCACGGAAGAATTTGATTTTGTATCTCTGCCAGAATTTTTAAAATACGGTATAGACACCCCCGTGTGAAACGTTAATTCCCCAGCATAACTGTCAACAATGGGTTGCGCGTGCTATCCTTTAACATTGCGTAAACAACCCGAAAAATATGTCTGTTTCCATCAAATCATCACAAGAAATCGAGAAGATGCGCGTCGCCGGTCGCCTGACTAGCGAGGTACTCGATTACATCGCCCCGTTCGTCAAGGCGGGCGTCACGACCAACGAATTGGACAGGCTCTGTCATGAACTGATCGTTGATGTTCAACAGGCTATTCCCGCCCCGCTCAACTATGCGCCGGGCGGACATACGCCCTACCCCAAGTCGATTTGCACCTCGATCAATCATCAGGTATGTCATGGTGTACCTGCCGACAAGGTGCTCAAAAACGGCGATATCGTGAATCTGGATATCACCGTTATCAAGGACAGCTATCACGGCGACAGCAGCCGCATGTTCTTTGTCGGCGAACCGTCGATCCAGGCAAAGCGTTTGTGCGAGATCACTTATCAGTCCCTGTGGCGTGGTATACGCGCGGTCAGGCCGGGTGCCCATCTGGGCGATATAGGCCACGCCATCCAGAGCTTTGTCGAACCGCTGGGCTATAGTGTGGTGCGCGAGTTCTGCGGTCACGGCATAGGTCAACTTTTCCATGATGAACCGCAGGTATTGCATTATGGCCGACCGAATACAGGTCTTAAACTCGAAGCCGGCATGACCTTCACCATAGAGCCGATGATCAATGCCGGCAAGGCCGACATCAAACAACTGGGGGATGGCTGGACCGTGGTCACCAAAGACCACAGCCTGTCAGCGCAATATGAACACACCATACTGGTTACCGACACCGGATTTGAAGTATTGACCGTTTCCGATGGCTGCCCGCCCCCTCCCTGATAACATTTCCGCGCTGCGAGAGTCATTAAGCAATGATCGGTTGACCCTCGAAAAAAGCTTTCTGCACAATCGAAAAGCCGGGCAATTGCTCAGTGCACACAGCCGCCTGATAGACCGATACCTGCATCACGCCTGGCAGTTGCTCGACATGCCCCGGGATATTGCGCTGGTCGCGGTGGGTGGATACGGACGCGGCGAACTGTATCCCAAGTCGGACATCGATCTGCTGATCCTGCTGCAAGCAGACAATCCGGATGAGTCCCTGCAAAACAAGCTGCAGCAATTGATCAGCATGCTCTGGGACATCGGTTTGGAAGTCGGCCACAGCATACGCACCGTACCG
>JBBQNH010000129.1:0-4112 GCA_038329705.1 Burkholderiales bacterium | reverse complement strand
CACATCGGGCAGCGTGAGAATACCGAGGGGTCGCTGCTGTCCATCCACAGCGATCATCGAGCCGACCTTGGTCTCGTGCATCAGCTCAAGCGCGCGGCGCACACTGGTATCCGGCGGGCAGGTCACCGGCTCGCGGCGGATAATAGCCGACAACGGGCTGGTCATCGATTGTTGTTCCGCACTGGATTGGGTGAACTGCGCCTGTATCAATTGCTTGGAATGTTCAAGCAGATTGGCGATGCGGCGGGTACAAAAATCACGAAAGGGTGCGCTCATGCCGAGCAGGGTGTTGAAATCGGGAGCCGCAAGTTCGTAGCAAAAAGTATCGTTGCCGGCGCGATAGATACTCGACACCGACCGGTTCGCCAGCAGGGCACCGAGCGGAAAGCATTCGCCCTCGACCAGTTCCAGCCATGCGCCGGTATCGTTGACCTGTGCTACTGCCTGTTCGCCAAGTACCTTACCCTGCTTGATGACCAAAAAACTGCCGGCATTTCCCTGCTCCGGGGAGATGATCACCTCTCCCTGCGCGTAATAGGCCAGACTCATCCGTTCCAGCATCCACAACAGATGCACGGACTCCATCCGGTCGAACGGCGCATGTACAGAGAAGAAAACCAGCTGGGAAGCATCGATCGCACTCATGGCATGTACCCTTCAATTCCTATTACGATGGTATATTATAGTCGCACTACATCTGACGATCTCACCATGCGATTCACCAATCCCGAACCCGATCAAATCGACCGCCTGCTGCACGAGATACACAGCATAGCGGTTCTGGGCCTGTCTCCCAATCCTGCCCGCCCCAGTTTTCGCGTCGCGCAGGGTCTGCAGGAATACGGTTACCGCATCATCCCGGTGCGGCCCATGATTGCCGAAGTCCTGGGCGAGAAAGCGTATCCCGATCTGGAAAGCCTGCCCGACATGCCCGATATCGTGGATGTGTTTCGCGCAGCCGAGCATGTGCCCGCCATAGTGGAAAGTTGTATCAAACTCGGCATCAGGAATCTCTGGTTGCAAGATGGCGTGATTCACGAAGCTGCGGCACAACGCGCCCGGGAGGCCGGCATCACCGTGGTGATGGACCGTTGCCTGTGGCGTGATGTCGTCCGGTCAGGCGCACATCCGCCATGACCAGCCGTACAACAAACAACAAACAACGCTGCGCGTGGGCGGGCAACGACCCCTTGTACCAGCGTTATCACGACACGGAATGGGGCGTGCCGTTGCACGATGACCGTGCGCTGTTCGAGTTTTTGATCCTGGAAGGCGCACAGGCGGGCCTGAGCTGGATCACCATCCTGCGCAAACGCGAAAACTATCGCGCCGCTTTCGATGGTTTCGACGCGACGCGCATTGCCGCCTATGATGCAGATAAAATAGCATCGTTGTTGCAGGATCCCGGTATCGTGCGCAATCGCTTGAAGGTGGCCGCTGCGGTTATCAATGCGCAGAAGTTTCTCGGGGTACAGGACGAGTTCGGCAGCTTCGATTCATTCCTGTGGCGGTTCGTCGATGGCAAACCGAAACAGAACAACCGGCGCAGCACGGCCGACATTCCTGCCAGCACGCCGGAGTCGGATGCGATGAGCAAGGAACTGAAACGGCGCGGCTTCAAGTTCGTCGGCAGTACCATCTGCTACGCCCACATGCAGGCGACCGGCATGGTCAACGACCACACCTTAGCTTGCTTCAGGCATAAGGAATTAAAACGATGAGCCTCAAATTCACAAAGATGCATGGCGCCGGCAATGACTTCGTGGTGTTCGACGGCGTGCGCCAGGCTATCGAGCTCACCCCGGAGCAATTGCGACTGCTCGCCGACCGCCATTTCGGCGTGGGTTGCGACCAGATTCTGATCGTCGAAAAAGCGCAAACCAAGGAAGCGGATTTTCGCTATCGCATCTTCAACTCGGACGGCGGCGAAGTGGAACAATGCGGCAACGGTGCGCGCTGCTTCATGCGTTTCGTGCATGACCAGAAGCTCACTGCCAAGCGCGAGATACTGGTGGAAACGCGCGGCGGCCCGATCAGGCCGCGCCTTGAACAGGATGGACGCATCACCGTCGACATGGGACCGCCGATTTTCGACCCGGTGCTTGTCCCCTTCGAGGGCGGCAACGGTGCGCCCGGCGAACCGCTGGAAGCCGGTAGTGAGACGCTGGATGTCAGCGTACTGTCGATGGGCAATCCGCATGCCGTCCAGATCGTTGCCGATGTCGAGCGCGCCCCGGTGGAAAAACTCGGACCATTGATCGAGCAGCACCCGCGCTTCCCGAAACGCGTCAATGCCGGCTTCATGCAGGTCATGGACCGACACTCGCTGCGCTTGCGCGTGTATGAACGCGGTGCGGGGGAGACGCTGTCATGCGGTACCGGCGCTTGTGCCGCAGCAGTGGCCGGTATCCGGCGCAATCTGCTGGACAGCCCGGTGAATGTCGCCACACGAGGCGGCGTGTTGTCGGTCAGATGGGACGGCGACGGCCAGCCGGTACAGATGACCGGTCCGGCGATCACGGTGTTCACAGGTGAAATCAACTTATAGGGGGAGCCAATGAGAGAAGAAGAAGTCGCGCAATATTTACAGAATAACCCGCAGTTCTTCGAGGAGCATGTCGACACACTGCTGCAGATCAACCTGCCACATCCGCATGGCGGGCGCACCATCTCGCTGAGCGAACGCCAGTTGCTCGCGTTGCGTGAAAAGAACAAGGATCTGGAAAAAAAACTGCGTGAGATGATTACGTTCGCGCAGGATAACGAAGCACTGCAGCACAAGGTCCATGAATTCGTCATCGCGTTGTTCGCTGCGCGCGAACTCGATACACTGCTGGAAATGATCCCGCATCTGCTGCGCGACATCTTTTCCATACCGCACGCCGCGTTGCACCTGTGGCAGATCGATCCGCCAAGCACGGAGTTGCTGGCATTTGCGGATGCGCAAGTCCAACCGGTCTGTCTGCATCACCCCGCACACGATACCTCTGCCTGGTTTGGCGAGTCCGCCCCGCTGTTGCACTCCTATGCCTATCTGCCGTTGCAGGCTGGCAGCGAGACGGTCGGGCTGCTGGTGATCGCCAGCGAAGACAAGCAACGATTTTATCCGGAGATGGGCACGGTGTTCCTGCAACGTATCGCCGAAGCGGTGAGCAGCGCGTTGCATCCCCACCTCGACCATTGACAGGTCTTTACAAAAACGACTGCCAGTCATGTCAGCTTCTTTGTCACCAAACCAGCGATACCTGAACGGCTACCTGGCGTGGCTGCGCAATGAGAAGCGCTATTCCGAACTGACCGCGCAGAATTACTCGCGCGATCTCGAGCACCTGTTCGAGTTGGCCGCCGAAATTCCGTTGGCCGATCTCAAGATCCATCACATCCGCCGTTACATCGCACAGCTGCACAGTCAAGGACTGGGCGGTCGTTCGCTGGCACGCATGCTATCGGCGTGGCGCGGTTTCTATGCCTATCTGATGCGTGATCACAGCCTGCCCGACAATCCCTGCGTCGGGCTGCGCGCGCCCAAATCGCCGAAGACTTTGCCTCAAGCCCTTTCGCCCGATGAAGCGACGCGCATGGTTGACCTGCCAACCGACACTACTGCGGCGGTACGCGACAAGGCAATTTTCGAATTATTCTATTCCTCGGGACTGCGCCTGGCGGAACTGGTCAGCCTGGATCCCGAACAACTCGATCTGGACACGGGTGAAGTGCGCGTCACCGGCAAGGGCAGCAAGACACGCATCGTCCCGCTGGGCCAGTTTGCCATCACCGCATTGAAAGCCTGGCTGCTGGTGCGCGGCCAGCTTGCCAAGCCGGGCGAGACTGCGCTGTTCGTCGGCCAGCGCGGGTTACGCATCTCGCCGCGCGTGGTGCAATTGCGCATGAAGCAGTGGGGCGTCAGGCAGGGCATCACCAGCAATGTGCATCCGCATCTGTTGCGTCATTCTTTCGCCACCCATGTGCTGCAGTCTTCCGGGGACCTGCGCGCCGTGCAGGAGATGCTGGGCCACGCCAGCATCTCGACCACCCAGGTCTACACCCATCTCGATTTTCAATATTTGAGCAAGATCTACGATGCGGCCCATCCGCGTGCCAGGAAAAAAACC
>JBBQNH010000128.1:0-4253 GCA_038329705.1 Burkholderiales bacterium | reverse complement strand
TTTGGCATGGGCAAGCTTCTCCTCGGTCAGTCCGTAGTACTTGAAATATTCCTGCGCGGAAGGCAGGGCTGCCCCCTGCATGCGTTCGTTCTGCAGCCGCAACATCATCACCACATCCACATCTTTCAGGCCCAGCGCCATATCATGATAGACCTGCACCCCGAGATTCTCGGTCATGCTCGGCAGCAGCGTTTTCGGGGCAATGACGCGCAACTCGGGTACGCCCAGTGCGGTCAGTGCGTGGATCTGCGAGCGCGCCACACGCGAATGCAGCACGTCGCCGACGATGGCGACGCGCAGATTGTGGAATTCCTTTTTAAAGTGACGGATGGTGAACATGTCCAGCAGCGCCTGGGTGGGATGGGCATGACGCCCGTCGCCGGCGTTGATCACGTGTATCTCCGGCGCGACGTGGCGCGCGATAAAATGCGCCGCGCCGCTTTGCGAATGGCGCACCACAAACATGTCTGCATGCATCGCACACAGGTTATCCACGGTATCGAGCAAGGTCTCGCCCTTGCTGGTGGATGAAGAACCGATATTCAGGTTGACCACGTCCGCCGACAAGCGCTTGGCGGCGATCTCGAATGTGGTGCGGGTACGCGTGCTGTTCTCGAAGAATATGTTGAACACCGACTTGCCCTGCAACAGCGGCACATTCCTGATATCCAGCCCGCCCGTGAAATCGATAAAGGAAGCGGCCGTGTCCAGGATGCCGCGCAAAATCGGCAACGGCAACCCCTCGGTAGAGAGCAGATGTTGCAGTTCGCCGTTCTTATTTAATTGGGGGTTGTTCATGGACACCACCATAAATTGATTTTCCGGGCGAATCGCCGCGTCGCGTGCTCGCTCATTCCTTGTCTATCCATCTTGATATGCCTCGTCATTCGCTGATAAAACCCCTAGCCATTCGACTAAGCTCGCAAACGAGCAAGTCGCTGGTTATGCGCGGCTCCTTGCGGTGCTCGCGCAACAGGGTGGGGCGCAGCCCTCTGGTGCGGGAGCGCGAAGCAGCAGGCCTGCCCGCCCCAAATGCTACGCATCGCCGTGTCCGGCCTGCCATCCCGCAAAACAGAATTTCTAGTGGTGTCCAACTACGAGTATTCCTGCTGCGGGTTCATCAAAATAGGCCTGCAATATCTGCTGCGCGGCATATTGATCGATCAGTGCTTTTTGCTTCATGCCGTGGATGCCCTCCTCGCTCAACTGCGCGCTTGCAGCGAGCGAAGTATAACGCTCATCAAGCAAAATCGTCGGCAAATTAAACCGCCCCTTGAGGCGGTTGGCGAAGCGGCGGCAAAGCGCGGTCAGCTCATGCGGCGTACCGTCGTCGCTGCTCGGCAATCCGACCACCAGAGCACTGGGCTGCCATTCTTTCAACAGCCCGGCAATGGCGGCAAAGCGCGCATCGGTCTTTTCCTCTGCTATGGTGGTCAGCGGATTGGCGCGGCGCAACCGGGTATTGCCGACCGCGATGCCGATGCGTCTGGTGCCAAAATCGAAAGCGAGTAGTGTGCCTTGTGGGGTGTAAACAGGGGTTGTAATCGTCTTGCCCTCAGGCATGTCCCGCGTCCTCTACCAGGGAGGAATACTCCACCCCCAGCAAGGCCATCGCGGCCGCCAAACGCTCTTCCGGCGGCAAGTCGAACAGGATGTGTTCCGAAGCGGGCACAGTCAACCAGATGTTCTCGGTGATCTCATGTTCCAGTTGCCCCTGATCCCAACCTGCATAGCCCAGTGAGACGATCAAGTTGCGCGGCCCCTGCCCTTTGCCTATGGCTTCGAGTATGTCCTTGGAAGTCGTCAGCGCCAGTTTGTCGTTGATGCATAGTGTCGATTCCCAATCCCCGGGTGTGTCATGCAGCACAAAACCCCGTTCGGTCTGGACCGGCCCGCCAAAATAGACCGGTAGCTTCACCAGATCAGGCTGATCCAGCGTGATATTGACCTGATCGAACATTTCGCCCAGCGTGAGACTGGTCGGGCGATTTACCACAATTCCCAGCGCACCGTTCTCGTTGTGCTCGCAGATATAGGTCAATGTACCGGCAAATACCCCTTCCTGCATGGCAGGCATGGCGATCAAAAAATTATGGGTCAAATCAAAATCAGGCATGACCGCATTGTAGCCCCACGCGTCTGGCCGCACAATTTTATTCGGCTCATTTCAAACCTCGAAAATCAGGCCCGCTACAGGGGAACGGCAGCAGCAAAGAATACAACCGTAAAATTCCGTCACGGGGCAATCTACCCCCCGTTCAACCCGTGTTTATATGCGCATCATGGTAGAATTCGCACCTTTCCA
This sequence comes from Burkholderiales bacterium, assembly GCA_038329705.1. Lineage (GTDB taxonomy): Bacteria > Pseudomonadota > Gammaproteobacteria > Burkholderiales > Gallionellaceae > Gallionella. The sequence continues at coordinate 1,948 of JBBQNH010000128.1, read as the reverse complement.
GTTTTCAATTTCCCAGGAATCGCATTATGTTCTCCAGCAAAAACACCATTGCCCATACCGACCCCGAAGTTTGGGCAGCCATACAAAATGAAAATCGCCGCCAGGAGGATCATATCGAACTGATCGCTTCGGAAAATTACACCAGCCCCGCGGTGATGGAAGCACAGGGTAGCAAACTGACCAACAAGTATGCGGAAGGCTACCCCGGCAAGCGCTATTACGGCGGCTGTGAATATGTTGACGTTGCAGAACAGCTGGCGATCGACCGGGCCAAGGCGCTGTTCGGCGCCGAGTATGCCAATGTCCAGCCGCACTCCGGTTCGCAGGCGAACCAGGCGGTGTATGTGGCCATGCTCAAGCCCGGCGATACGATTTTGGGCATGAGCCTGGCGCATGGTGGGCACCTCACCCACGGCGCGTCGGTGAATATCAGCGGCAAGTTGTACCACGCCATCCAGTACGGGCTGAATGCCAAGGAAGAGATCGACTACGACCAGGTGCAGGCATTGGCGCTGGAGCACAAACCCAAAATGATCGTGGCCGGCGCATCAGCTTACTCGCTGGTGATCGACTGGAAACGTTTTCGCACCATCGCCGACAGCGTGGGCGCTTATCTGTTCGTGGACATGGCGCATTATGCCGGCCTGATCGCGGCAGGCATCTACCCCAGCCCGGTCGGTATCGCGGATTTCGTCACCACCACCACGCACAAGACTCTGCGCGGTCCGCGCGGCGGATTGATCCTCGCCAAAGCGGAACACGAGAAGGCGCTGAATTCGGCGATCTTCCCCTGTCTGCAGGGCGGTCCGCTGATGCACGTGATTGCGGCCAAGGCGGTGGCCTTGAAGGAAGCCGCCGGCAAGGAATTCAAGATCTACCAGACTCAGGTAGTGGACAACGCGCGCGTGATGGCCAAGGTGTTAAAGGAACGCGGACTGCGCATCGTCTCCGGTCGCACCGACAGCCATGTATTCCTGGTCGACCTGCAAGCCAAGCACATCACCGGCAAAGACGCCGAAGCCGCGCTCGGACTCGCGCATATCACGGTGAACAAGAACGCCATCCCCAACGACCCGCAAAAGCCGTTCGTTACTTCGGGTATCCGTATCGGCAGCCCGGCGATGACTACCCGGGGTTTCAAGGAACTGGAGGCGGAAAAACTCGCGCACCTGATCGCCGACGTGCTGGACGCACCGAACGACGAAACCGTGATCGCCCGTGTGATCGCCGAAGTGAAAAAATTGACCACGCAATTTCCTGTGTATGGTGCGTAGTCTGAACTTACGGACACCCCTTGAAATCGTGACGAGCAAGCCCGAGTGCAAGGAGCCGCGCAGTGAATGACGAGACATACCTTTTGGGTAGGCGAGGAATGAACGGGCACGCGACGCAGCAATCGGGCTGCACAGTAGATTTATAGGGGTGGACGATGAAATGTCCTTTCTGCAAAGCTGACAAGACCCAGGTGGTTGATACCCGCGAAAGCGAGGATGGCGATAGCATCCGCCGCCGCCGCCGCTGTCTGAACTGCGACAAGCGTTTCACCACCTACGAGATGGTTGAGTTGCGCAAGCCCCAGGTGGTCAAGCAAAGCGGCATGCGCAGCGAGTTCGACGAGGAGAAGTTGCGCACCAGTTTCAAGCGCGCATTGCACAAGCGGCCTGTCTCCGCGGAGCTGGTTGATGCGGCGATAGACAACGTCACCCAGAAGCTTCATGCATTGGGCGAGCGCGAGATCGGATCGCGCCAGGTCGGCGAACTGGTCATGAAGGAATTGCTCAAGCTCGACAAGGTCGCCTATATCCGTTTCGCATCGGTCTACAAGAGTTTCCAGGATGTCGGTGATTTTACCGAGGCGGTTGAAGAGGTACGCAAATCGCCGGCGCAAAAAGCCGCAGGCAAGTCCGGTAAAAAGAAATCCTGACATGTTCACCGTGCAAGACAGCCT
>JBBQNH010000127.1:0-4261 GCA_038329705.1 Burkholderiales bacterium | reverse complement strand
GGCCCTACGCCAGGCAAGCAACGCAATGCCGCAATCAACTCATCAAGATGTGAAGGCATTACCGGAGAAGAAGGCATCAGAATGGCAGTTTCATCCCGGGCGGCAGGCCCATGCCGGAGGTGAATCCGCCCATGCGCTGTTGGGTCGTCGCTTCGACTTGCTTCAACGCGTCGTTGATGGCCAGCACCAACAAGTCTTCCAGCATCTCCTTGTCATCCTTTAACAAGCTGTCATCCAGTGACACACGGCGCACTACATGCCCGCATGTCATGGTCACTTTGGCCATGCCGGAACCGGCCTGCCCTTCCACTTCCACAGTTGCCAGCTCAGCCTGCACCTTCTGCATATTCTGCTGCATTTGCTGAGCTTGCTTCATCATTCCGCCCAATCCGCCCTTCATCATTTTCACATCCTCCAAGCTTAATGTATTGGTTTAACCGATTCCGCAACCAGATTAGCATCTAACTCTGCCTGGGCATCCCTTACGAAACTATCCTGCATTATCGAATCGCTCGCCTGTTGCTGCTTGAAATCCCTGTTTTTCTGCTCCATCTCAGCAGGAGTAGCCACTTCGGATTTTCCCAACACGATATCCAGTTTCATCGGTTTGGCAAAATAATCGGTCAGTGCGGCCTGCAATTTCTCGGTTGCCATTTTGCTGGCTTGCAAATGTTTATGCTCTTCGGACAAACTCAGCGTGATCTTCCGATCCGAAAAACTTTCCAGCACGCAATGTTTCGCCAGTTGCTGCGTCATGCCCTGCACATTCAACCGGGTCAGCATTATTCCCCAATCCGGAGGCTTGTCTGAAACGACATCTGCGGTCGCGGGCATGCTAATCGCCGGAATCGCTAGCGCATCATCCGTATTGCTGACCGTGGCAATTTTGCTGTTTGGTGCAGCCGGTTTTGACATAGATTGCACTTTGGCAGCGGGCTCTTTTATAGTTTGCTGCGCCACGCCCTTGCCGGGAGCAAAAGCCAACATGCGCAGCAATGTCATGGTAAAGCCTGCATATTCATCAGGCGCCAGATCAATCTCATCGCGTCCATGGATGGCGATCTGATAGTACAACTGCACTTCTTCGGCAGTAAACATCCCGGCTAGATTCAGCAGACGAGTATGTTCCGGCTCATCATCGTCAATTGCCAACGGCACCTTTTGAACCAAAGCGATCCGGTGCAGCAGCGTCGCCAACTCCTGCAGAGCCGTATCCAGCGCCACGCTGCGTGCAGACAGATTATCTGCGATTCCAAGCATCGCAACGCCATCCTGTTCATGCAGTGAAGCCAGCAAATCAAACAGATAGCCCTGGTCTATCGTACCCAGCATGGTTCGAACCAGCGACTCATCCACCGTACCGGCTGAAAATGCGATTGCCTGATCCAGCAAACTCAGCGCATCACGCATGCTTCCTTGTGCCGCCCGTGCAATCAATGCAATTGCCCCCGACTCGAAGGGAACTTTTTCCTGTTCCAGCACATAGTGCAAATGACTGTTAATCAAGCCCGGCGGCAACTGTTTCAGATTGAACTGCAGGCAACGCGACAACACGGTAACCGGGATCTTTTGCGGGTCAGTGGTGGCGAGAATGAATTTAACATGTGCAGGCGGCTCTTCCAGCGTCTTCAACATTGCATTGAAAGCCGACTTGGACAGCATGTGCACTTCGTCAATAATATACACTTTAAAGCGTCCGCTACTGGGTGCGTACAAAGCGCTTTCCAATAGTTCCCGCATATTGTCGACCTGCGTATTGGATGCGGCATCCAATTCGATCAGGTCAACGAAACGTCCGCTATCGATTTCCTTGCAGGCACTACATTCGCCACAGGGCGTGGCAGTGATTCCGGTCGCACAATTCAGTGATTTTGCAAAAATTCTCGCAATGGTGGTTTTGCCGACCCCGCGCGTACCGGTAAAAAGATAAGCATGGTGCAGCCGGTTCTGCGTGAGCGCGTTACTCAGCGCACGCACGACGTGTTCCTGCCCCGCCAGTTGCGCGAAGTTTCTGGGACGCCATTTTCGTGCTAGAACGGTGGTCGCTGACAAGCTATGAACCTATCGATATGAATGGCCGGCACATATCAATGCCAGCAAAGGACAATAAAACTGAACGATACATCATCGTGCAAACTCCGTCACATTACCCCAACCCACAATGCGTGAGCGATACTGAGACAAGGCAAGAAATGGCGAGACACCTGGGTTTACATTATGCAAATGAGGATGTTGAGCCATCTATTAACGCTGTATCAACAATCGCAGTCATTGTAAAAAGGAGGCGAGCCTTACCCCCGGCACTTGCATATATAGCTTTGGCTGCTTCCTTCCGGACCTGACCAGATTCACTACTTTGCAATGCGGGGAGACCCGCCAATTCGTAAATTCTGTACTGCGGACAGCCAGCGCTGCATGATAGTCGAATTGACCGGCAAAATCCATGCTAAATCAATGAAGAATTTTCGTTTCGCTCTACGTCACCTTCACAGGAATCGCCCCGATCCGCGCGCTCCACTTTGCCGGGCCGATCTCGTGCACCGAGCAACCATTAGAGTCCACTGCGACAGTCACCGGCATGTCCTCGACCTCGAATTCGTAGATTGCTTCCATGCCAAGGTCGGCAAAGGCGATAACTTTCGATTTTTTGATCGCCTTGGACACCAGATAGGCCGCGCCGCCAATCGCCATCAGATATACCGCGCCGTGTTGCTTGATCGACTGGATAGCAACCTTGCCGCGCTCGGCCTTGCCGACCATGCCTATCAGGCCGGTCTTTTCCAGCATGGTGTCGGTGAATTTATCCATGCGTGTCGCAGTGGTCGGCCCGGCTGGTCCGACCACTTCGTCGCGTACCGGATCGACCGGACCGACGTAATAGATGAAGCGTCCGTTGAAATCCACCGGCAGCTTTTCACCCCTGGCCAGCATCTCTACCATACGCTTGTGCGCGGCGTCGCGCCCGGTTAGAAGCTTCCCGGATAGCAGCAGCGTCTCACCCGGCTGCCACTTCGCAATGTCAGCACGCATAACAGTATCGAGGTTGACATGGCGCGCATCAGGCGACGGCTTCCAGTGCACGTCGGGATAGTCTTCCAGACTGGGCGGCGTGAACTGCGCGGCGCCGCTACCGTCTAGTTCAAAATGTATGTGTCGCGTCGCGGCGCAGTTGGGAATCATCGCGACCGGCTTGGATGCTGCATGGGTCGGGTAATCGAGTATTTTTACATCGAGCACCGTGGTCAGCCCACCCAACCCTTGTGCGCCGATGCCGAGTGCATTGACCCTGTCGCATATCTCGATACGCAATTCTTCAAGACGATTCTGCGCACCGCGCCCCTTGAGTTCGGTCATGTCAATATTTTCCATCAGCGATTCCTTGGCCAGCAACATCGCCTTTTCTGCCGTGCCCCCGATGCCGATGCCCAGCATCCCCGGCGGACACCAGCCTGCACCCATACCTGGCAACTGGCTGACCACCCACTCGACAACATCGTCGCCGGGATTGAGCATCGCGAAGCGCGCCTTGTTCTCCGAGCCACCCCCCTTGGCCGCGATACGCACGTCTACCTTGTTGCCAGGCACAATCTCAAAATGCACCACTGCGGGAGCGTTGTCGCGCGTATTTTGGCGTTTGCCCGCAGGATCGCTGACCATCGAAGCACGCAACACGTTGTCCGGATGGAGGTAGGCCTTGCGCACGCCCTCGTTCACCATCCCGGTGACATCCATCGTCGCCCCTGCCCATCTTACGTCCATACCCACCCGAACGAACGCGACGACGATGCCGGTGTCCTGACAGATCGGGCGATGTCCCTGTGCGCACATGCGCGAGTTGGTCAGGATCTGTGCCATTGCGTCTTTCGCGGCGGGCGATTCCTCGGCACGGTATGCCGCGGCCAGCGCCTGGATGTAATCCGCCGGATGGTAGTAGGAGATGAATTGCAGTGCATCGGCAACGCTATCGATGACATCCTGCTGGCGTATATTGGTCATGACGAATCCTGCTTGAAGTAGTAATAAGAGTATGCGCATCTATGAACACAGCGTCAAATTGGATATATTGGCAAGAAATATGTCGCGACTAAGTATGGCTACAGCCAACCATTCATATTCGTCGGGCAATAAAAAACCCCCGGGTTTACACCTGGGGGTTTTTTATTTGTAAGGAGTCTGACGATGACCTACTTTCACATGGGTAATCCACACTATCATCGGCGCGGAGTCGTTTCACTGTCCTGTTCGGGATGGGAAGGAGTGG
>JBBQNH010000126.1:0-4380 GCA_038329705.1 Burkholderiales bacterium | reverse complement strand
TCTATGAACGGGAATTCTGATATTTCTCCAAGTTCAAGCGCACTCATGCGCAGGATCACGGTCGCCAACGAGACCCGGAATATTTCCGGGTCGGTGAATTCTGCGCGTTGCAGAAAATCCGCTTCGTCATAAAGCCGGATGCACACGCCGCTCATCACCCGCCCGCAGCGACCGGCGCGCTGGTTGGCGGCGGCGCGCGAGATCTTTTCGATGTGCAATTGTTCGACCTTTTGGCGGATGCTGTAGCGATTCACCCGCGCCAGGCCACAGTCGATCACGTAACCGATGTTGGGCACGGTCAGCGAAGTTTCTGCGACATTGGTCGCCAGCACCACACGCCGCAGACCGCCGGTCTTGAACACCTTGTCCTGTTCCGCCGCCGACAGGCGGGAGAATAACGGAAGCACCTCCAGTCTTTTGGAATGGTGTTTGCGTAGTGCTTCGGCGGTATCGCGTATCTCCCGTTCCCCGGGCAGGAACACCAGCACGTCGCCGCGCATTCCTCCAGCGGCCAACTCATCCAGCGCGCTGCTCACCGCTTGGGGCACATTCTGCGCCTCGCCTTCTTCATTCACTTCCAATGGACGATAACGCATCTCGACCGGATAACTGCGTCCGGATACTTCCACGATCTGCGCGCCGAAATGCCGGGCGAAACGATCGGCATCCAGTGTGGCGGAAGTGATGATGAGCTTGAGATCGGGGCGGCGCGGCAACAACTGCTTCAGGTAGCCGAGCAGGAAATCGATGTTGAGACTGCGCTCGTGCGCCTCGTCGATGATCAGCGTGTCATAGTTTTTCAGCAGCGGATCACTGTGGATCTCGGCCAGCAGGATACCGTCCGTCATCAGTTTGATGCTGGAATCCGGCGACACCTTGTCATGAAAACGCACTTTATAGCCGACCGTGCCGCCCAGCTCGGTCTTCAATTCGAACGCGATGCGCGCCGCCACGGTACGCGCCGCCACCCGGCGCGGCTGGGTGTGGCCGATCACGCCCAGCACGCCGCGCCCCAGCTTCAGACATATCTTGGGTAACTGGGTGGTTTTGCCGGACCCGGTCTCGCCGCACACGATCACCACCTGGTGCCCGGCAATGGCGCGCGCCAGATATTCGCGCTTTTGCACTACCGGCAGATCGGCAGGGAATTCGATCCCGGCAAGGGAATCGAGCCGCGCTTTGCGACGCAGGGCACTCGCTGACAATTCGGGTTTAAGGCTCAAGAAAGTCTCGTAAAAAAGATGTAAAGCGGGGCTTCTTATAATGGCAACCGGCACGAATGTCTATATACTTTAGCCGGTTCGCAATCATTCTATCCGGAGCTGCTTATGCCATACGTCAACATCCGCATCGCGGGAACACTGACCCGTGAACAGAAGAAGCAGATCGCTGTCGAGATCACCGACACACTGGAGCGCATCGCGCTGAAACCAAAAAGATATACGTACATTGCTTTTGACGAACTGGCCGACGAGAACTGGGCGATCGCCGGCCAGTTGTTGGATGAGGAATAACGCGGCATGATGCGCACCAATCAATAAGGATAACCATATGCCAATCATCACCTCAGCCGAATTCGTTGCCTGGTTCCGTTCCGTCGCGCCCTACATCAACGCGTTCCGCGGGCGCACCTTCGTGATCGCCTTCGGCGGGGAAGTGGTCGCGGACGGCAAGTTCGTCGAGCTGACCCATGACTTCAACCTGCTCGCCAGCCTCGGTATCCGGCTGGTGCTGGTGCATGGTGCACGTCCGCAAATCGAACAGCACTTGGCAAAAAACAACCTCGACGACACCTATCATCAGGGCATCCGCATGACCGACGCCGAAACCATGCGGTGTGTGAAGGAAGCCGTCGGTCGGGTTCGTGTCGAGATCGAGGCGTTGTTGTCGATGGGCCTGCCTAATTCGCCCATGGCCAATGCAGACATCCGCGTGGCGGGTGGCAACTTCATCACCGCTCAACCCATCGGCATCATCAATGGCGTGGACCTGATGCACACCGGCAGCGTACGCAAGGTGGATGTCGCCGCGCTCAACGATCGCATGGACTTCGGTGAGGTCGTGCTGCTCTCGCCGCTCGGCTATTCACCCACCGGCGAAGTATTCAATGTCACTTTGGAAGATGTCGCCACCGCCACTGCCATCGCCCTTGATGCCGACAAGCTGGTGTTCCTGATGGACAGCGACGGCGTGCATGACAAGAAGGGCGTGCTACTCAAAGAACTCACCATCGACCAGGCACAGGAAGTTCTATCGCGCAAAAAGAAACTGACAGATGACGTCAGCATGTTCCTCCCCTGCGCGATTCGGGCCTGCGAGGCCGGCGTGGCACGCACCCACCTGATCAGCCGTCACACCGATGGCTCGGTACTGAAAGAACTGTTCAGCGATGACGGGATCGGCACCATGGTGGTTGAGAGCACGCTCAATACCCTGCGCGATGCCTCGATCGATGATATCGGTGGCATTCTCAAACTGCTGCAACCGCTCGAAGAACAAGGCATCCTGGTCAGGCGCAACCGCGAATTGCTGGAGCAGGAGATCGACCGCTTCGTGGTGCTGGAACACGACCACCGCATCGTCGGCTGCGCCGCGCTATACCCGTTCCCCGACGAAGCCGCCGCGGAATTGGCCGGCCTTGCGGTGGAGATGCAGAGCCGTAATCACGGTTACGGCGAAGTCATCCTCAACCACATGATCTCCGTTGCCAAGTCGCAGAAGATGAAGAAACTGTTCGTGCTCACCACGCGCACCGCGCACTGGTTCATCGAACGCGGCTTCGTCGAGAGCGATGTCTCGGCGCTGCCCGCGCAGAAGAAGTCGCTGTATAACTTCCAGCGGAAATCGAAGGTATTTGTCAGGAAGATTTAGTTTTGTGCGAAGAGTTTGTCGGGGGTAGCCCGACAGCTAGTCACTTTTCCTGTCTTGCCAAGAAAAGTAATCTTCGCCGTTTTGCCAACGTTTCGCGGTTCCTTTGTCTAGTCAAAGAAGTTTAAGAAACCTTTCTTCTTTGCGCAGTAATAATCACCAAGAGCGCGTCTTGAAAAATCAACGGTATTCACGACGCTCTGTCCCGCTGTAAAAATACCATTGGCCAATCGATGCTCGCTCTCTATCATAGATTGGCCACTAGTAAAAGAAGAGCTGCAATCCCAATTGTCGTTATCAACGACTTTGCACTTGTCTAGAACAACTGAGTTTGATTGTTTGCCGTTTTCAAAAAAAATCTTGATCACAGTTGAGTTCGACGGGTTCACTTTGAAATCCAAAGTATATTCTTGTTTGATGCACGAGCCGGAACAGGAGTGCATGTCATTATAGTTGCTGCACGTATATTGTTGGTATGCACCATCCGCCATTGCACTACTACTAAACAGAGCCAGCATCATTAAAATTAAATTAAGCATTTTATGCCCGCAATACCTCATAAGTGTCCAAGCGTTATTTATACAAACAATTCACGTCCATATGCAAGTCGAACAACTTTTTGGCTAGCTTTGCTGCTGTTTTGTTCTGTGTTCGTTTTGCTGTCTGCGTAAAGGCATCTTCAATTACATCGCCGCTGTTATTTCTGATTGCGGGATATCGCTGAGCTTCGCTAAGAATCTCGTCCAATATTTTCTGCTGTTGGACGGTTAATTCGGATGGATGCATCTTCGAAACAATCTCACAAGCAATTCGCAGCCGCCCCCTTGCATCTAGCTCACCAGTAGCCAAAGCCAATGCAGCGCTCCACAATCGGTCGTTTTTCAACTATTGCGCTCCATAGATAAATTTCTCAATATTTCCGTGAGTTCACATATTCCAATCGACTCTCATTTGGAGTAATTCCGGAGTCAGTTCTTGCCTTTTACCTTTACGCCGCTCCCACTATAACCAGCGTAGCACACGCTATGCTGGGGACAAAATAATCGTGCGCACAGCGCACACAACACCTTCAGTTTTTCATTCCCCTGTGCGCCGCCGAGTAGCGCAGGCTGGTCAGGGGATGTCGGCGAGGACTGTCTGAGCGCGAAGCGCGAGTTCCGCAGCCGCCTGACCAGTTGAGCAACGCAGGGAACGCCGAAGGCGCGGGAAACCGGGGTCGCCTTCTTTTTGGTTACTTTTTCTTGGCGACGCAAGAAAAAGTGACTAGTTGCCGGTCTACCACCGGCGAAGTTCATTTGGTCATTTGTCGTTCGTGGTTCAACAAGTTCACTACTAACGGCATTTGCTGCCGGGCAGCCCCCAACGAAGTCGCTTTTGGTAATTCAAATATCGATCAAGCGTGCTTGATCACCAATCCCTGTCCTGTCGGCAACTCCAACACATCATGTCCCCGTTTTTTCATGAATGCCAGTTCGGTTTTCATCTGGTTGACATTGCACGTCCAGCCAAAAT
>JBBQNH010000125.1:0-4392 GCA_038329705.1 Burkholderiales bacterium | reverse complement strand
CAAACATAGCCATTGTTCAACGCATCGGTGAAATTGCCGCGTGTCCACGGATAGCCCTGCACCGACTGTTCGATGGCGAACACCGCTTCCACGTCATCCAGTGTCATCACACGCATCGCCGGTTATCCCTGACGCGGTACTCTTTCGCTGGTTTTCAGCGCCACCTTGTCGCGCAAATAAAGCGGCAACGCTTCTGCGGCATCCACACCGTGCCCGAGCGCAAATTGCGCTGCACCGAGTGCGGCAATGGCCGCGGCCTGCGGCACCACGTTGCCGGCTATCCCTAACAATTGTCCGGCGTATCGTTGATTCAATGTTTCGCCATGCCCGGCAAAACCGCTGCCTGTGCCGAACCAATCTGTACCCGTCACCGGTGGTGCATCTTCCGGCTTGCACAGGCAAGGCTCGCTGACCGTAACCCATACCCCACTCTGCCTCTCATAGGCAGCATGGTAGACCTCGCCCATGCGCGCATCCAGCGCGGCGATCACGCGAGGTTTGCCGGATGCTTCGGCCAATGCTTCCAGTGTGCATATCCCTGTCACCTGAAGATTCGCGCCAAATGCAAGACCCTGTGTCGCGCCGCAAGCGATGCGCACGCCGGTGAACGAGCCCGGACCTTTGCCGAACGCGATGCCATCGATTTGCGTCAGCCTCACACCGGACTCATGCAATAGCGCATCAAGCATGCCGATCAACAGCTCGGAGTGTTTTTGCCCGGCCAGTTCGCAACGTTCGGTGACCGCACCATCCTGCCAGAGTGCAACAGAACAATATTCGGTGGAGGTATCGAGCGCGAGGATGTTCATTTTAAAAACCGGAATAAGTCCACGAAATACGCGAAAGGCACGAAATAAAGACTAGCGCCTGATTCGTTCAGAAATTTACCTGTTGGGCTCACTGGTCTGTGTTTGTACTTGTTCGTGAAGTTCGTGTATTTCGTGGACAATTGTTTTTCTGCTTTCATTCGGCAAGCAGCAGTACCACCGCCTGCGCCGCGATGCCTTCGCCGCGTCCGGCAAAGCCCAGCATTTCAGTGGTAGTTGCCTTGACGTTGACCGCGCTGCGCTCGACACGCAGATCGGACGCGATGTTCTCGACCATCTGGAAGATATGCGCTGCCATCCTGGGTGCCTGGGCGATGATGGTGGCATCCACGTTGCCGACGCGAAAGCCCTGCCCGCGCACCAGATGCAGCGCTTCGCGCAACAGGATGCGACTGTCGATATTCTTGAATTTCGCGTCGCTGTCGGCGAAATGCCGCCCGATGTCGCCCAGTGCCGCCGCACCGAGCAGCGCATCGCTGATCGCGTGCAAAAGGACGTCCGCATCGGAGTGACCAAGCAGTCCTTTTTCGTAAGGAATATCCACACCACCGATGATCAACTTGCGCCCTGCGACCAGCTGATGCACATCGTAACCCTGACCGATACGCATATTCATTTTCCCTGTTGAGTGAGCAGCAATTCCGCAAGCAGGATGTCCTGCGGATAGGTCACCTTGAAGTTGGATGATTCGCCCAACACCAGTTTGGGCTGCAGGCCCAGCGCCTCAACCGCCGATGCTTCGTCGGTGAAGCTGCCGGACTGCCGCAAGGCCTGTGCCAGCAGGCCAACACGGAACATCTGCGGGGTTTGTGCCTGCCACAAGCGTTCCCGGTTCTCGGTGCGCAGGATGCGGTCATCGTCACTGGCGCGTTTCAGCGTATCGGCCACCGGCACGGCAAGCACACCACCCACCGCATCGTCGCGCAACCCGGCGATCAATTTGGCCAAATGCGCCTGCGTCAGGCAGGGACGCGCCGCATCGTGCACCAGCACCCAGTCGTCCGGCTCCAGTTCGGAAGCGATCAGTCCGTTCAGAACCGAAATCGTGCGCAAATTGACGCCGAAGAACAGCGGCTGCATCTAGTCGCCGAAAACCGTCCAGTCGTAGCCGTGAAACAGCTTGTCATCGGGTGTCAGCACCACGAACACCGTGGCAATATCGGGACTGGAACACAGCGTATCCAGCGCGTGCGCGATCATCGGCCGCCCAGCCAGCGGCATGTACTGTTTGGGTAATTCGTTCCCCATACGCGCGCCGAATCCGGCAGCGGGAACCAAAGCGTGAAATTCAGTCATGGGCGTGATTGTAATGGAATATATCAGACAGGTGCCACGCGTTGTGTCTACCCTTGCTACAATGCCCCACTGCATGCAAGAAAACCATGAAAAAATATTTTCGCCAGATTGATAAAGCGCTTGCCCAACGCTCTCAAAGAGAGATAAGGGTGATCGCATTCCTGCTGCTCATCCTCATTTCGGTAGCAGACTATTTGGCGGGATATGAAATATCCACTTCTTTGTTTTTTCTGGTGCCCATTGCCATGGCAACCTGGTACGGCAGTTATCGCCAAGGTGTTTATTTCGCGCTTCTTTCCAACTTGATCTGGTTCCTGATCGACACTGTCTATTCCGGACACAGGTTCAGCCACCCCCTGATCCCTTACTGGAATACGGGTGTAAGGGTGGTATTGTTCCTGATTGCGGCTCAATTCCTGAGACTGCTGAAGATCCAATCAAACAATGAAAAAAGCCTGTCACGTACCGATAACCTTACCGGCGTGATGAATCGGCACGGATTTGTCGAAATGGCGGAAAACATGTTCGAACTGTCTGCCCGACATGGCAGGCCGGCAACCCTCGCCTATATCGACCTGGATAATTTCAAGCAGGTGAACGATCTGGACGGACACAGCGAAGGGGACAGGGTATTGATAACCATAGGCGAGATACTCCAGAAATCACTGCGCAGAACCGAAATGGCAGCACGGTTGGGCGGCGATGAATTTGCCATCGCCTTGCCGGAAACCAACCAGAGCGGTGCACGGTCCGCCCTCAACAAACTCAAGGAAAATCTGGACCAGGCCATGCAAAAACACCACTGGCCGGTCACTTTCAGCATCGGCGTGGCCTCGTTCGACACGGCACCGGCCAATTTCGATGAGGCGATCAGGCTTGCCGACGCCCTGATGTACAAAGTCAAGAATAGCGGCAAAAACAACATCCTCTTTGAACACTATTCACCGGACAACAAAGACCAGTTCTGAGCCGCGTAAAAATATACAATCGAAACCCTCAACCGCTTTTAAATCAGTTCCGCCTGTAGCGGAATCGGCAAAAACCAAACGCATCCGATATAATCCATCCGCGCTGCTGAGCTGAAATCATCCTGGGCGCACCTGTTATGCTTTTTTCATCTTCCCATTCCCGCCCCCGCTATACCGGATTGACCGGCTCGTCCGACGCGCTGGCGCTGGCGCAATATGCCGAAAGAAAAACCCCGCTTGTCGTGATTGCCGCCAATGCACAGGAAGCACAGCGGCTGGTGGAAGAAATCCCGTTCTTCGGTCCGGAACTTCGCGTGCACCTGCTGCCCGACTGGGAAACCCTGCCCTATGATCACTTCTCCCCGCATCAAGACCTGATCTCCGAGCGGCTGGCCACCCTGCATCATATGCGCAGCCAGTCCTGCGACGTGCTGGTGGTGCCGGTGACCACCGCGCTGTACCCGCTGCCGCCGGTGGCATACCTGGCCGCCTTTACCTTCTTTCTCAAGCGCGGCGAAAAACTCGACCTGGCTAAACTGCGCGAGCAAATGGCGTTTGCCGGGTACAGCCATGTGCAACAAGTGCTGTCGCCCGGTGAATTTTGCGTGCGCGGCGGCATCATCGACCTGTTTGCGATGGGCAGCGTGCTGCCGTATCGCATCGACCTGTTCGACGACGAGATCGAGACCATCGCCACATTCGATGTGGACACCCAGCGCACCCTGTATCCGGTGCCTGAGATCCGCTTGCTGCCCGCGCGCGAGTTCCCGCTCGACGATGCCGGCCAGTCGCTGTTTCGCCAGAATTTCCGCGAACGTTTCGAGGGCGATCCTTCCCGGTCGCACATCTACAAGAATGTCAGCAAGGGTAACGCACCGGCGGGCATCGAATATTACCTGCCGCTGTTCTTCGAGCGCACCGCTACGCTGTTCGACTATCTGCCCAAGGATACGACGCTGTGCCTGCACCACGATGTGAATGCCGCCATCGCCGACTTTGCCAGGGACGCCGCGTCGCGCTATAACCTGCTCAGGGGCGACCCGCAACGCCCCCTGCTGGAACCCGGGGAACTGTTCCTCGATGCGGAGCAGTTCTATATTCGCGTCAAGGATTTTGCCAGGCTGGACATCGTCGCTGACGACAGTGGCGCGACACTGACACCCTGCCCTACCGCCCCCGTTCCCGACATCGCGGTGAATCGCCGCGCCGATATCCCGACCCAGGCGTTCCAGAATTTTTTGCAAAGCTACAACGGCCGCGTGCTGCTGCTGGCCGACAGTCTGGGGCGGCGCGAGATCGTG
>JBBQNH010000124.1:0-4680 GCA_038329705.1 Burkholderiales bacterium | reverse complement strand
GCGATCAGGGCATGGCCTTATAAATACGCAAACCCCAATCCCCGCAACAGCAATCGACAGCGCCGGCAAGCATCTGCGTGACATCCTGTCGCTGGCCATCGAGCACACCCCAGCGCGCTCCGCGATCGTGGTCTGGGATGGACAATGCAATCTGTCGGTCGCACTCACCGCAGCCTACCGGCACTGCCTGCCAAACGCGCTATTCATCGAATTCGACAGCAGTGTGCCGGAAACCGTACTCACCGCATTCGCACAACTATCACCCGGCGATCTTGTGATTTTGATCCAGTCCAGCAGCTTTCGTCTGAACGCATTCCGTATCCGTGTCGAGCTCTTCAAGCGTGCGATAAAAGTGATCGAACACCCTCATCTGGCTGCTATGCAAGGAAAGGAAGTGCTCACCTACCTGGACTCGCTGGCCTACGATCCGGCCTATTTCCGCGGGGTGGGCAACGCCCTGAAGACACTCATCGATAACGCGCGGGTGGGCATCATCGACAGCGGCGGTGAACGATTGATTTTCCCGTCGGGATTCGAATCCGCCAAACTGAATGTCGGCGATTACCGCAACATGCAAAATATCGGCGGTCAGTTTCCCATTGGCGAGGTGTTCACCGAATCAAAGGACCTCGAAGCAGTGCACGGCCGTGTTCAAATCTGCTTTTTTGGCGATACCGAGTTTACGGTCAACAAACCCGCGCAGCCCATCACGCTGGTAGTCAACAAAGGGCGCGTAACCGATACCCTGGATTCCACGCCCGAGTTCGACCGGGTGCTTGCCAATATCCGCGCCGACGAGGGTGAAATCTGGCTGCGCGAACTGGGACTGGGATTGAATCGGGCTTTGACGCAGGACAGGATCGTCAGTGATATCGGGACCTTCGAACGGATGTGCGGCATACATCTGTCGCTGGGCGCCAAACACGGCATCTACAACAAGCCCAACATCAGGAAGGCTGCGGCCAAACATCATGTAGATGTATTTGCCATCACCGAGACCGTCATCCTGGACGATGCAGTGATTTATCGCGACGGGGCGTGGCAGGTTGGCCATCAATAGCCCGGCGGTATCCTGCTCCACTTGCGAAGCCTGCTGCTGCCGGCTGGAAGTGATGCTGATGGGAGAAGACGACATTCCGCCCGAATTGACGGAACAGGACCGGTGGGGTGGATGGGTAATGGCGCGCCTCGGCGATGGCTGGTGCGCCGCCCTGGACAGGGACACCAAGCTGTGCGCGATCTATCAGCGTCGACCGATGATCTGCCGCGACTATGAGGTAGGTGACAGCGACTGCATCAAGGAACGACTCCAGATCGCCTCTGCAAACTGAAGTACACCCGGCAAAAGCCTTCCCGGAACTGATTTAACCCGGGATGAAATGGAGGGATGCTTCATCCCTGGCTAGACGCTACGCAGGATTGTAGAAGCAAAGGATTGCCGGTCACTTGTTGCAAGCATCAAAGCATTGCTCTTTGCTGCGATCGGTGTACTGCCTGCACCTCGCAAAGCATTGCTCGAATGCATCTGCCGCCGGTATTGCCTGCCCGTGAGACTTTTCATCGGAGCCTATCGCGGCAGTGGGTTGCACAACGACATTGACGTGCTGGGTTTCCGGGTCAGAACCATCCACAAATCCCAGCGTATCAAAGCAAAGGTTAAGCCTGTTTGACAGAACTGCAATAACCGGCCCTTCCAGCTTTTCCAAAACGGCGGGCCGGTGGTTGTGTTTCATGTCGGCACTTACGTCATAGTCATCGGGTTGCAGCGCCCCGGCCTTGTCCAGTTTGGCCGGTAAGGTGCCCACAGCCAGCACTTCGCCTTGCTTGCCGATCACGGTAACGCTCAAGTTTCCGCGTATCTCCAGCCTCATGTCGCCGTTGAGGCTGTTATTTTTCAGCAATACGTTCATACCTTCATCCAGGAAATTTTCCCGGGGGCCCTGTTGCGCAGTATCTGCCTTGTCGGCGGCAGCCCGTACAACCAGCAGCGCATCAAGGTCGTTGGTGCGGACCAGTTCGGCAAAAGCTTCCTTCGCGCCTGCGGCGCTAAATCCGATCGTTGAACCCGCTTTTTCCAGAAGTACGGCACGATCATAGTCGATACTTTTGACGTTCCAGCCCGGATATGACTTTGCGACCCTGCCTTTGGCCACGTACAGGATACTGTCATTCACCCTGCTGCCCATATCGAACGCTGTGTATACGTTGGAAGTGGAGATGATCCCGATCTTGTCAAAATGAACGCTGTCCGGAACAAGCGAAACAATAGCGATGTTCCTGATCCCGCTTTTGTTCTCATCGGTCAAATGTTGCGGCACAGAGGCACAACCGGACAGCAAGAGGACGATTGTCCATAGGCGAATAAACGGATTCGATACACTGTTCATTTTGGATTCCAATTCGATCTGACGCGTTGCATCATTGTACTATCAACACGACGCTGTTTATAAAGTGAAGACGTGAAAATATCTTGTTTGGCGCATCCCCCAGACTGGGGGCGTGTTGGCCCGGTGATCGCGTCACGCTGGGATAGATTCGTATATACATGCGATGATTTTAGTTACAATCGCCGGCACCGACCCAAGGAGACATCGCATGTCCGATCCCCACAAAGCAAAAGGCTCCGACAGCGAGCGCAAGGTTCTGGAACATGCCCATCGCGGCCTGCAACTGCTTACCGAATATCGTCCCAAGCTGATGGGCAAGATCCAGGCATTCATGGGCGAAGCGATGCACCCCGGCGTGCTGGACAAAAAGGAAAAGGAACGCATCGCGCTTGGCATGGCACTGACCCAGCAATGCCACTACTGCATCGGGCTGCACATCCGCGCCTGCAAACAGGCCGGCGTGACACTGGAAGAGATCATGGATGTCTGCGGCATCGCCATCATGATGGGCGGCGGCCCGGCACTCACCCATATGGCCGAAGTGGAACGCGCCCTGAACGAATTCTATCTCGACGCTGACGGCAATCCGATATAGCCTCACGCCAGGATCACCGCAACCCCCACAGGAACTTCCGCATGAACAATAGCAGGCGTTATACCCTGACCATCTCCTGTCCCGACCGGGCAGGCATCATCGCGGCAGTAAGCGGTTTTATCGCGCAGCATGGCGGCTTCATCATCGAGGCGAGCTATCACACCGAGCAGGAAGCGCAGCGCTTCTTCATGCGCCAGGAGATACGCGCCGATTCGCTGCCGTTCGAAGCCGACGAATTCAGTCGCCGCTTTGCCCCGCTGGCGCAGGAATTCAGCATGACCTGGCAGTTGTCCGATTCGGCGCTCAAGAAGCGCCTGGTGATCCTGGTCAGCAAACAGGACCACTGCCTGAACGATCTGCTGCACCGCTGGCGCAGCGGCGAGTTGCTGGTGGACATCCCCTGCGTGATCTCCAACCACGAGGACCTGCGCAGCTACGTCGAGTGGCACGGCATCCCGTTCGTCCATGTCGGCATGTCCGAAAATAACGGCACAGACAAAGCCGCCGCATTTGACAGGATCACCGCACTATACGACCAGCATGGCGGCGACTGCATGGTGCTGGCGCGTTTCATGCAGATCCTGCCGCCCGCATTGTGCCAGCGCTATCCCGGCCGTATCATCAACATCCATCACAGCTTTCTGCCTTCCTTTGTCGGCGCGAAACCCTACCATCAGGCCTACCGGCGCGGCGTCAAGCTGATCGGTGCAACCTGCCATTACGTCACCGACGAACTTGATGCCGGCCCGATCATCGAGCAGGACACGGTGCGCATCGATCATGGCGATACGGTGGAAGACCTGGTGCGCTACGGGCGCGACATCGAGAAGACCGTGCTGTCACGCGGTTTGCGCTTTCACGTGGAAGATCGTGTACTGGTGTGCGGCAACAAGACCATCGTGTTCCGCTGAACATTGATTTCGCTGTGATGCGTGTGTAACAACGGAAAGGCAGATCATGAAGAACCTTCTATACACTGTACTTATATATTCATTCGTTTCAACGGCTTTTATTGCGCCGGCTTTTGCCCAGGAACCGGCTGCCGAGTCGGTATTCGCACAACCCACCGTCGTCTATTGGGACTCGGCGGAAGGAAAGGCCCTGCGCGCCCGCATCCCTGCCGATGCGGATTATTGGCAACTGGCGCCGAACTTCGCCGCACAGATCACCCAGTCATATTGCTCCGTTGCCAGCGCGGTCACCGTGCTCAACGCGATGCCGATCGCCAAGCCGGTCGACCCGACCTATGCGCCCTACGCCTACTTCACCCAAACCAATTTCTTCACTCCGGAGGTCGAAAAAGTCATCAGCGCAAAGACCGTGCTGGCAATGGGCATGACACGTGAAGAGATGGCTGCGACGTTGTCGCGCGAGGGCGTCACGGCGATCTCCATCGCCGGCGATACCTTCACCGAGGAAGGCCTGCGCACTCTGCTTAAAAAGGCGCTGGGGGACGACGACCGTTTCGTACTGGCCAATTATTTTCGCGGCACACTCGGACAGGTTGGCGGCGGCCACTGGTCGGCATTGGCGGCCTATGATGCGCAATCCGACAGTGTGCTGATCCTCGATGTGGCCAAGTACAAATATCCGCCGGCATGGGTCAGCATCAGCCTCCTGCAACAGGCGCTCGCCACCACGGACACGACCAGCGGCAAGCCGCGCGGATTGGTCATCGTGTCGAAAGTGCAATGACCC
>JBBQNH010000123.1:0-4766 GCA_038329705.1 Burkholderiales bacterium | reverse complement strand
CCCATGCACACAAATACTACTGAAACCTTTTTCGTCATTTACAATGTCCTGAAGTCGTCGATTTATCAAGCATTCGCCATTGTAACCGCGCCATCATGCAGATTCATTACTTGACCAATTAACTCGGGTTTATTATCATTGACCCCATTCAATATTCGACTTAGGAGCACATCAAATGGAAATCCCTACACGCGATGGCGACGGCTATCTGGAAAGCATGGACGACTGGACACCGGAGATCGCCAAGGCCATGGCCGAGGCCGACAATTACGAGTTGAACGATGAGAAGTGGGCGCAAATCATGAAAGCGCGCGAGTACTATGAAGAGTTCGGTTCAGTACCGCCGATCCGCAAATTCGTCAAATACATCGAGCAGGACCAGAAGGAAGTGTTCGATCTGTGGATGACCGGTCCGATGAAACCCATCACCAAATATGGCGGCCTGCCGAAACCGACCGGCTGCGTTTGACCTGCAAGACATATACTAATTCGTTATACCGACCAAGCCGGTTTGCTGTAGGAGCGGACCATGCCCGCGACCAAAATATCCCATTGCCCTGAGTTTGTCGAAAGGTCGCGGGCATGACCCGCTCCTACAACTTCAACATGCTCAACGCACGCAATGGGGGTATGGCAAAACCTGGATTTCAGTGCGCTCTTTTCCAACGCGATCTCCCACATGAAAAATCTGGAACAACTCAACTTCGACAACACCTTCGCGCGCCTGCCGGAAAGTTTTCACAGCCGTCTAAACCCCACACCGCTGCCCGACCCCTATCTGGTCAGTTTCAATGCGAATGCAGCGCAACTGATCGATATGGACAGCGCTGAAGCATCGCGGGCCGACTTCTCCGAGCACTTCACCGGCAACCGTTTGTTGATTGGCGCCGAACCCCTGTCGATGCTCTACGCCGGCCATCAGTTCGGCCACTTCGTGCCGCAA
Source organism: Burkholderiales bacterium (assembly GCA_038329705.1). GTDB lineage: Bacteria > Pseudomonadota > Gammaproteobacteria > Burkholderiales > Gallionellaceae > Gallionella. The sequence goes on along the minus strand of JBBQNH010000123.1, from coordinate 3,823 downwards.
TTGGGCGACGGACGCGCGATCCTGCTCGGCGAGATACGCAATCGCGCCGGCGAATTATGGGATGTGCAGCTCAAGGGCGCCGGCATCACACCCTATTCGCGCCAGGGTGATGGTCGTGCCGTGCTGCGCTCCAGCATTCGCGAATACCTGTGTTCGGAAGCGATGCATGGCTTGGGCATACCGACCAGTCGCGCACTGTGCATCACCGGCAGTGACGAGGAAGTCTATCGCGAGCGCATCGAGACCGCCGCAGTACTCACCCGCCTGTCGCCCTCGCATGTGCGCTTCGGCTCGTTCGAGGTATTCTTCTATCGCGACCAGCATAAACAGATCGCCGAACTCGCCGACTATGTCATCGCCAGACACTTCCCCGATCTCGTCGGCGACCCAGAAATAAATTCAAGCGACAAGTACCAGCTGTTCCTGAACGAAGTCACCCGGCGCACTGCAAAACTGATGGCGCAATGGCAGTCTGTCGGTTTTTCGCATGGCGTGATGAACACCGACAACATGTCGATACTCGGGCTGACCTTCGACTATGGCCCGTTCGGCTTCATGGAAAATTACGACCCCGGTTACATCTGCAACCACTCCGATCCCCGCGGGCGCTACGCTTACGACCAGCAACCGCAGATCGGCCTGTGGAATCTCGCCTGCCTGGCCCAGGCATTGTCGCCGCTGATCCCCAGCGAACAGGCGCATGAAATACTGGACGGCTATGCCCCGGCTTATCACCGGCACTACGCGGAATTGATGGGCGCAAAACTGGGACTGGAAAAAATCCTTGACGACGATATCCAATTGATCGGCTCGCTGCTGGAATTGATGCACGCCAACCAGATCGATTACACCAACCTGTTTCGCAGCCTGGGAAATTTCGATACGTCAGCCGATGCGGCCAACGACACGTTGCGCGACCGGTTCATCGACCGCGCGGCATTCGACGCATGGGCCGCCGCCTACCGTGCGCGATTGCAACAACAAGCGGGAATGGACGGCGAACGCAAGGCGCGCATGGATGCTGTGAATCCGAAATACATCCTGCGCAACTACCTCGCACAGAACGCGATCGAAAAGGCGGAGCAGCATAAAGATTACAGTGAGATCGACCGCCTGCTGGTGTTGCTGGGCAAGCCGTTCGACGAACAACCGGGAATGGAGAGTTACGCTGCCACGCCGCCGGATTGGGCGCGACAGATCGAGGTGAGTTGCTCTTCGTAGAATAATGGGTTGTGTAGGAGCGGACTGTGTGAGTTGTGTGGCTTCAGTCCTTTACATCTACTGCGTACCTCTTGCGGATGTTGCCCACGACAAAAATTCCCGTTCGCTCTGAGCTTGTCGAAGGGTCGCGGGCATGGCCCGCTCCTACAAGTTTTTCCTTAACTCTGCCGCCGCTGGAATATCGCCGCGACCTGCTTTTTGGGTTTGTTGCTGGCCTGCTCGGGCTGTTTCTCCGGGGCGGCTGCGCCACTGGTGGGTTCGTAGGGTTTGTCGAACCACGGATCATGGGCTTTCTTCGGTGAGGTAGCACGGTGGCTGCGCTCCGCATGTTCCGCACGGGGTGCACGCGGTGCATGTTCGCTTCTGGGCGCGTGGCTACGCTCTGCATGTTCGGCGCGCGGTGATCTGGTTCGCGAAGCATGCGGCACCACCGCCGTTTCCTTTTCGATCTCCTTCTTGATCAGCTTCTCGATCTCGCTCAGATAGCGCACTTCTTCCGGAGATACCAGCGAGATCGCCTTGCCGGATGCGCCCGCGCGGCCGGTGCGGCCGATGCGGTGCACATAATCTTCCGGCGCGCTGGGTATCTCGTAGTTGATCACCATCGGCAACTGATCGATATCCAGACCGCGCGCGGCGACATCGGTGCCGATCAGCACGGTGACGCTGCCGTTCTTGAATGCTTCCAGCGCCTGCATGCGTTCCAGCTGTGTCTTGTCGCCGTGGATCGCGTCGGCGGCGACGCCCTCCTTCTGCAACTGCTTGGCGAGTCGGCCGGCAGTGAGCTTGGTCTTGGTGAACACCAGCACCTGCGATGCGTCGCTGCCACGCAACAGTTCCGCGAGCAACACATGCTTGTCGGCCTGGTCGACCAGATAGACTTTTTGCGTGACGTTCTCGGCGGTGGCGTTGCTGCGCGCCACCTCGATGAGCTTGGGATGGGTCAGGAACTCCGCAGACAGTTTCTTGATCTCGTTCGAGAACGTCGCGGAGAACATCAGGTTCTGCCGCTGCTTCGGCAACAGCGCCAGGATACGCTTCAGGTCGGGCATGAAGCCCATATCCAGCATGCGGTCCGCCTCGTCCAGCACCAGTATCTGCACCTGGCCGAGTTGCACCGACTTCATCTCGATGTGATCCAGCAAGCGGCCCGGCGTCGCGACCAGTATCTCCACCCCGCGTTTCAGGGTCGGCGTCTGCGTCTTGATATCCACCCCGCCGAACACCACCAGCGAACGCAGCTTGGTATGTTTGGCATAGACCTTCACGCTCTCTTCCACTTGGATCGCCAGCTCGCGTGTCGGCACCAGGATCAGGGCACGCACCGCGTGGCGCGCCGGCGAAGTGCTGGAACTGGCATGCGGCAATAATTTCTGCAGCAGCGGCAGCGCGAACGCGGCAGTCTTGCCGGTGCCGGTCTGCGCACCCGCCATCAGGTCGCTGCCTTCCAGCACCAAAGGGATGGCTTGTGCCTGGATCGGGGTGGGTGTGGTGTAACCGGACTCGGTCAGCGCCTTGAGGATTTCCGGGGCCAACTGTAAATCTGCAAAACTAATCGTCGTCAATTTTCTAATCTCATCTTCATTCGTGTTAGGGAATCAAGCTTCCCGAGCTTTCAGTCGGCATTATACGCTTCCTGCACAATCACATACCCGCCTTAGGCTAACCATTTGTTTTATTTGAACTGACTCCGCGTTCGGCGCTTTTGTGGGAGCGGGCCCTGCGTGTGATGTCGGGGCCTCAGCCCCATACAACCACGGCGCACTCCTTGCAGGTGAAGCCCCGCCACCAAAATATCCCGTTCGCCCTGATAACCAATGACTTTGCCGGCGTTGTTTGCTGGCTTAGTCAGATGGCTAGTAGTTCTATCAGCTTGTCGAAGGGTCGCGGGCATGGCCCGCTCCTACATTTGGCTTTTCAACGAAGCTTCACCGCTTGCGTAGCGGATCGAGCAGTGACGACAAACCGTTGTGGTCCAGCTCATGCATCAGCGCCAGTAATTGTCCCAGCTCGCCTGACGGAAAACCCTTGCGCGCGAACCAGTTGAGATAGTTGCCGGGCAGGTCGGCGATCACACGGCCCTTGTATTTGCCATAAGGCATCTCGCGGGTGACCAGCAGTTCCAGGTGCTCATGATTCATCACTATCCAGACTACTTGTTATCCCGCGCCCATTCCGCATAACTGATGCGTGTCACATCGAACCGGTCGGTGGTGCGGCAGTAGACCGATGGCGAGCCGAGCCGGCCGATGGGCGTGAAATTATTGACATGCATGCGCGGTCCCATCAAATGATCGGCCACATGGAACATCACCACCTCGCCGATGATCAGCGTATTTTTACCGAGCAATTGCGAACTGTGCAGCTTGCACTCCATGCTGGCCTGCGACTCAGCAATTCGCGGCGGCGTGATCTTGACAGAAGGCGCGGCATGCAAATTGGCCGCAGCCAGCTCGCTTTCTCCTTCCGGAAAATCCGCCGCCGAAATATTCATCGCATCGAACAATTCCTCGGTCACCAGGTTCACCACGAATTCTCCGCCGGTCAGAATATTTTTTGCGGTGTCCTTCATCTCGCCGGCGTCATTCACGCCGACGCTGAT
>JBBQNH010000122.1:0-4907 GCA_038329705.1 Burkholderiales bacterium | reverse complement strand
TTGATTGTCGGCTGTGGGGCTATTTTTGTCCCCGCGGCCCGCCCCGGGCCGCGCGTGGGGGGGGCTGCCCCCGCTCCTACAAAGGATTGTTCTTGTCAGACATTGGGATTAGCTGCGTGTGGAGCCGATGACTCCTGCCGTCGGTGAACTGGGGCTGGCGCTGTATAGTTTTTTCGGCATACGCCCGGCCAGATAGGCGGACCGGCCTGCTTCCACGGCCTGCTTCATCGCGGATGCCATCAGCACCGGCTGTTGCGCGCCGGCGATCGCGGTGTTCATCAGCACGCCGTCGCAACCCAGTTCCATCGCGATCGCGGCATCCGATGCGGTGCCGACACCGGCATCCACGATCACCGGCACCTGCACGCGTTCCATGATGAGTTGCAGGTTCCACGGGTTGAGTATGCCCATGCCGGAACCGATCAGCGAGGCCAGCGGCATGATCGCCACGCATCCGATATCTTCAAGCTGTTTTGCGATGATCGGATCGTCCGAGGTGTAGACCATCACCTGAAAGCCCTCCGCTACCAGCGTCTTGGCCGCCGCGATGGTTTCGATCACGTTGGGATAGAGCGATTGCGGATCGCCCAAAACTTCCAGTTTGACCAGACTGTGTCCGTCCAGCAGTTCGCGCGCCAGACGCAAGGTGCGCACCGCATCATCGGCGGAGTAACAGCCGGCGGTATTCGGCAGCAGCGTGTATTTGGACGGCGGCAGTATCTCCAGCAGACTCGGTTCGCCGGGATTCTGGCCGATATTGCTGCGCCGGATCGCAATGGTGATGATCTCGGCCCCACTGGCTTCCACCGCCGTTTTGGTCTCGTTGAAATCCTTGTATTTGCCGGTGCCGACCAAAAGGCGTGAGTGATAACTTTTACCCGCGATGATCAATTTGTCGCTCATATGTTTTCCTGTATTGATGCTGTAAATTATTGACTAGCCGCCACCCACCGCTACGACCACTTCCAGTTTGTCGCCATCCGCCAATTGTTGCACGGGAAATCGGCTGCGCGGCACGATATCTCCGTTGCGTTCCAGTGCAATGCGTTTGCCGGTCAATCCCATTTCTTCAATGAGTCCGGCGACACTGGTGGAATCAGGAAGCTGGCGGGATGTGCCATTGATGGTGACGTTTATCATTTGATATTTTGCGCTCAAGCTTACCCAGGTTGATCATTTAAAGTTGGAGAAACGGATATGCCGACACCGGCAGCATGGAGAACTGCCATTTCAGCACTGGACTGCAATTTTAGTATAGTTTCCACGATTCTGATAAGAACAGTGATACCCGGAGACAAACGCACGGGATTTCAGTTTCAAATAGGTGACCTGTTCAATGCCTGCCTGTAACGCACAACCAGGCCGCCACCATGCGGCGCCTCATGCAAACTTAATGTTCCACCCAGACGGATAGCTGCTTCTCTTGCGATCGCCAGTCCGAGTCCGCTACCCGCAACTGACGCATCCTGTATCCGGTAGAACGGATCGAATACCCTTTCGCGCTCGGCGACCGATATACCGGGGCCGTTATCGATGATTTCGATGACCGCATCATCGTTTTCAGTCAGCAGTCTGAGCGTGACCTTGCCATCTTCCGGCGTGTACTTTATCGCGTTTTCAAGCGCGTTCTTGACGATCATGCGTAACGACTCCGGGTTGGCATACAGGAATAAGGCGTCGGCCTGCTCGATGCCCAGATCGATGCGCTTTTTTTCGGCGAGCGGCAGATGTTCGGCGATCAGTTCGCGAGCCAGGGCAGAAATGTTGATTCGGGCACCGGAGTTTTCTGCGGATTGCGTCCTGGCCAGACTTAGCAACTGCTCGGTTAAAAGACGTGCGCGCTCGATGCCTTCCTGCAGCGGAACGATCCTTTCGTGCACGATCTCAAGCGAACCGGCACTCTTCAGATTTTGTGCCTGTAGCGACAATGCCGTAAGCGGGCTACGCAGTTCGTGCGCAGCATCGGCGATGAAACGCCGTTGCTGCGATATCAGGTGATTCACCCTTTCCAGCAGCCGATTGATCGCATGCACAAAGGGCGTGATCTCCCGGGGCAGGCCAGCGTCGTCGATGGGTTGGGGCTGCGCGACCGGCTGATTGTCCAGGTTTCCGGACAGCCGCATGATCGGTGCCAACTCGCTGCGCACGATGTATGTGATCAGCCAGACCAGGATTGGTAACAGCAGCAGTAAAGGGATCAGGGTGCGCAATGCGCTATTGATGGCGATCTCATCGCGCACCTCGGTCGGTTGCGAAACGATGATGCGCCTGCCATCCTTTCCTTCGCTGACAAAGACCCGCTGTTCAGCGGGGCCGGTATCCAGGGTGTGCATTCCGGTAGACAGGTCGCGCCTTAACCAGACGGGTGCGCTGTCACTTGGTAGATGGAATATCGAGACCAGCGATTCCGGATCGGTGATCCCGCCGCCGCTCACATTTGCCTGTTGTGTGAGCGGTGAATCGGGCGCGCTATCGACAGAGAGTTTGGCGATCTGGCGCAGCATGTCGTCCTGGAGTTCTCGCGCATCCGAATAGGCAAGACTGAATGAAGCGACCGCGGCGACCAATCCGGCAAGCAGGATGACACTGGCAGATACTATTGAAAGATGCCGTTGCAGAGACCGTTTCATGCCGATTTCTCCACCATCCAGCCCGCGCCGCGCACATTCTTGATGACATCCGCGCCCAGCTTCTTGCGCACGCCGTGGATCAGAAAGTCCACGGCATTGCTTTCCACTTCCTCATTCCATCCATAGATGCGTTCTTCCAGTTCGGAACGTGTAAGGATCGCGCCGGGTCGCAACAGCAGTGCATGCAGCAAGGCAAACTCACGCGCACTCAGCAGCTCCACTACATCCCCGCAACGTGCCTCGCGGGTCGCCTGGTCCAGCGTCACTGTGCCGTTGGACAGCAGCGGTGCCGCCTGTCCGCCCTGGCGGCGAATAACGGCCCGCAATCGAGCCAGTAATTCGTTGACGTCGAACGGCTTGGCCAGATAGTCATCCGCGCCGAAATCCAGTCCCTTGATCCTGTCGTCTACCCCGTCACGGGCAGTGATGACGATGACCGGTACAGAGCTGCCCCTTTGGCGCAGACGACGCAACACCTCCATGCCGTCACGCCTGGGCAAGCCCAGGTCGAGCAACACCGCCTGGTGTTCGCCTTGCTCGAGCACACTGTTGGCTGCCGTGCCGTCGGTTACCCAGTCCACCGCGTAAGCAGCGTCCCTGAGCGCGGTGCTGACCGCCTCGCCGATCATGGTATCGTCTTCAACCAGCAAAATACGCATCGTTTCATCCCATTTTGTATGTGCCACGGACAGTGTAAGCGATGATGAACACAGGCACAGCAAGAGCCGTTCTGACCGGGAGAAATAATCTTGTCAAACGTCAATGAGCCTGTTTTGCCGGTCTGTGCTTGAAGATCATGATACATGCCGCAATAAATATCAGAAGTACTGCCGAGGCAAAATACCGGCTTAGCGCCAACCCGCCGGCACTGATGGGTTTGTCGAGGAAATCGCCTACCACCGCTCCCAGCGGACGTGTGAGGATGAACGCCGCCCAGAACAATACGGTATGAGATATCCTGCTACGGTAGTACGCTACAACGACCAGTAACAGCAATGCGCTGAATAACATCGCACCACCTTCATAACCCAGCCCGGCGGTGTTGGCAGTCAGATCGCCAAGTGCGGTACCCAGGGTCTGGGAAAACATGATCGTCACCCAATAGAACATTTCCGCCCGTGGCGAACTGACGGTATCGACCGAGACCGAGCCCAGTGTCCGGTGCCAGATGGCCAAAGACGCCATCAACAGGATAAACAGCAACGTGGAACCGCCGACATAACCTATCCCCAGGGAACGATCGGCGAAATCGGCCAGCGTCGTGCCGACTGTAGTGGTCGCGATTATGGTCGTCCAGTACAGAAACGGGTGGAATCCCCTGGCCTTGATCTGGGCGGCCACTGCCACCAGAAAGATCGTCGCGAAGATACCTGTTCCGACAAGGTAACCCAGGTTCATCGACATGGAGACCGCGTCGCCGCCGGTTTCACCCAGTGTCGTGGCCAGGATCTTGATCAGCCAGAAAATCAGCGTGATCTCCGGGACCTTGCTGATAGCGTTTGAGGTATTGCTGTTCATAGGATTTCCTTTGTATCTTTACGGATGACGGTCAGATAGACGACCAGTGCCAGAATGGCTGACATGAATGCGGCATTCGTGTAACCCGCACCCAGTCCGATTCCGCCGTTATCGACCGGTTGAGACAGGTAGTCGCCAAGAGAAGCTCCCAGCGGACGGGTCAGGATATAGGCGATCCAGAACGCCAGGATCGCATTGGCCCTGAAGCCGTAATAGGCGATGGTGACGATGCCGATCAGGCCGCTGAACATCAGCGCCGAATATGCATAACCCAGACTCATGCCCTCTGAAACCCAGTCGCCGGCCGCCGTACCCAGCGCAAAGGTGAACAAAATGGCCGCCCAGTAGAACAACTCGCGTTGCCGGGTGACGATGGTATGGACGGAAAGGGTTTTCTCTTTTGCATACCAGAGCAAAAACGTTGCCAATAATGCCAGGCTGAATGCAATGGTGGTGGTTTCGAGTGCAATGCCGAAATTGTCCACGAGGTTGTCAGTGATCAGCGTTCCCACGATGCTGACCAGGACGACTACGATCCAGTACAGCCAGGGTATATATTTCCTGCTGCGCAATTGCATTGCCAGGAATATGGCGAGAAAGGCGCCCATCACAAGGGAGGTGCCGGTCAGGCCAAAATTCAGATCAGCATTCAGAAAATCGGCGGCGGTTTCGCCGACGGTGGTGCACAGGATCTTGATGATCCAGAAGAAGATCATCACTTCCGGCACCTTGTTCAGCATTTGCATTTCATCTTTGCGC
>JBBQNH010000121.1:0-4947 GCA_038329705.1 Burkholderiales bacterium | reverse complement strand
AAACCTGATTTCAGTCTACATAGAAATAAAAGATCATCCAGGCAAACAGACACACCAGCAACAGGCTGAACAGAGCCAATAAAGTGTTGTAGCGTTGTTGCTGCAACAGGATCTTTTGCAGCAACTCGTCATTGCGGTCGGCTGCATCGTTGCTCAGATAACGGTGCAGCAGGCGCGGCAGTTGCGGCAGTACGGTGGCGTAGTTCGGGGCTTCGGCACGCAATGCCTTGATAAAGCCGCGCCAACCGACCTGCTCGCTCATCCAGCGCTCCAGCCAGGGTTTGGCGGTCTTCCACAGGTCCAGTTCCGGGTCGAGCTGCAGACCCAGTCCCTCGATGTTGAGCAGCGTCTTTTGCAGCAACACCAATTGCGGCTGAACCTCGATGCCGAAACGGCGCGAGGTCTGGAACAAGCGCAACAAGACGCGCCCGAAAGAGACCTCGCGCAGCGGCTTGTCAAAGATCGGCTCGCACACCGCGCGGATCGCTGTTTCCAGCTCATCCACGCGTGTGTCTATCGGCGCCCAACCGGATTCGATGTGCACCTCCGCGACCCGTTTGTAATCGCGGCGGAAAAATGCGATGAAATTCTGCGCAAGGTAATGCTTGTCGGTGTCGGTCAGCGTGCCCATGATGCCGAAGTCCAGTGCGATATATTGACCGCTTGCCGAAACTTGCACATTGCCGGGATGCATGTCGGCGTGAAAGAACCCGTCGCGAAACACCTGTGTATAGAATATCTCCACGCCGTTTTTGGCCAGCCTGGGAATATCCACGCCGGCGTTGCGCAGCTCATCGACCTGGCTGACCGGGATGCCATACATGCGTTCCATCACCATCACGCCGGTGCTGCAATAATCCCAATACATCTCGGGAACCAGCAGCAGCGGGGAGCTGGCAAAATTGCGCCTAAGCTGGCTGCCGTTGGAAGCCTCGCGCATCAGGTCGAGTTCGTCCTCCAGATGCTTTTCGAATTCACTGATCACCTCGCGCGGTTTCAGGCGGCGCCCATCCGCCCACAACCATTCGATCAGGTCGGCTGCGACTTTCATCAGTGCGACATCGTGCGCGATGATGCGGGTGATGCCGGGGCGCAGGATCTTCACGGCGGCATCGCGACCATCCGGTAGCGTCGCAAAATGCACCTGCGCCACCGAGGCGCTGGCGATGGGGGTGTCCTCGAAGGTTTGAAATACCTCGTGCAGAGGCTTGCCATAGGCGGCTTCCAGCAATGCGACGGCTTGCGCGGAAGGGAAGGGCGGTACCTGATCCTGCAGCTTGGCGAGTTCGTCGGCGATATCAGCGGGCATCAGATCACGGCGAGTGGACAGCATCTGCCCGAATTTTACGAAGATCGGTCCGAGTTTTTCCAGGGCAAGGCGCAAGCGCACCGCACGGGGTTTGGACGTATTGCGCAGGAACAGCAGCATGTTGAGCGGTATGCGTATCCAGCGCACCCGGGCATGCGCCAGCAGGAATTCGTCCAACCCGAAACGCAGCACCACAACGACGATCTTGAGCAGACGGAATATGCGCATGCTAGTCACGCCCTCTCGCGTTTGTGCGGGGTGAATTGGGGGAGAGGGCATTGATGCGCTGTTCAAGGCGCGCCACGTCGTCACGCAAAATATCCACCTGTTGCATGAATACGGATACTTGTTGCGGCTTGGCCAGCAGCGGGTGTTCCTCGGTCAGGTATTCTGCCGCGGCCTGCGACAGATTCGCAGCGGCGTCACGCAACATTTGGCCAGCGCTGTGCGCGGTTCGCACGATGCGCTCTGCCGCAATGTCGCCGGTGAAGCCGCTCAGGTCTTCCGCGGCATCCCAGCTCAGGTTGCGCGAAAGAAAGAATATCTCCTTGAGCAGTTCCGCGTCCCCTTCGGTAATGATCTCGGTATGTGCACTTTCATCCTTCACGGCAAGGCGCGGCAACAACGAGAGCGGAATAACGCACAGTGCGTCGGCGCCGGACGCGTCATCGGTGCTGCATAGCGAACCGTCGTCGGCAATGGTGCAGGCAAAAGAAAGCGGCGGGATATCGAACCGGACCGTCTTGCCCGCGAAACGCGCAACACGCGGCAATGCCCAACTGTTTTGGGTGAGCAAGTGATTCATCGCTTTGACGGAAGGATGGGAGAGCATGGTTAATTAATGCGAAACGGGATAAGGGTTTGTTGAAGCCAGGCATGGCTGCCTCTGCACGCAGCGCAATTCCACACCGGTTATCGGGTGGCTACTACCCGGAACAGGCTCGGGCAGCAACAGCAAAGATCGGCTCATGCAGGTCACATCAATCGGTTGAAGTTGGGCGGGCAGAAGTATAACACCCGCAACAGAGCGCACAGCCTCGCTGCAGTGTGTGGTTCTTCAAAACGGCACTGCGCTGGTTAACGACAGCATGATCTGGCTGTAAGGGTGGATGAAATGTATCTCACTGGCGTGCAGCAGTAGCCGTCCAGTGGATGATTGCTCTCCATACAGCCGATCGCCGACGACTGGATGCCCGATGGCCGCCATGTGTACCCGCAATTGATGGGTTCGGCCGGTCACCGGTTCAAGCCCGACGTGGCTGGTTGCCAAGTCCGCTTCGCCACGAAGCTTATCAGTGCCGACGGGGCGGTTGATGTGTTGCAGCAGGCTATAGCGCGAGAGCGATGGTTTACCGCCGGCAAGATCCACCTTTTGCCGCGGTCGATGCGGCCAGTCGGCGGACAGCGGCAGATCGATCTCGCCGGCACTGGCCGTGACGCGACCCGCGACGATCGCCAGATATAATTTTTTTACCGCTCGCTCGCGAAACAAACGCGAAAGCCGTTGATGCATATCCGCGTTCAGGGCAAACAGCAATAAACCTGAAGTACCCATGTCAAGGCGGTGCACGCTGAGGGCGTGCGGGAATTCCCTTTGCACCCGGGTCGCCATGCTGTCCGATTTGTCCATGCCGCGTCCCGGTACCGAAAGCAGTCCGGCGGGCTTGTTCGCCACCAGCAGCGATTCATCGCAATAAACAAGGTCGAGGCCGCAGTCGCGTGGCGGCTGGTAGAGAGACTGGAACACGGTTATGTTGTCGACTGGGGTTCGAATCGTTTATTGCGGGCCGGTATTCGGAGGCTGTCCAAGACGGTTCTGTATTTGACGAATGATGCGGGTGACAGTAGCGGCCTTAACTTGCACGCCGGTGTAGTGGATTGGCTGGCAGTATCGAATACTCGACGACATCGGAAGGGTTTTCGGCAAATGATTGCCCCAGGCTGATCAGGCCGCTTCCCTGCAGGAATACCTCCTCGCGGGTGATGTGCGTCACATTTCCGTCGCTGAAACGTATATAGGTTCCATTGGTACTTTGATCAACGATGGTGAATCTGCCGAAACGCAGATCGATATGGACATGCAGGCGCGAAGCAAGGTCGTTGTATACGACCAGGTCGCAGGTATCGTCACGCCCCAATGCCACGCTTCTGCATTTGTTGTTTACCCGCATCGAGCCACCGCGATAACGCAAGATCAATTCATCCGTCATCTCGGATGATTTGCGGTATGCGGGCATGCCGATGCGGGTGCAGAGCGTGTCTTCCTGCTCAAACACGACCTGGTATATATCAAGCAGGTCATGCTTGCCCTTGAAGTCGGCACGCATGATCTGGCGCAATTGGCGCTGCAGATTTTCAGGCAAGGCGTCGAACACGGCCTGCGTCGTCATGATCTGGTCTGCCCTGGTTATCGATTCGACACGCGAGGCGATATTGACCGTGTTGCCGAATACATCATCGGACTCCTTGATAACTTCGCCATAATTAAAGCCGATGCGTATGTGCAGGGGATTCTCGCCACCGGGCTGGCCCCTCTCCACCGCAGCCATTATCGCGCAGGCAGAATGAAAAGCGGCTTCAGCACTAGGGAAAGTGGCCATCACTTCATCACCGATGGTCTTTATCAGCGTGCCCTGAAAGGCGAAGATCTTGTCGGTCATGGTGCTGATACACTGGAATATCAGCCTGCGCGCCGCATCGTCGCCAAGATTTTCATAGAGCAATGTGCTGCCACAAATATCGGCAAACAGGATGGCAAGTTTTTCTACGCGTTGCGACATGTCGAACGATGGATTTCCGCTAAAGGTGATGGTCAAACAGACAGGGGCTTATTTTGCATGAAAAGTATGGCTGGTGCGCGAACTATATATATTTTCCCGAAATTATTCGCATCGAGGTCGATAAGGCGTGGCAAATTGGACATGACACTGTGTCGGCCGATCGAAGGGCCTTATTCGGGTTTGGGTAGTTTATCATCTGGTGGAGGTGCGGTTTTACTGGCGTGCGCCTTCTTGGGGTGGTTCTTGCTGTCATCGGCAAAGCGGAAGCGGCCGAACAGCACGCAGCCCTTCATGCCCGGATCGCACGGCAGGTTGTTCACGTGCTGGCACTTGCCATCGACTTCGTGAGGACAACCCCAGCCGCTCATTGCCAACCTCGCCCGGTAAAAGTCGGAAACACCATCAGGCCTTTTTCACAAATTCGGTCTTCAACTGCATCGCGCCGATGCCGTCGATCTTGCAGTCGATGTCATGGTCACCCTCGACCAGGCGGATATTCTTCACCTTGGTGCCCACCTTCACCACCGACGACGAACCCTTAACCTTCAGATCCTTGATTACCGTCACCGAGTCGCCATCGGCTAGCACGTTGCCGAAGGCATCCTTGAATACCTTGGCCTGCTCGCTGCTTTCAGCGACCGCATTTTTCGGCCACTCGTGCGCGCACTCGGGACAGACGTAGTCGCTGCCGTCGTCGTAGGTATATTCAGAATTACATCTGGGACATTTGGGCAAACCGCTCACGACTGGACTCCATTAAAAAATATTTAAAAAGTAAGGTGTTTGACGAATGATATTCATCAATCAAAATTGAGTTTTATTTCTTGTTGATCTGTATGTGAAGGACAAGATAAAGGG
>JBBQNH010000120.1:0-5053 GCA_038329705.1 Burkholderiales bacterium | reverse complement strand
TATCCCAAGTCGGACATCGATCTGCTGATCCTGCTGCAAGCAGACAATCCGGATGAGTCCCTGCAAAACAAGCTGCAGCAATTGATCAGCATGCTCTGGGACATCGGTTTGGAAGTCGGCCACAGCATACGCACCGTACCGCAATGCCTGAGCGAATCGGCCGATATCACCGTGCAAACCAACCTGCTCGAGGCGCGCCTGCTAACCGGGGATGCGAGATTGTTCGGGGAATTTCAAAACGTCTTCCGGCAATACCTGGATCCGCGCAAATTCTTTCTGGACAAACTGCATGAGCAGCAGCAACGCCATGCGCGTATCGCCGATACGGATTACAACCTTGAACCCAACCTGAAGGAAAGTCCCGGTGGTTTGCGTGACCTGCAAACCGTTACCTGGACCAGTCGTGCGGCGGGTCTGGGTACGCGCTGGAAAGAGCTGGCCAAAGAAGGGTTGATCAGCATGGGTGAGGCACGCCAGATCGCCCGACACGACAGTCTGCTACAAACGTTGCGCATACGCCTGCACTATCTAGCCAAGCGGCGCGAGGACAGACTGATATTCGAATATCAGACACCGCTCGCCGAGCAAATGGGCATCACCGCTTCTGCCAACCGTCGCGCCAGCGAACATCTGATGCAGCGTTACTACCGCACCAAACTGGCTGTGCGCCAATTCAACACTATCCTGATGCAAAGCCTGCGTGATCATTTGTTCCCGGAGGCGCCGCCCCAATATCCACTCAATGAACGATTCAGGGTCATTGGCACGTTGCTGGATATCCGCAACGAGCAATTGTTCGAACAGACACCGGAAGCGATCTTTGAATCGTTCCAGCTCTTGCAAAAACACCCGGAGCTGACCGACTTCAGCGCAACAACACTGCGTGCCCTGTGGCGCGCCCAGCACCGTATCGATGCGGCGTTTCGCCGCAATCCGCTGAACCATGCACATTTCATGGAAATACTGCGCCAGCCCAAAGGTGTCCTGCACACGCTGCGGAGCATGAATCAGTACGGGATCCTCGGGTGCTATATACCCGCGTTCGGGCGTATCGTCGGACAGATGCAGCACGACCTGTTCCATGTTTACACGGTGGAAGAACACATCCTGATGGTGGTGCGTAATCTGCGCCGCTTTGCCGCGCCGGAATTCGCCCACGAGTACCCTAATTGCAGCAAGCTGATCGACGAATTCGCCCGTCCCGAAGTGCTGTACGTCGCCGGATTATTCCATGACATCGCCAAGGGACGCGGTGGCGACCATTCGCAACTTGGCAAGAAGGACGCCCGCCTGTTTTGCAAGCAGCACCTGCTTAGCCGGGATGATACCGATCTGGTGGTATGGCTGGTTGAGCATCATCTGAATCTTTCCGCCACGGCACAAAAACAGGATCTGTCCGACCCGGAAGTGATCGCGGGTTTCGCCGCCAAAATCAAGAATGAGCGTTATCTGGTCGCCCTGTATCTGTTGACGGTCGCCGATGTGCGCGGCACCAGCCCGAAAATATGGAACGCATGGAAAGCCAAGTTGATCGAAGATCTGTACCGGGCAACGCGCCGCTACCTGAAAGACGGCAAAGTCACCAACCGTCTGGATAATATCCGCAAAGAGGCGGCTACCACGCTCAACCTTTACGCGATGACAGCGGAATCCTACAAGCTGTTGTGGGCGCAGCTTGATGACAGCTATTTCCTGGATCACGAAGCACAGGAGATTGCCTGGCACACCCGCTTGCTGGCTTACCAAACCAATACTGCCGACCCGATTGTCAAGACGCGACTGAGCCGCGTCGGTGAAGGATTGCAGGTATTGGTATATTGTACGGATCAACGTAAATTGTTTGCGCGCATCTGTGACTTTCTTGCGCGCATGAATTTCACCATCGCTGAAGCCAAGATTCACACCACTCTGCACGGTTACGCGCTGAACAGTTTCCAGATCATGGAAACTGCGCGCAGCAGTACGGTATATCGAGACATCATGGCTTACATCGAATTTGAACTGGCCCAGCAGATATTGCAAGCCAAACCGATTGCGCCTGCCGCCACGGGCAGGATCAGTCGCCAACTGAAGCATTTCCCGCTCGCCGCCGAAGTCGAGATCAGGCCGGATAACAAGGGCATGTGGGTACTCTCGCTGGTTACCGGTGATCGTCCCGGGCTGTTGGCTCGCATCGCGCTGATTCTGGATAAACATAACATCCACCTGCACCGTGCCAAGATCAATACACTAGGCAGCCGCGCCGAAGATGTATTCTGGATCAGCGGCGCGCATCTTGCCGAACCAGAGCAAAGTGAATCGCTGCGCAAAGCAATGTTGGCAGTTTAAAAGAGTGTGGCAATAATATTTGAAAATTAAGCCGAGTGGAACTTGTAGGAATTCCCACCGCTGGCCTTGGCCAGATACATGGCGCTATCGGCATTTTTCAGTAACGTGTCTACATAGCTACCGTCACTTGGATAAATGCTGATGCCGATACTGCTCCCAATGAAAACTTCTTTCGAGTTGACAATTATAGGATGCGCCAGCAAGTCGAGGATCTTCTGTGCAATCACTGCGGCATCACCAGGCTCGTTGAGCAACGGCAGCACAACCGTGAATTCGTCTCCCCCGTTGCGGGCAACCGAATCTCCCTCCCGCAGGCAGCCGCGCAACCGTTCGGCAACCTCTTTCAGAACGATGTCACCCGCAGAGTGACCAAGGGTATCGTTGATGATTTTGAAGCGATCCAGATCGATGAAAAATGTAGCCGCCAACTTTTTGGCCCGAGCGCACTGGGTTATTGCCTGCTGTAAACGGTCACAAAGCAATGTCCGGTTGGACAAGCCGGTCAGAGTATCGTGAGTGGCCAGATATTCTAGTTCGTTTTCAAAATTGTGGCGTTCGGTATTGTCCCGCGCCATCACCGAGAAAAAGCTGGTTGAACCAACCCTGCCTTCGCTGATAGAAAGCAGCAGAAAGAATACTTCTCCGGATTTTCGCAGCCCGTTGATTTCCTGATGTGAAAAGGAGATAGGTTGCCCACTTGGGGAAAGGATGTTGTCGACATCGAAGGGGGAGATCAGCTTGGAAAAAGGAGTACCGATCAATTCATCTTTACGATATCCGAATATATGCTCGGCAGCGGGGTTCAGGCTTTTGATGAGGTAGGATTCATCAAGAGTAATGATGCCTTCATCCGCAACGTCAAACACGGCACTCTGTCGTGCCGCATGCAAAGCGACTTCCCGTTCCCGATCAACCAGTATTCCGCGCATGTGTTCCAGTGCCACCGCCATGTCTTGCACTTCGTTGATATTGGTGGAAATCGTAAGGTGTTCATTGATGTTGCCGTTGGCAATGCGGCGAGCGGCATCGCGTAACTGGCGCATGGAGCGTGTCAGGAGATGGCCAAAAATGAACACGAATATCAGCGATACAGCGATGAAACCTAACCCAATCAATGCAACCCATCGGTAAACCTGTTTGATGTGCTCTTCAACCGGGATTTCGTCAAAGCCGAGCTGCAGTTTTCCGATCAATCGATCATCGCTTCCACGCACCTCCGCGATGATGTGATACACGTTGTCCTTGCTTTGGCCGAAGCTGAAATCTTCCTTGAAATCTCCGTTGTCGGGAGTATCAGCATTTTTGAATGTTGCCAGAACCATTTGCCCCGACAGCAATTGATCATTGATGATGGCCTCTATTCTAGCGGGCTTGGAGTCTTCGCTGATCAGGTTTGCCATCAGGTAGGACTGCGAACGCGCGTTATTGATAAATTGGGATCGATAATCGTTTTGCAGTAAAAGCAGCACACTGATAAATGCCAGCGGTATCAGAACGACGTGAATGGACAGCATTCCGAGCAACATGCGCCCGGTGTAACTTGAAAAGTAACGTTCGGCCCGGTTCGAAAAGCTCATGGGTTGTCGATGATCCGGATACCTGGAGTCTTGATTGCTGTTTCATACAGCATGAAAGAAATGCTTGCACTGCCATGATTCAGCGCATCAAGCAGGGCAGCGGGGGAATGATAGGATTGCGGGCTGCTTCCGCCACGGAAAGCATGCGTAAGGAGTTGCCGATCGTAGGCTTCGTTAGACATGAACATTATCTTTTGCATGAAGACCTCTTTGACCAGATCATCACTTTGGTTCAATAACGGTTTAACCTCAGCTCCATCCAGCACGACACTTGCCCCGAGATAAGCGCGGCGGACATTTTTATCAGATATGGTCTTGATTTTAGATTGCTCGCCTGTAACGATCGCGATGCGTTCATCAAAGGCATGCGCCGTTGACGTCACCAGCAAAACACAAGCCGCAATAAAAAAGGTGCCTATAATCTTCATCTGGCGAATACCAAACTCCATTGTGCGCTGATTGAGTTAAATTTGAGACCATCCTGTCGAGTTGTGCTACCCGCTTCGAGCTTGATCGCTTGGGTTGGTGTAAGTTCGTAACGGAGACCGACTACTCCCTGATGAGGTGAAAATTCGGCTAACAGCGACAAATAGCCATCGTTAGTTGCTCCCGGAGTGGCTTCATACCTTGCATACAAGGTTGTGCTGCCGTTTTCGCCCAGTTTGTATTCAGGCTGCAAATAGCCGCTGTACGTGGTGTATCGGCTGGTGTTGCTGCTGACACCTGATACGCGATCGTCGAAGACGAACAGTTCGCCCATCAAGTGAAAATTGTCTTTCTCGAAGTTCACGAAAGTACTCAACACGGTTTGCCGGATTTCATCGATCAGGGAATTGCCCACCTTATCAAACTGGACATTTCTCAACGGGATCCTTGCGTAGCCAAGCGCGGCACCAAACTGGTTAGGGTTGCCGACTTCAGGGTGATAGCCCAGGCGAACGCTTGCCGCAATTTTCCCGGGGTGATTGGGGTTGAGCAGGTCAAGTGGCTGTAGCGTTGTGTCAAAAGTCGGACCGATGCCGAGTCCGGCCATGTAATTGATTTCAGAATCCCCCGTCGTCTGTGAACTTTCGAGCAGGACTCCGCTGATGTGGGCGGGAAGCGGTCCGTGTTCATCTTCGTAGTGGGCAACTGCCGGGCGGCTGAGC
>JBBQNH010000119.1:0-5438 GCA_038329705.1 Burkholderiales bacterium | reverse complement strand
TCAAGAACTTCATGCACAGGCAAACATAAAAAAGCCTGTTTATCTGGTTGGTGAAGTTGATGTAAAAGATCACGACGGTTACACGAATGAATATTCACCGAAAGCGCGTGCCACTGTTTTAGCAGCGGGCGGGCGGATCTTAGCCCGAGGGAGCACAGGCGGGTCAAATAATTTAGTCACGCTTGAAGGGACACCAGCAAAGCGTGTATTCATACAGGTCTGGGATAGTACCGAGCAAATGCAGGCCTGGTATAACAGCGCGGAATATAAAGATGCTCGAAAGATTGGCGACAAATACGCAACATTCCGCCAATTCGTCGTTGATAGCGTACTGCAATGAATTAGGATTTAACTCAGCCAGTTTCAGCTGAGCTCTTCCTCGCTCAGCTCATGGGTGTAGGACCGCAACGCGCAGCGGAAATTACCCGAGTACCCAGTTTCATCGTTTCTGATGAAAATGAAAAAGGGTTATACCTAAAGAGATCTTAGCCTTCAACTTAGGGTGGTGCGCTCGGCGGGAGTCGAACCCACGACCCTCGGCTTCGGAAACCGATACTCTATCCAGCTGAGCTACGAGCGCGTAAATAAAATGAAGGCGCGCATTCTACCTCAGAATGCCTCTCCGACGAACTGATGGAAGAATGCATGCCCTCCGCCGCATCCTATGCGCTCATTCCGACTCCCTTTTCAAAGTTATCGGATGTGCGTGGCGGGCGAGAATGAAATCGGCAATAAGTTTCAGCCAGATCGTGATGCCGGCAGTTGCACTCCAGGTCGCGTAATCGAAATATGCCGCCAGTACTCCCACGACAAGAATCACCACGATCACACCTGCCAACAGGTTGATGGCTGCGGCATAGGGTGCGAACTTCTGCGGATCATCCGGCGGTTCACCGCGCTTCAGTGCGACTTCAGAGAAATCCCGCTTCACCGCAATGCGCCAGGCTCGCCGCAACCAGAAAAAAGAAAGCGGGAATAACGCGATGAATAACACCCAGGTCATCGCCACACTGATATCGAATACCATAATCTCTCCAAGAAAAAACCCCGCCGGAGTGCGGCGGGGTCAATGTTACACGCAGTCTAAGCTGCTTGATTACGCGTGCGCGCCATCCACCGCCCTGGACCCGCGAGGTGTGCGGACATTTTCAACCAGGTGCTGGATGTGCTCCGGTGGCTCCGGTGTGAACTTGTCCACCGTAAAGGCAACGATGAAGTTAACCATCGCGCCCACACCACCAAACGCTTCGGGTGTGATGCCGAAGAACGAGTTCTTTCCTCCGATCAAGTCCAGATATTCAGTACCCTTGATGAAGAACAAGCCCTTGTGTGCGAACACGTAGAACAGGGTGATGCCCAAGCCAGCCAACATACCGGCAATCGCACCTTCCTTGTTCATCTTCTTGCTGAAGATACCCATCATGATGGCCGGGAACAATGAGCTGGCGGCAATACCAAACGCCAGCGCCACCGTTCCCGCCGCGAAGCCGGGCGGATTAAGACCGAGATATCCCGCCACCACTATTGAACATGCCATGGCGATCTTGCCTGCCATCAGTTCGCCTTTTTCGCTGATCTTTGGATTGAACACGTTCTTGATCAGGTCATGCGAAATGGCGGAGGAGATCGCCAGCAGCAAGCCCGCCGCGGTCGACAACGCTGCAGCCAAACCACCCGCTGCAACCAATGCGATCACCCAGTTGGGCAATAACGCGATTTCCGGATTGGCCAGCACGATGATGTCGGCGTTGACCGTCAACTCGTTGCCTTTCCATCCTGCGTCTTCGGCCTTCTTGAGAACCTCGGGATCAGTGGTCTTGTCGTTGTAATACTGGATGCGGCCATCACCGTTCTTGTCCTCGAACTTCAGCAAACCGGTCTTTTCCCAGCGATTCATCCAGTCGGGACGGTCGGCATACTTGAGGCTGGCATCCGGCGCAAACACGTCAGTGTTTGGCTGAACCGCGGCATTGACCGTGCGCATCAGGTTTACCCTGGCCATCGCTGCAACAGCCGGAGCCGTTGTATAAAGTATCGCGATGAACACCAGTGCCCAACCGGCCGAAGAACGAGCTGCTTTGACGGTTGGGACGGTAAAGAATCTCATGATGACATGTGGTAGACCGGCGGTACCGATCATCAGCGAAAACGTGTAGACGAACATGTTGAGCGTGCTACCCGCGGTCGTGGTCGTGTACTGGCCGAAGCCCAACTCGGTCACGACGTGATCAAGCTTGGACAACAGCGACGCATCGGTACCCGACATGGCAGAACCCAGCCCCAGTTGAGGAATGGGATTGCCGGTCAGTTGCATGGAGATGAAGATCGCCGGAATGGTATAGGCAAAGATCAACACGACATATTGCGCCACCTGAGTGTAGGTGATGCCCTTCATGCCGCCCAACACCGCATACACGAACACGATACCCATACCCACGTACACCCCGACTTCTTTGGAAACACCAAGGAAACGCGAGAACGCCACACCGACACCGGTCATCTGGCCAATCACATAGGTGAGCGACGCGACCAGCAGGCAAACCACTGCGACTGTGGAAGCCGATTTGGAGTAATAACGATCACCGATGAATTGCGGCACGGTAAACTTGCCGAACTTGCGCAAGTAGGGTGCCAGCAGGACAGCGAGCAACACATACCCACCGGTCCAGCCCATCAGAAACAAGCCGCCACCATAGCCCATGTTGGAGATCAATCCCGCCATGGAAATAAAAGAAGCGGCAGACATCCAGTCCGCCGCCGTGGCCATTCCGTTCAGACGCGGATGAATTGCACCGCCGGCGGCATAGAAATCACTGGTGGAGGCGGCTCTCGCCCAGAAGGCGATGCCGATATAGAGCGCGAAAGTCGCGCCCACCACCAGATAGATAGTTGTTTGCAGATCCATGATATCCCCTTATTCGTGAACGTCGAATTTGCGATCGATTGCATCCATCTTCTTGCCATAGATGAAGATCAATGCCACAAAAATATAGATGGACCCCTGTTGGGCGAACCAGAAGCCCAGTGGGTAACCGCCCAGGTGAATATTGTTGAGCAGAGGTGCAAACAAGATGCCGGCACCGAAAGAAACCAGGAACCAGACTGCCAGTATCTTGGTTATCAAACTCAACGTCGCCTTCCAATAGGCATCGCCGCTTTTGTCCATAATTATTCTCCTCATTATTGTTGCGATCGAATCGAACTTTAAGAAAATATCCCCTGACTCCCCAGTTTGGGATTTTTAGATTGTATAGAAACTCGAGCCAATTACAAGCAACCTAAGGAATTGCTTATATAACCAATAAGCAATTCGACTCAATTCTTGCCGCTGGCATAACGGTAGCTCCGCTCCAGGCTGCGCAGCTCTTTGTAACTGGCCTCCCCGCCTTTCCGTAGCATGCTGACAGCAATCAACAACAGCTGGGCCGTAACCAATGCATCAGCCAGGGCGTTATGGCGATTATCGTTGCGGATATCGAAATGACGCGACCAGTCATCCAGCGAGCGATGGCTGTGCATCAGCTCGGGGCACTGTGCCGGCATCACATATGCCAGATCCAGCCAGGGATGCCTGAAGGAAAACCCCAGATGCTGGCGCATGGCTCGTCGGATCATGGTTTCGTCGAACGCGACATGAAAAGCGACCAGCGGCGCTTTACCGAGATACTCCAGAAACAACAGCAATGCATCTGCCGGCGTCACCCCCTCGCGCTGCTCGGAACCGGAAATGCCATGCACCAGGATATTCTCTTTGCGGCTGCTGTTGCGCTGCTGCAAAATGACGGAGAAGGTGTCGCCGAGCGCGATGCGCCCGTTCACAACCGCAACCGCACCGATGGATATGAGCGTATCGGTCGCCAGGTTCAAGCCGGTCGTTTCAACGTCCAGCACCACACAGCGCGTCTCTTTGAAAGATGCACTTTCGTCACTTCCCGGCAAAGCATTCCAGGACTCCAATCGCGATGCCTGCTGTGTATCCAGACGCGGTTTGGCGAACCATCGTTGCAGCAGGTCATTCAAAGCCTGCATGTGTTTCAAAGTTGATAGTCCAGCGACAATTTGGCCTGCACCTTGCGTGCCTGGCGAAACGCCTCTTTCAGGATACGGCGATCCAACTCGTTCAACAGTGCCGGATCGATCAGGTTGTCCAGGGGATTTGCCTCAGCATTTGCCTGATGGACGTTCGCTTCATAATGGTGGCGCAAGCGCAACATCTGGATGAACAGGAATGCATTGATCCAGGCTTCCACTTCGTTGGCCGGAAGATTCAAACCGGAGGCACTCTGGCGCAAGCGCTGGATCGTGCTGGTGTGGGTTCCGCCCGTCGCCAGACCGAAGATACGCGCGGCATCGACGAAAGGCGTAATACCGCTCAACTTGAGATCCAGGGTGTTTTCCTTGCCCAACACGAAGTCCCGTATCAGGCCCAACGGCGGACGGTTACGCAACGCATTGGCGGCCATCTGATGGAGGAATCGCTCGTTGCTGCGCGCCAACTTTGCCACCCACCTGCGCAGCTCTTCTGCCAGATGTTGCGCACCGTAAAGCGAGCGAAAATCGAAAAATATCGAGGCATGCAACAAGGCTTCCGGCGATCCCTGATCCACCCATTTGCCGAATACCTGTTTCCATTCTTCGAGTGACAGACACCATTTCGGATTGGAAGCCATCACCTGGCCTTTGCACAACGGGAAGCCGCACAGATCCAGCGCTGCATTGATGCGCTCCGCAGCCGGCAACAGCTGTGCACGTACCTGATCCGCCGTCATGCCCGGCGGAACGGTAAAGATCAGCGCATTGTCCTGGTCGGTCTTCAGCGTCTGTTCGAAGCGCCCCTCGGAACCCAGCGCCATCCAGCACAACCTCTCACGTAACGGCGTGTCAACCAGGCCGCTTGCCACGCATTCCAGCTCGATCACCCGCACCGTGAGCAGATCGTTGAATGTGGAGATGAACTGGGTCAACTGCTCGGGGGCCACACCTTGTGCCATCATGTTGTGCGCCATGCGGCGAATATCGGCCGCTGCTTGCTGCAGCACCGCGATACCGTCGGCATGACGGATGGTCGAGCCGATCTCGCGGAGGCCCACCCGTTGCAAAGCAAACAGGTCCTTTTCCGAGACCAGTCCGACCAGTTTTTCGTTTTCGACCACCAGCACATGGCGAAAGCCGTGTTTGGCCATTACCAGCGCCGCCTCATGGGCCAGCGACTGTGGCGCCAGTGAGGTCAACTGCGTGGTCATGACGCCGATCACCGGCTGGTCGAGATCGATCTGCGGCAGCACGATGCGCTCCAGCACATCGGGCAGCGTGAGAATACCGAGGGGTCGCTGCTGTCCATCCACAGCGATCATCGAGCCGACCTTGGTCTCGTGCATCAGCTCAAGCGCGCGGCGCACACTGGTATCCGGCGGGCAGGTCACCGGCTCGCGGCGGAT
>JBBQNH010000118.1:0-5493 GCA_038329705.1 Burkholderiales bacterium | reverse complement strand
TCGGACAGGGTGCCTACTCCGTGCTGAAATTCGAATCCGGCGCGCATCGCGTGCAACGTGTGCCTGCCACCGAAACACAGGGTCGTGTTCATACTTCGGCTTGCACCGTCGCGATCATGCCGGAGGTGGATGAAGTGAATGATGTGGTGCTGAATTCCGCCGACCTGCGCATTGACACGTTTCGCGCTTCCGGTGCGGGTGGCCAGCACATCAACAAGACCGATTCTGCCGTGCGTATCACCCATCTGCCGACCGGCGTGGTAGTGGAATGCCAGGACGGACGTTCGCAGCACCAGAACAAGGCACAGGCGATGCGCGTATTGGCGGCACGTATCAAGGACGCCCAGGTGCGTGAACAAAACGTCACCACTGCCGCAACGCGCAAGAATCTGGTGGGTAGCGGCGACCGTTCCGAGCGCATCCGCACTTATAACTTCCCGCAAGGCCGCGTCACCGACCATCGCATCAATCTCACACTGTACAAAATGGATGCCATCATGGATGGCGACATCGGCGAACTGACCAGTGCACTGATGGCCGAGCATCAAGCCGAACAACTGTCTGCGATGGCGGAAAATGCTTTCCAGTAACATCCAGACGATACTGCAACAGCACATCAAACAGCTGGAAGCCGCACTGAACCTCGATTCCGGCAGTGCACGCATCGAGGTGCAATGCCTGTTGCAGGCAGTACTGCAAGTTAATCGCGCCTGGCTGCTCACCCACCCGGAACAATCACTCGATGCCGGTCAGTATGCGCGATATATGGCATTGTTTGAGCGGCGCCTGACTGGCGAACCGATCGCCTATCTGCTGGGTGAGCGCGAGTTTTACGGGCTTACTTTCAGGGTATCGCCCGCGACATTGATCCCCCGCCCCGAAACAGAATTGCTGGTAGTCCTGGCCTTGCAGCACATTTCGCAACACGGCGCATGCCGTGTACTGGACCTTGGGACAGGCAGCGGTGCAATCGCGTTGAGCATCGCCGATGCGCGTCCCGAAGCCAAAGTGTTCGCGGTGGATGCGTCAGTCGCCTCACTGGAAGTGGCGCAATTCAATGCACAACAGCTCGGTCTCGGCAATGTGAGTTTGTTACAAAGCGATTGGTTTTCCGCATTGAACGGCGAGCGCTTCGATATTATCGTTTCCAACCCACCCTACGTCGCCGCTGAAGATGCTCATCTGACGCAGGGCGACGTGCGCTTCGAGCCGCACACCGCCCTGGCTTCCGGCGTGGATGGATTGGACGACATCCGTTGCATTGCCGCACAGGCAAAAAAATATCTCAACTTGAATGGCCGGCTGTTGTTCGAGCACGGTTACGATCAGGCAACACGGGTCCGTGCATTGTTGCAGCAAGCCGGCTTTACCGATGTATTTTCCGCGCGCGATTTGGCCGGTATAGAACGGGTGAGCGGCGGATCGTGACTCAGTTCGATGAAATTGTGCCGGAGATGTATAAGTGGTGCTTTTGCAGAATAAAAAAACGGCAGGATAATCCTGCCGTTTTCGCTTTGACTGAAACTTCAATATCACTTGGGTTTTGCGCAGTTTTCCTGCATCTGCTCGCTCATGTTCAACAGGAATTGCAGCGAGTTCACCGTTTTTTCGTCCGTCATGATATGCCACAGGCTGCCTATACCCCCTTTGGCCGGTTGTGCCTTGCTGCTTTTCGCCGCGTTCTCCAGACAACCCAGCATACCGGTCACCATGTCGAGACGCTCCAGCAATTTCGGCAGGCTGGTGGCAATGCGCTCCAGATCACCGGTGGATTCGAGACGCTCCATCACTTCCACCAGTCGCCAGAAGCCGCTGCGGTTGACGCGATCAAGCAGTGACATTCCTTCGCCCAGCGTTTCGGCCATGCGCCCGATCATTTCATCGGTGAGTGCGTCCTGGGCGGCATGATAGACGCGGGCCAGTTGCGAGAGACGATCGAGATCGCCGTTGTTGACCATCTCGGCAATCGCCGGTATCGCCTTGCCCAGTCCGGCCCGCCCCGCCTTGTCGATCAGGTCCATGGCCTCGGCAGCCGAACCGGCGAGACGCCCGACCATTTCATCGGTCAGCGAATCCCGGCCTGCCGCGATCACGCGCTCGAGTTCGAAACTCATGACGGCCTTTTCATCCTTGGTCTCTGTATTCATCTCACACCTCCACGTTACAGGAGTCCGCGAGCGGATATCCAGTAGAGCTTGTTATAGGCCATCTTGAACCAGTGCACCGCCTTGGTCGGCGCCTTCGGATCGGGCGGGTTCTGGTAGTCGAACATTGCATAGGTCGCACGATCTTTGCCGCACTCAATGAAGCAGAATACCTTGCCGTCGTATTCGCGCACCGGCATGCCGATCTTGACCATGGCGGCCAGATTCTCGCCCAGCGTGTCGGCTTCGAAGTGCGCGGTGGAACCCGCCTTGCTGATCGGGATGTTGGTGGTGTCGCCGAGCACGAACACGTTATCGCGGCCTTCCATGTTCAACTTGGTCTTGTTGGTCGGAATCCAGCCGCTCTGGCCCATGCCGTTCTTCTCGAGCACTTCCATGCCCTTGTGGGCGGGAATAGTGATCAGCAGGTCGTACTTGATATCGCTTCCTTCCTCGCTCTTCAGTACCTTGTTCTTGGCATCCACTTCCTTGATGTTGAAGAAGGTCTCGTACTTGATGCCCAGCCTGTCCATTTCCGGAGCGGCCCATTTGGCGACGTTTTCCAGGCTGTGCACGCGTCCGATCGGGTAGGTATACAGCAGTTCCACCTTGTCTGCCATACCGCGATCCTTGAAGTAATCGTGAAGCATGAAAGTGATTTCCAGGGGTGCCATCGGGCACTTGTGCGGTACACCGACGGTGATCACCACCTTGCCGCCTTCAAACGATTGCAGGCTTTTGAACATCTTCAGCGCGCTATCCTCGGTATAGAAAGTCTCCGCCCCTTCCACCATGCCGGGGATGCCTTCCGGGAACATGCGCGAACCGGTGGCAATGGCCATGTAGTCGTAATCGAAAGTCTTGCCGCTCTTGGTCTTGACCTGGTTGTTGTCGAGCTTGAATTCTTCGACCGGATCGACATGAAACTCGATACCCGGCTCGAGCAGACTGGCCTGGTCGCGGTACAGTTCATCGGGTGTGGTCTTGCCCACGGCAAGATAAAGCAGGCCGGGTTGGTACATATGTTTATCTGAAGCCGACAGCATCGTGATGCGTACTTTGCCGGTCTTGAGTTCACTGGTTAATCGTCTGGCCAGGTTGTTCGCCAGTATCGTGCCGCCCATGCCGCCGCCAACTATCAGTATCTTTTTCATATTACCCCCGTGTCAGTTATTGTTACATTAATAACCTACTTCTTCTTGCGCATCATGATATGCCACACGCCTTCAGCCTCCGTTGTCGAAATGTATTCGTGACCGACCTTGTTGATCCACTCCGGAATGTCGTCGGCCGATCCCTTGTCGGTTGACAACACTTCCAGTTCATCGCCGATCTGTGCCAATTTCAGTGCCACAATCAGTTCCATCAGTGGCCCGGGGCAAAAACTCCCGCGCCCGTCTACAACCTTTATTTCTGCCATTCTTTTATTCTCCGAATATCAAAAAGTCCAAACCTGGCCGTCTTGGGCATCGTGAAGAAACCTGGTCAGCCCGGTCGCTTCCTGCATATAGCCCTCAAGTCCTCCCTGTTCGACACCAAGCACGTCCATCGCCATGGAACACGGATAAATCCTGGCATCACCCAGTTCAACCGCTTGCTCGAACAATGTTTTGAACTCAGGCACCTTTTTGCCGGAGATCAACCTGCCCATCTCACCCTCATGCGGCGCTTTAGCGGTATTGCCTTTGACAAAATAGGGCAAGGCATTCATCGACAGGAATACCATCACTTCGTGCCCGCTCACCGCCGCTACCGATGCCACCATCGCCGCCATCTGCAAACGTTCAAGAGAACCCGACACAACCACAACACAAATCTTGCTGGATGACATTAATACTCTCCGGGAATAATTACGAAACCGTCTTTAGTACTAACTTTTGGAATTACATCTGCTTGAAAAGCGGGAAAATCAGGGTAAAAAACAAATACCGGCCACCCGCCTGTTTGAAACCGTACCGTAATATTAAGCTTCTTTACTTTTTTGATTATGCGACTAATTAAATTCGGATACAACAATATTAGAATTTAATAATGATGCGGCTATTTCAAATGCTCATGTATGCATTCCTTAAAACATTCAGTGCATGCTATCACCCTGACAAAATTATACGGTGGCAAACATTGATTCGAAACATTGCTTGAACAGGCAATTCAGCGCCGCAATCGGCAGGCATGCGGGCAAGACTTTGGTGCGGTATAGATACTATGGTTTGGCATGGGGCAGCTAAAACGAAATCTTTATCTTTAAGATTTTCACCCTCAAGACCATCAGGGCGTAGAATGGCAAAGGTAGTTATGTAAATCAACCGCACCGAAGGGACATCATGGCACACATTGTAATCATGGGCGCAGGAGTCGGCGGCATGCCGGCAGCTTACGAAATGCAGGAAAAAATCGGCAAGGGCGACAAAGTAACTGTGATCTCGGACAGCGAGACATTTCAATTTACGCCGTCGAACCCCTGGGTGGCCGTGAAATGGCGAAAACGCAAGGACATTGAATTTCCGGTACGTACCTATCTTGAACGCAAAGGCATCGGCTTTATTTCGACCGGTGTAAAGCGCGTCCATCCGGAAAAAAATCAGCTTGAGCTTAATGATGGAAAAACAGTTGATTACGATTACCTGATCATCGCAGTCGGACCCAAGCTTGCCTTCGATGAAGTCGAGGGCCTCGGACCGCACGGCGGACACACCTATTCGGTTTGCAGTGTAGACCATGCGATGAAGTCGCATGACGCATGGGAAGACTTCACCAAGAATCCCGGCCCGATCGTCGTCGGTGCGGTGCAGGGTGCATCCTGTTTCGGCCCGGCTTACGAATATGCTTTCATCATGGAAACCGATTTGCGCCGCCGCAAGATACGCACCAAGGTACCGATGACCTTCGTCACTTCCGAACCCTACATCGGCCACCTCGGACTGGGCGGTGTTGGCGATTCCAAGGGTATTCTGGAATCGGGCATGCGCGACAAACATATCAAATGGATATGCAACGCAAAAGTCACAAAGGTCGAAGTCGGCAAGATGTTCGTCACCGAACATGACGAGATGGGCGCCGAAAAGCGCAAACATGAATTGCCATTCGCCTACAGCATGATGCTGCCGGCGTTTAAGGGAATAGATGCCGTGTTCGGTATCGAAGGGCTGACCCAGGCGAGAGGCTTCATCATCGTGGACAAACATCAGCGCAACCCCAAGTACAAGAACGTCTATGCGGTGGGGGTTTGTGTGGCAATCCCTCCGGTGGAAGCCACTCCGGTACCAACCGGCACACCCAAAACCGGCTACATGATCGAGTCCATGGTGACGGCAACAGTCGATAATATCCATGCTGAATTGAACGGTCT
>JBBQNH010000117.1:0-5553 GCA_038329705.1 Burkholderiales bacterium | reverse complement strand
CGCCACACCATCCTTCATCGGTTTCTGGAATGCCTTGCGTCCGGAGATCAGGCCCATGCCGCCAGCGCGCTTGTTGATCACTGCGGTGCGCACCGCCTGGTGCAGATCATCCTTGCCGGTGGATTCGCCGCCGGAATTAATCAGGCCGGCGCGTCCCATGTAGCAGTTCGCCACCTGGTAACGCACCAGATCGATGGGGTGATCAGTGGTGAGTTCGCTGTAGACCTTGGGGTGGGTCTTGCCGAACTTGAGCGCGTTATAACCGCCGTTGTTCTCGGCCATCTTCTGCTTGACGATATCGGCGTTGATGGTGACGGCAAGGTAGTTGGCCTGTCCGGTCAGATCGGCAGAGACGTGATAATCCTTGTCTGCGGTCTTGAATGCCGGGTTGCGCAGATAAGCCCAGAGGACGGTGGCCATACCCAGCTCATGGGCAGGGTCAAAGGCTTCAGAGACTTCCAGAATCTGTCTGCGCGAATGCTCCGAGCCATAGAATACCGTCGCGCCAACGGCTACCGCGCCCATGTCGAATGCCTGATCGACGCTGGCAAACAACGTTTGATCATAGATGTTGGGATAGGTCAGTGTCTCGTTGTGGTTGATCTTCACGATGAACGGGATCTTGTGCGCATAACGACGCGCCACCGACGACAACACACCAAGCGTCGAGGCAACGCCGTTGCAGCCGCCCTCGATGGCCAGTTTGACGATGTTGTCCGGATCGAAATAGATCGGGTTGGGCGCAAAAGAAGCACCGCCGGAATGTTCCACGCCCTGGTCCACCGGCAGCAGCGACAGATAGCCGCTGTTGGCAAGCCGCCCCTGGCCGTACAAAGCCTGCAGGCTGCGCAGCACGCCGGGTTTGCGGTCTTTGATCGATACCACGCGGTCCACAAAGTCCGGGCCCGGTAACTGCAGCGATTCCCTGGGGATGCCGGTGCAGCGATATTTCAACAGGTGTTCCGCTTCTTTACCCAGTAACTTGACGATGTCAGCCATGAATGCTCTCCCGATAGTTGCAATGAATAGCCTATGTTACTCCTGTTGCTGGGCAATGAAAGTCAGGCTTGCACGTGTATAATTTCGCACTGTCCCGACATCCACCGCCACATCGCACACCAATCAAATGGAACAGCTCATCATCGGCACACCGCTCACTGCTTCAGCGACCAAAGTGATGCTGCTCGGCAGCGGGGAACTGGGCAAGGAAATCATCATCGCGCTGCAGCGTCTTGGCGTGGAAACCATCGCAGTGGATCGCTATGCCGATGCGCCCGGACACCAGGTCGCGCATCGTGCCCACGTCATCAACATGGCGGACGGCGTAGCGTTGCGTGCGCTGATCGAAAAGGAGCGGCCGCAAATCATCATCCCGGAGATCGAGGCCATCGCCACCGACATGCTGGAAGAGATTGAGCGCGAAGGGCTGGCGCGAGTCATTCCCACCGCCCGCGCTGCGCGCCTGACGTTGAGCCGCGAAGGGATACGCCGGCTGGCAAGCGAGACCCTGAATTTACCGACCTCGCCATATCGTTTCGTCGACAGCCCGGACGAGATGCGCGCCGCGATCGAACAGATCGGCTGCCCGTGCATCATCAAACCGGTGATGTCTTCGTCGGGCAAGGGGCAGTCTCGGGTGGAAAGCGCCGCCGAGGTGGACGCGGCATGGGACTACGCGGCCCGCGGCAGCCGTGTGAACCAGGGCAGGGTGATCGTCGAGGGACTGATAGCTTTCGATTACGAGATCACCCAGCTGACCGTGCGCGCCATCGGTGCCGACGGCAATGTCGAAACACACTTCTGCGATCCGATCGGCCACGTTCAGGTGCATGGTGATTATGTCGAGAGCTGGCAGCCTCAGGCCATGTCAGAACTGGCCTTGCAGCGCACGCACGAAATCGCAAGATCGGTGACGGACGACCTCGGTGGCCTGGGCATTTTCGGCGTGGAATTGTTCGTCAAAGGCAACCAGGTCTGGTTCAGCGAAGTCAGCCCGCGACCGCACGATACCGGCATGGTGACCCTGTGCTCGCAAGTGCAAAACGAATTCGAGTTGCATGCCCGCGCCATACTCGGCCTGCCGGTCAACACCGCGTTGCTTGCGCCGGGTGCCAGCGCGGTGATCTATGGCCAGCATGAAGCCAAGGGCATCGCATATGCGGGCGTGGCAGAAGCGCTGCGCTTACCGCAGTCCGATATCCGGCTGTTCGGCAAACCGGAATCCTTCAAGAAGCGCCGCATGGGAGTCGCATTGGCAAACGGCAAGGATACCGACGAGGCGAGGGCGCGGGCCAAGCTTGCTGCGAGCAAAGTGGTTCCGGTCAAAATGTGATGATCACCGGTATATTTCATGCCAGCTTCATCACCAGCGATCTGACCAGGTCGCGTGACTTTTACGAAGGTGTGCTTGGCTTGAAACCCGATCCGAATCGCCCGAAGATGAGCTACGAGGGCGTGTGGTACGACGTCGCGCCCAACCAGCAGATCCACCTGCTGTTGCTGCCCGACCCGGAAGCCGGGTTGCAGCGTCCCACCCACGGCGGACGCGACCGGCATGTCGCGTTGGCCGTGTCCGACTTTGCGAGGTTGATCACACGATTGGATCAAGCGGGCGTTTTTTACACGCTCAGCCAATCGGGACGCCGCGCCTTGTTTTGTCGTGATCCGGACTCGAATGCGCTGGAGTTTATTGCGATCTGAGAATCAATTGCCTGCCTGATAATTGATCCATCCGAATTTCAGAATAGCCAATTGCCGCCGAATCGGTAACAGTTCTTGCCGCTATTTTTGGCTGCATACATTGCTTCATCAGCGGACTTTACCAAGTGTGCAGCCGTATCTCCGTTGTCAGGATGGAAGGCGATACCGATGCTGGCACTTATCATGAAAATCTTCCCGTTTATCTCAAACTGGGTGACGAGATTTTCGATCATCTTTTTTACCACGCGTTCGACGCTGGCAGGCGCACTTACGTTGCTGATGATCACCATGAACTCGTCACCACCGAGGCGTGCAACGGTGTCCGACTTGCGCACGCACGCCGCGATCCGCTTGGCCGACTCGCACAGCACCGTATCGCCTGCATTGTGGCCGAGCGTGTCATTGACAATTTTGAAGTCGTCGAGGTCGATAAAAAGAACGGCGAACGATCTTTTGTCCCTGCTTGCCCGGGTGATCGCCTGGCTGAGCCGGTCATAGAACAGGGTGCGGTTGGGCAGTCCGGTTAGTGCATCGTGCTGGGCGAGCTTGAGTATCTGTTCGTTGGTTTGCTTGAGGCGTGTTATGGTTTTCCACAGGAATCTGGCCTGAAAGCCGCCAATGACGTTCAAATTACCCAATTGCGCAGCCGCATATTCGGTGACGTTTTCGTCCCCGGTGAGATTGAAAGCGAGGCAGGGACGACATGTCGCGATGGCCTGGCCAAGATCGGTAAAACGTGGAATGCCATGTTTTTTTGCTATCGCAAGTGCCGGAGCGCTGGGATCGGAATCGATTATGCCGACTATATTGATGGACGGGTCGTCGAAAAAGAGTTCGAGCATTGCTGTACCGCCGCGGCCCGCGCCGATGACGAGTAACCTTTGTTCGCTTTGAGATTCTGTTGTCATCAGTTATCTGGCGGCCATTATGATTCCCGAAGTATCCTTGTTCAGTTCTTCTTGTGCCGGCGAACTGGCTGGATGCTACCAGAATTTCCCGCTGTTGCACGATGATCTATCCTGCAGAAAGGCAAAAATCACATCTGCTGTGGCCACAAAAGTGCTGATAGCAGTATATTCAGGGAGCAGGATTGGGGTATAGCCTGTGCACCTGTTCGATGTTCTCCAGCACTTCTGCCGACAGCACCAATCCGGCACTGTCCAGATTCTCTTTCAACTGATCCTGATTCGTTGCGCCGATGATCACGCTATCGGTAAAGCGCCGGGTGCGGACAAATGCCAATGCCATCGCTGCGGGAGTCAGCCCCGCTTCTTTCGCGATGTGCACATATTCCCTGCTGGCCACCGGCACATTGGGTTTTGCATAGCGTTGGCCGAAGCCGGGAAACAGCGTGATGCGTCCTTTCGTGTTCGGGTCGGCGAGATATTTTCCAGTCAGCCAACCAAAGCCAAGGGGACTATATGCCAGCAATCCGACTTTGGCGTGATGACAAACTTCCGCCAGTCCGGTCTCGAAACCGCGATTCATCAGGTGGTAGGCGTTCTGCACCGAGATGATCTTTGGCAGCCCCATCTTGTCGGCGCACTTTACGAATTCACTCACCCCCCACGGCGTCTCGTTGGACAGGCCGATATGGCGAACCTTGCCGGACTTGACCAGTTCCGCAAGCACTTGCAGCTGTTCGGCGATCGGTACGGTGTCGTGTTCCTGGGAAGCGTCATAGCCGGTTTGGCCGAACATCGGCACATAGCGGTCCGGCCAGTGGATCTGGTACAGGTCGACGTAGTCAGTCTGCAGCCGTTTCAAGCTGCTGTCGATCGCTGCCTCAAGATTGCGGCGATCGATACGCGGCGTATTGCGTATCCAGGCGAAGCCGCGCGATGGACCGGCGATCTTGGTGGCGACGATCAGTGAGTCGCGGCGCTGATGTTTCAGCCATGAGCCTATGTAGTTCTCGGTGCGCCCCTGGGTTTCGGCACGCGGCGGCACCGGATACATCTCGGCAGCATCGATGAAGTTCACTCCGCGCGATACTGCGTAGTCGAGTTGAGCGTGCGCTTCCGTCTCGCTGTTCTGCTCGCCGAAGGTCATGGTGCCCAGGCACAACGCCGACACCTTCAAATCGCTGGTACCCAACTGTCGGTATTCCATCTTTCGCTCCTTTAGTAAGTTTTCTGCGGCAATTTTAATTCAGACGGATTATTCAGCACTTCGCAAAGCCGTGCTAGCATCTGTGTCATGAAAATGCCGGTCCTGTTCGTTTCGCATGGCGCACCGACTCTGCCGCTGGAGCCCGGAGAGACCGGCGTCGCATGGCGCAAGCTGGGCGAACAGATGCCCGGACCATCGGCGATCCTGGTGATCTCGGCGCACTGGGGATCACACATTCCGACAGTCAGCCGTGTTGAGCAACCGGAAACCATACATGACTTCAGCGGTTTCCCGGCGGAGCTGTACAAATTACAGTATCCCGCACCCGGCGCTCCGGAAATGGCGCAGTCCGCCATGCTTTCGCTACACCAAGCTGGCATACCCGCGCAGATGGATCATACACGCGGGCTGGATCATGGCGCGTGGGTGCCGCTGAGCCTGATGTATCCGCAGGCCGAAATTCCGGTCGCGAAATTATCAATGCAACCCGATCAGGATCCGGCATGGCATATCGCGTTGGGCAAGGCATTGCGCCCGTTGCGCGAGCAGGGTGTGCTGATTGTCGGCAGCGGCTCGATCACGCACAATTTGCGTGCTGTGTTCGGGCATCCAGAGGGTGCGCCCGCACCCGGCTGGGTGACCGAATTCTGCGACTGGATGGCGAATAGTATCGAAGCAGGAGATATGGCCGCGCTCAGCGACTATCGCACCCTTGCTCCCCATGCCGTACAGAATCATCCC
>JBBQNH010000116.1:0-5708 GCA_038329705.1 Burkholderiales bacterium | reverse complement strand
ACAGGTCACCCAGCGTGCGGTGTGGATGCCGGCACGCTCGAATACGGCATCCACACCGTATTCGGATTTCAAACGATGCTCGACCACTTCAAACTGCAGCTGTCCCACCGCGCCGATCAGCGGGTTGGTGTCGACCAGCGGCTCGAATACCTGAACCGCACCTTCTTCACCCAACTGGCGCAAGCCCTTTTGCAATTGCTTGGCCTTCATCGGGTCGCGCAGGCGCGCGCGACTGAACAGTTCCGGTGCGAAATAGGGGATGCCCTTGAAGGTGAGCGCCTCGCCCTCGGTGAGCACATCGCCGATCTGAAGCTGGCCGTGGTTGTGCACACCGATGATGTCGCCCGCGTAGGCTTCGTCCATGCGGGTGCGTTCGTTGGCCATGAACGTCACCGCATTGGCGAGCTTCATTTCTTTCCCGGTACGGCGATGTTTGACCTTCATGCCAGAGGTATAGCGGCCGGAGCACACGCGTAAAAAGGCGATGCGGTCGCGATGGTTCGGGTCCATGTTGGCCTGTATCTTGAACACGAAACCGGTAAAGGCCGGCTCGGTCGGCTGCACGATGCGCACATCGGTTGCGCGCGGCAACGGAGCGGGTGCCCAGTCAACCAGTGCGCGCAGGATCTCGCGCACCCCGAAGTTGTTCACGCCGGAACCGAAGAATACCGGCGATTGCTGTCCGTCGAGAAATTCTTGCAAGTCGAAAGAAGCGCCCGCGCCCATGACCAGTTCGGTTTCGTCGCGCATGGTCTGCATCTCGCTCGGACATTTTTGCGCAAGCTGGTCGATCTGTGCGCCGCGCAGGGTCTCGACTTCCTGTCCGGCCTTTGCTTCGCCCGGCACAAAGCGCAACACTTCGTCATTCAGCAGGTGATACACACCCTGAAAGCGCTTGCCCATGCCAATCGGCCAGGTGACCGGTGCGCATTTGATCTTCAGCACCGACTCGATCTCGTCCAGAACCCCAAGCGGATCGCGTACCTCGCGGTCCATCTTGTTGATGAACGTGATGATCGGCGTGTTGCGCAGGCGGCACACTTCGAGCAGTTTGATGGTCTGTGCTTCCACGCCTTTGGCGGCGTCCACCACCATCACCGCCGCATCGACAGCGGTCAGCACGCGGTAGGTGTCCTCGGAAAAATCCTGGTGACCGGGCGTGTCGAGCAGGTTGATCACGCAGTCGTCATAGGTGAATTGCATCACCGAGCTGGCCACCGAGATGCCGCGCTGCTTTTCGATCTCCAGCCAGTCGGACGTGGCATGACGACCGCTCTTGCGCGCCTTGACCGTGCCGGCCATCTGGATAGCGCCGCCGAACAGCAACAGTTTTTCGGTGAGCGTGGTCTTGCCCGCGTCGGGGTGCGAGATGATCGCAAAGGTGCGGCGACGCTTAACTTCGTGCGCAATATCCCGATCGACATCGGCTGTGCCCGATGAAGTTTCTGGAGTTGTGTTTCCCGA
Organism: Burkholderiales bacterium; assembly: GCA_038329705.1. Taxonomy (GTDB): domain Bacteria; phylum Pseudomonadota; class Gammaproteobacteria; order Burkholderiales; family Gallionellaceae; genus Gallionella. The sequence goes on along the minus strand of JBBQNH010000116.1, from coordinate 4,244 downwards.
TTGATCTGTCATTGCTGTTGCCGCCGTAAAAGACAAATGCCCGAACGGGTCGGGCATTTTCTGCATATTCTGGCCCGGGGAAATAACCTCCCTTGCCACATTTTTCATGCCAACGCATGCGAAATCTGGTGGCCCGGGGCGGAATCGAACCACCGACACAAGGATTTTCAATCCTCTGCTCTACCGACTGAGCTACCAGGCCATTGTTGCTGTATTTTCTTGACACCCAAGGCTTATGAATTGAACCGTTCAGCCAACTCGGGAAGCCGCGCATTATACCGATACCGCGCCAAATAACAAACCCCGCCGAAGCGGGGTTTGTCTGATTGCCGAAAAATTACCGGCAAATTACATCATGCCTTCCATGCCGCCCATTCCGCCGCCGCCCATGCCGCCCGGTGCCGGTTTGTCTTCCGGCAATTCGGCCACCATGCATGCGGTGGTCAGCATCAGTCCGGCGATCGATGCGGCATTTTGCAATGCGACGCGGGTTACCTTGGTCGGATCGACCACACCCATGGCCAGCATGTCGCCATACTCGCTGGAAGCGGCGTTATAACCGAAGCTGCCTTTGCCTTCCATCACTTTGTTGACCACCACCGAAGGCTCGTCACCCGCGTTGGACACGATGGCACGCAACGGCGATTCCATCGCGCGCAACACGATAGTGATGCCTGCGTCCTGGTCGTGGTTGTCGCCTTTCAGCTTGCCCACTGCAGCCTTGGCGCGCAGCAATGCCACGCCGCCGCCGGGAACGATGCCTTCTTCAACTGCTGCACGGGTTGCGTGCAAAGCGTCTTCCACGCGTGCTTTCTTCTCTTTCATTTCCACTTCAGTCGCTGCGCCGACCTTGATCACGGCAACACCGCCCGCCAATTTGGCTTTGCGTTCCTGCAGTTTTTCCTTGTCGTAGTCGCTGGTGGATTCTTCAGCCTGCTTGTTGATCTGGCTGATACGACCCTTGATTGCATCTTCCTTGCCGGCACCGTCGATGATGATGGTGTTGTCCTTGCCTACCTCGACGCGCTTTGCCTGACCCAACTCTTCCAGGGTGGCTTTTTCCAGGGACAAGCCTACTTCTTCGGCGATCACGGTGCCGCCGGTCAGGATCGCGATGTCTTCCAGCATGGCTTTGCGACGGTCGCCAAAGCCCGGAGCCTTGACGGCTACGGTCTTCAGGATGCCGCGGATGTTGTTGACTACCAGCGTGGCCAGCGCTTCACCGTCGATGTCTTCGGCGATGATCAAAAGCGGACGTCCGGCCTTGGCGACCTGTTCCAGCACCGGAAGCAGATCACGAATGTTGGAAACTTTTTTGTCATGCAGCAGGATGTAGGGATTTTCCATCAATGCCAGTTGACGATCCTGGTTGTTGATGAAGTAAGGCGACAAATAGCCGCGATCGAACTGCATACCTTCCACGATATCCAGTTCATCTTCCAATCCTTGTCCATCTTCAATCGTAATTACGCCTTCTTTGCCGACCTTTTCCATGGCTGCAGCGATCTTCTCGCCGATCACCGTGTCGGAGTTGGCCGAAATGCTGCCAACCTGCGCGATTTCCTTGCTGGTGGTGCAGGGCTTGGAGATTTTCTTCAGTTCGGCAACGGCTGCGATAACCGCCTGGTCGATGCCGCGTTTCAGGTCCATCGGATTCATGCCGGCAGCAACGAACTTCATGCCTTCCTGAACGATGGATTGCGCCAGAACGGTCGCGGTGGTGGTGCCATCGCCCGCTACATCAGAGGTCTTGGAAGCGACTTCCTTGACCATTTGTGCGCCCATGTTTTCAAACTTGTCCTTGAGCTCGATTTCCTTCGCGACGGAGACCCCGTCCTTGGTGATGGTGGGGGATCCATATGAGCGATCCAACACGACGTTGCGGCCTTTGGGGCCCAAGGTCACCTTGACTGCATCGGCCAGAATATTCACTCCGACCACCATTTTTGCACGAGCGGCGTCGTGGAATTTTACGTCTTTTGCTGCCATGTTTTATTCTCCTAAAAATTTAGTGACGGCTTATTTCTCGACTATGCCGATGATGTCGTCTTCGCGCATGGTCATGTATTCCTGACCGTCCATTTTGAACGCCTGGCCGGCATATTTGCCGAACAGTACACGGTCGCCGACCTTGACACTCATGGCCTGTAATTTGCCGTCGTCGCCGACCTTGCCCTTGCCTGCGGCGACGATCTCGCCCTGATCCGGCTTTTCAGTGGCGGCGTCCGGAATCACGATTCCAGAGGCGGTCTTGCGTTCTTCTTCCATACGTTTAACGATCACGCGATCGTTCAAAGGACGAATTTTCATACTGATGTCTCCTAAAACAAGGGGTTAAAAAAATGCGGAGGCGAAGTTTAGCACTCTCGACCTTCGAGTGCCAATAATGGGGTATTCCCGCCCGATTTCAAGGGCTAGGATAATATTTATTTTTGCGGGGGGAGGGCGATCCGGTTATCAGTGCTGAACTGATAGTCTTTGAAAATGTGCTCGGTAGTGAGGATTTGATAAGTGCCGTCGGCATTGCGATGCGTGGTGTCCTTGAGCCGGTAGGTGTAATGCCCGCAGGTCCAGCAATCGTAGTTGCGCATATGGGTGCACAAGCAGGTCTTGTCCTTTACGGAGATCTTCTTGGCATCGGGGTGCAACGCGACTTCACGGTTGTAGGCATCGATGTAGTCGCAATGTCCATTGCCATCGAGCAGGTAACCGAACGCCTCGCAGTTGGGGCGTATGCCGGCGCCGATCGCCGGACAGCTTTTGATCATGCGCATCGGGTAGCCGGTTGGCGAGATCATGTTGACTTCAATATCATCCTCGTCGGCCTTGTAGTATTCCTGCTGGATCTTTTCCGGGATGCCGCATTCCCTGGAAACGGTAAAGCGCGTGGCCACCTGTACCGCAGCACAGCCATTTTCCAGGAAACCGACCGCATCACTGCCGGTGAACACGCCGCCTGCCGCGATCACCGGGATATCCAGTTGTTCGGCTTTCAAATGGGCAACGACCTCCGCGGTGATGGTATGCAGATCGTATTGCGCCCAATCCAGACCGAAACCCAGATGACCACCGGCCAGCGGCCCTTCGACCACGATGAAATCGGGCAGGCGATTGAGCCGGGCAGTTTTCCGCATGAACAGTTGCAGGGCACGCAGCGAAGAGACGATTATCCCCAGTTTGGCATCGCGGAAACGCGGATTGTCTTCCATCAAGGCAAAGGATCCCAGATGCAGTCCGGCGCTCAGCGTGATGCCATCGATTCCCGCGTCCAGTGCACCACACAGCCGAACGCGCAAGGTTTCGCGCGGTGCATTCATGGTCAGTTTTTCCATGCAGTTGACGAAGATCATGCCGTCGCCGCGCTTTCCTTCCATGGTCTTGCCGACATGCAAACGGGTCGACTCGGCGACTTGCCCCAGATCGAATTTAACGATCGCCTTGCTGGTCTCTGTGACGTTGAGCTTGTACTGCTTTTGTTTGTGACTGACGAATTTCGTGTTGTCGAGACGATCGGTAACCGTCGGCAGCATCGCGTCGGATATATGCCCGATCCCGCCCAGGCGGGCAGCTTCCCAAGACAATTCACGACTGGAGATATCCACACCCATGCCGCCGATTATGATCGGCACCAGCTCGCGCTTGCCAAAGCGCAAACGGAAATCATCAACTCGTTTCATTACTGCATTCCTCCGGCCGTTCTTTGTAAATTATTAAATGGGAACGGAATTGTCATTGTGTACGCACCAAGTAGCGAAGGATGCCACAAACGGTCCGATACTGAAAGAAAAAGCAAACGCTGCCGCATGGATTTGACCCGCCGGAATATTACTCCAGTAAGTCCTGCAGGGCATCCGGGAGTGTTGCAAAGGCGAATCGATAGCCCGTCGTTTCGATCCTGTCGGGCAATACCCTTTGCCCTTCCAGCAACAGGCAGACACGCTCACCCATGAGGAGTTTCAGAAACCACGCCGGCATGACGGAAGGAGCGGGGCGGTGCAGTACTGTTGCCAAGGTTGCGGTGAATTTCCGGTTGGTTGCCGGCTGCGGAGCGGTCATGTTGTAGGGACCGCGAGCATGTGCTTCGTTGAGCAGTTTGAGCATGATCGCGACATAGTCATCGATATGTATCCAGCTCATCCATTGTTTTCCACTACCGATACGCGCGCCCAAACCAAATTTGAACGGCAGCAACATGCGCGCCAGCAGACCGCCCTGGCGACTCAACACCAGACCGGTGCGCAGCA
>JBBQNH010000115.1:0-6033 GCA_038329705.1 Burkholderiales bacterium | reverse complement strand
GCCACTCACGGGCTTGATACCAAACAGATCATCCAGGGGGTCAGCCTCGATCCGCGCATCGGCGACCACTACAACAATCCTTCATTTGGATACGGCGGTTATTGCCTGCCCAAAGACACAAAACAACTGCTCGCCAACTATCAGGATGTCCCGCAAAACCTGATCAACGCCATCGTCGACTCAAACACCACGCGCAAAGATTTCGTTGCTGCAAGTATCGTCAAGCGCAATCCGAAGATAGTCGGCATTCATCGCCTGGTCATGAAGAGCGGGTCTGACAACTTCCGTTCTTCCAGCATCCAGGGCATCATGAAACGCATCAAGGCCAAGGGTATCGAGGTCATTGTCTATGAACCTGCGCTCAAGGAAGCGGAGTTTTTCCACTCCAGAGTGGTGAACGACTTGGCACAATTCAAAAAAGAGTCCGACATCATCGTTGCCAACCGCATCACCGACGACATCCGGGACGTGACAGACAAGATTTACAGTCGCGATTTGTTTGGTATGGACTAGAAACACCGGCAAGGCTGACAGCCGGTCGCAGCCTTTCCCTGTATTGCACTATTTTTCCGCTGCTGCCCCGACCATGACCATCACTTCTTCCGGCTTCATTTTCAGCAGCCCGCCGATCTCCTTGTAATCATCCGGGAGTGCGGCGTCCTCCCATCCTTTTGCCGAGTGACGGGACAGGTTGACGGCAAGCACAACGTTGCGCACACGTGTCTGCTTGGCGCATTCGTCATCCATCAGCGCGAGCAACAACTTGGGCAATGACCATTTCTTTGCCAGGGCCAACTGCAAATCGGCCAGATGAAATCCCAGCACCTGTTCCTGGGCAGCGCGGCTGCGCATGGTCTTGTCATGCAGTTGCATGGCATTGATTTTCAGCATGTCGTCCGGTGCAAAACACCACATCAGCAGTTCGGCGAGATCGTGCAGCAACGCGGCAATACGCACTTCCTCGTAATGCATGTCCCGCATGTTCACCGCCCAATCGCGTGCAAACTGGGATGCACGCTGGGCGCGGCGCACCACATTCAACAGGTTGATCAGCGCCCCGGTATTACCGCGCAGCATCTCTTCAGCCAGCGGTTCCGGCGGCAGCTTGGTAAAGAACGCCTCTACCCCGATCATCAGCAGAGCCTGCTCAACCTGAACCACCTCGTGTTCCTGTGTTTTGCGCTTGTGACTTTGCAGGTAGCGCAACAACTTGACGGTCACCATCGGATCTCGCCCAATGACCTCGGCAACGCCTCGCGCACTGATATTTTCAGCATCCTCATGCAGTGTGTTGAGGTCGCGTGCTGTTTGTTTCAAAACCGGAATCTCCGCCTGGCTGAGAAAGGCTACCCAGCCGTCCAGTCCTTTGATCGCCTGTGGACTCATCACACTCCCTGCTTTCGCACTACACCAAGATATTTATTCGGCAACTGGCAAGCAACTTATCAATATCCAGCCGGACGCACTACGCGTGAATACTATGCCAATAACAATAACAAAGGTCAAACCGGCATGTCCCGGTAAAACGGGATCGGACTCAGTCCTGCACCGCAAGCGTTCCGACCCGTCCTTCCACCTCGCGCATCACCACTTCGTGATGAGGCAGTGATGACACATCCAGCCCCTGCAGATACTGCTGCATCGAAACCAGCTCATAACCCTGCGCCTGCCAGCCCTGCAACAACTGCTCGAATATCGGCAACCATTTCCCGCCCTCGAGTTCCGCGTGCAGTGTGTAAACGTGGCCGGTTGGCGACGGAGCTTCTGTCAGCTTCAGGATATGTGCCGCGATGTTGTCCAGCGAGATGCCGTCGCGGTTCATCAATTCATCAAGCGTCGGCAGGGTGGTCGGCAGTTGCGGGCAGGCGATGATCTCGGCCCGCCAGGTCGGGATGAACGGGTGCGTGCCGCGCGTGTCCGAACTGTATTGAAATCCCAGTTGCTGCATCAGCCGTAACGCGTGGCGATTCATCTGCCAGCCGGCCGCCGCATGTGCATGTGGCGCTTCGCCGAAGATCCCGGTATAGCGATCCACCGCAAGTTGCAGTTCACGGCGCGTCCATTCAGCATCCTCGTTCGCGACATTATCCTGCCAGCGGATATGGTCGTAACAATGGATACCGGTCTCAAAACCGGCCTCCTTCACCATGCGCATGATGTCAGCGCACTTCTTGCCGATGTCGGGGGACGGCAACAGCGTGCCATACAACAGGGTCTTGATGCCGTAGTGCTCCACCACGGAGGTGCGCGACACCTTGCCGATGAAGCCGGGGCGGAATACGCGCTTGATGGCGCGCCCGGTATGGTCGGGACCGAGCGAAAAGAAAAAAGTGGCTTGCGCGTTATAACGCTGCAGCACTTCAACCAGGCGCGGTACGCCTTCACGCGTGCCACGATAGGTGTCCACGTCAATCTTGAGGGCGAGTTTCATAAGGATCAAGGTTCAAGATTCAAGGATCAAGGGAAACCATCCCCCTCGCATCCCCAATCCTGCATCCTGTTTAGTCGACCAGGCCGCGCGCTTCGGCAACTTGGCCGCGATACGCGTCAAAGATCGCGCGCAGCGTATCGGCCATGTTGATGGTCGGTTTCCAGTCCAGTTCTTCGCAAGTGTTGGTGATCTTCGGTACGCGATTCTGCACGTCCTGGTAACCCTTGCCGTAATAAGCTGAAGCGGTAGTTTCGACTATCTTCACTTTCTTGGCGAACTCGCTGTATTCGGGATATTCCTTTGCCAGCTTCAGCATCATGTCGGCAAGGTCGCGTATCGCAAAATTGTTGACCGGATTGCCGATGTTGTAGATCTTCCCGGTGGCGATGCCATCCTTGTTCGCGATGATCTTCATCAGCGCGGAGATGCCGTCGTCGACGCTGGTAAAGGCGCGTTTCTGGTGTCCGCCATCCACCAGGCTGATATTCTCGCCGCGCACGATGTGGCCGAGGAACTGCGTGACCACGCGTGAACTGCCTTCCTTCGGGGTATGGATGGAATCCAGTCCCGAGCCGATCCAGTTGAACGGGCGGAACAGCGTGAAGTTCAGGTTGTCCTGCATGCCATAGCCCCAGATCACGCGATCCATCAACTGCTTGGAACAGGAATAGATCCAGCGCGGCATGTTGATCGGACCGCAGACCAGTTCTGAATTCTCCGGGTCGAATTCCTCGTCGTGGCACATGCCGTACACTTCGGAAGTCGACGGGAACACCAGATGCTTGCCGTATTTAACCGATGCGCGAACGATGGGCAGATTGGCCTCGAAGTCCAGCTCGAACACGCGCAACGGCTGTTTGACGTAAGTGGCCGGTGTGGCGATCGCCACCAGCGGCAGAATCACATCGCACTTGCGCACGTGGTATTCGACCCACTCCTTATTGATGGTGATATCGCCCTCGAAGAAATGGAAACGGTCACGCCCGATCAGGTCACTGATCCGGTCGGTGCTCATATCCATGCCATACACTTCCCAATCGGTGGTGGCGAGGATGCGGTTGGAAAGGTGGTGACCGATAAAACCGTTCACGCCGAGGATCAATACTTTTTTCATTTTCATTTCCTTAACAATTGAATTCAAATCTTTGTGTGCCGAATCGTGCCGAAAATTCCGTCGCGTTCATCGCGATGCCACCCAGCTCGAAGCGTATCACGCGCAGCACTCCCTGACCGCAGGCCGCATAAGCCTTGCCATCCCTGACATAGAAACTTTGCTTCTCGGCCGTAGCCGTTTCCTTGCTCACCAGGGTTTGCAGGATACGCATCGGCCTGCCGATCAATTGCGTAGTAGCACCCGGATAGGGCGGCGCCACCGCGCGCACCAGGTTGTGTATCGCCTGCGCTGACTGCGACCAGTCGATCACGCCATCTTCCGCCTTGCGTCCCCCGAAATATCCACCCTTGCTCAGATCTTGCTTGATCGCAACAGCACGTCCGGCCAGCAGGTTGGGCAGGCAGGCATGCAATGCCATCTCTGCGGCCACCGTCACTTTATGGAACACCTGCAACGCCGTATCATTGGGCAAGATCGGCACAGACTGCTGTGCCACGATATCGCCGTTGTCCGGCTTCTCGGTCATGTAATGCAGAGTGCTGCCGGTTACCGTTTCGCCGTGGATTATCGCCCAATTCACCGGCACGCGGCCGCGGTATTTCGGCAACAGCGAACCGTGCATGTTCAGCGCACCCTGCTTGGGTATCTCCAGCAGCTCGCGCTTGAGCATCTCGCGGTAATAGAATGAAAAGAAAAAGTCCGGCTTCAGCGCAGCGATCCGCGCGACGACCTCGGGTGTATTGGGATTGTCCGGCGTAATGGTCGGGATATCGTGCACAGCGGCCAGCTCCGCGACGCTGTCGAACCAGATGGTTTCCTTCGGGTTGTCGCGATGCGTCACCACCAGCGCCACATCCACCCCATGCGCCAACAGCACGGACAGGCAGCGTACTCCGACGTTGTGGTAAGCAAATACAACCGCTCGACTCATAGTTTAACCGCCGACTCCGCTTGCCCCTTGTCCCTTGAACCTTGCTCCTTGTCCTGCTTTTCAAGTATCGCCTCGACCAGATAACGCGGCCGGTGGCGCACCTGCTGGTAAATACGCCCGATGTATTCGCCGAGCAGGCCGATGCCGAACAGCGTGATACCGATCAACAGGAAGGCGATCGCGAACAGCGTGAACAGCCCTTCGGCTTCCGGACCCACAAAGATACGGCGCAACACCAGCAACACCACCAGGAAACCCGACAACAGCGAGATCGCGATGCCCAGCATCGAAAACATCTGCAGTGGGATCAGCGAGAAGCTGGTCATCAGGTCGAAGTTCAGACGGATCAGGCTGTACAGCGAATACTTCGATTCGCCTGCCGTGCGCTCTTCATGCCCCACCACCACCTCGGTGGGATTGCGTGCAAAGGTATAGGCCAGCGCCGGAATGAACGTGCTCACCTCCTGGCAGGAATTGATTGCATCGATGATGCCGCGGTCATAGGCGCGGAACATGCAACCCTGGTCGGTCATCTTGATACGCGTGGTACGTTCGCGCATTCCGTTCACGAAACGCGATGCGACATGTCGCCAGGCGCTGTCGCTGCGCTGGCGACGGATCGAGCCGACGTAATCGTGCCCCTCGTCCATCTTCGCCAGCAGCAAAGCCGTATCTTCCGGCGGGTTCTGCAGGTCGGCGTCCAGCGTGACGATGCGCTGTCCCCGGCAATGCTCGAAGGCCGCCATGATCGCCATGTGCTGGCCGAAATTGCCGTTGAACAGGATCACCCGCGTCACATCGGGGCGCTTCTGGAACTGCTCGCGCAGGATCGCTGCGGAGCGGTCGCGGCTGCCATCGTTGACGAACAGTATCTCGTAACTGATGGCTAGCGCATCCAGCGCCGGATACAAACGGTCGAACAAAGCCTGCAGGCCCTGCTCTTCGTTGTAGACAGGGATGACGACAGATAATATAGGATCGCTCATAAGGGCGGCATTTTACAGTATGAGAGCGTGGTTAGCGAAATCGGCAATCATTGACACCGACTTGGGCGTGTAATCCGTTTGCGTACCGATTCTGTTACTATCCGAAGAATTCATCACGAGTCTTTTCATAATGTCTGAGCGCGATCGATTTTCGACTGAAACCGCTTCAACGTTCACTCCCTTCTGGCGCAGATTACCGCGTTTCTTTCTTTATCCGATGCAGACTGGTTCGATGTTGCGGATCGCCGGGTATTCGGTATTCGGCGGCATCTCGATGTTCATTCCACCCACATTCGGCGGAATACTTCGCCTGATTCTCTGGATTGTGTTTCTCAAGTACGCTTTCCTGGTGATGGAGCGCACAGCCAACGGACAATTTGATGAACCGAACGATGTGAATGGCAAAGAAGAAGGGGACGCTGCACAAGTCGTGCGGCAGTTCGGTCTGTTCGTGATTTTCGGCCTGCTTTTCGTACTTCTTGCCTCCATGTTCGGCAAGGTAGGCTTTGGACTCGGCTGGCTGCTGATGAACGTGGTGCCGCCTGCGGGAATCATGATCATTGCGGTAACC
>JBBQNH010000114.1:0-6250 GCA_038329705.1 Burkholderiales bacterium | reverse complement strand
CTTTCAGGTGTAGTGTTGAGCAATTTGGCGACGCGTAGCGCCATCTCCGGCGTGATGCCGCGCTTCTCATGTAGTAGTTCCGAAACGGTAAGCCGGGATACGCCGAGGCGTTGGGCTAACTCGGTCTGTGTCATTTCCAGCGTGGGCAGCACATCTTCGCGGAGGATCGCGCCCGGATGAGTGGGGCGACGGTTGGGATTTCGTAGTGACTTCATCAGTGATAGTCCTCCAGGTTAAGATCGATGGCATCTTCGCAGTCGAATCGAAAAGTAATGCGCCAGTTACCGGTCACCGTTACCGAATAGCTCCCTTTCCAGATTAAAGGAATCGTGACGAGTTGTTTTTGATGCCTTACGCAAAAATAACCGACACATGCCCCTCAGTGCGCGAACGAGGCGTTGTCTTAACCACGATTTGAATATCGCGCCCCAGACGGGTCAAGCATTCCAGCATCTTTGATTCGGAGATGCCGCGAAATTGGCCGCGTAGCATGCCGGAAAGTTTGGGTTGGGAGATGCCCAGCAATTCGGAAGCTTGAACTTGGGTCAGCTTGCGCCGTTTGATGATGTCGCCGATCTTGCTTGCCAGTTGCGCCTTGACCAGCATTTCCTCGGCATTGTCCAAGCCGAGATCGGCATATACGTTGGTGCTGCCGCGTGTGATGTTGCTCATTTTTTTGCTCCTTCAGAATGTTGTTGTGCCAGCTTCAGTCTGTCACGAATCAAATCCAGTTCCTGTTTCGGTGTTGCGATGCCTTTGTGGGATTTTTTCTGGAAACAATGCAGCACATAGATCGCATCGCTGAATCGCACGGTGTACACCGCCCGGTAGGTATTCCCGTCATCGTCCTCGACCACTTCAAGCACACCCGCCGAACCGAAGCCCTTGAGCGGCTTTGTCTGAGCATATTTTCCGCCATTTTGTGCCAAGTGCAACGCGTATCCAAAGGTGTCTACGACATCAGGCGGCATGGACAATAAATCCTTCTTGGAAGAAGCGACCCATTCCAGCGGCTTGACAGGCGTTTGGCTCATGTGGAGATTATACCTATATAGGAATAATAATCAATTTAGGCGAAGACGCAGGGTTATGGGGGTACAGTTACATTTAGCAAAATTAAGGGCAGGCGGTGATTTGCCGGAATAGAGAGAAGAAATTATTCCGCGCTGACCGCAACAGGGGCCGCCGCTTGTTTCTTCGGCGTGCGCACCAGCAACAGCAACGGCAGCATCGCGACGAAATTGAGGGTGGCGAACCAGAAGCTGTCGATGTAACCGATGTTCTGCGCCTGTTGTAGCACGGCCTGTGCGGCGAGGTGGATGCCTTGCGGGTCGGTCGCGCCGAGATGCAGCGGGGCGAGGTAGCTGTGCAGCGCATCGTTGTAGGGTGTGATCGCGCCGCGCAGCAGGCTCCAGTTCTGCTGGGTGTCGCGCGAAAAATAGGTGACCAGTATCGAGATGCCCAACGCGGAACCGAGCGCACGGATCAGGCTGTAGATGCCCGCGGCCTCGGCTGCGGTTTCTTTCGGCAGTGTGGTGAAGGCCAGCGTGGAGATCGGCACGAACACCAGTCCCATGCCGAAGCCCTGCAAGATCATCGGCACGAGCAGATCATTCGCCGTCATCTGGGCGGTGAAGCTGGTCATCATGTAGTTCCCTGCGATGCTGCACAAGATACCGGTGAGAATGAAGTTACGCGGCTTTATTCTGCCTGAGAACTTGCCGACGAACACCATCACGCAGAATGAGGCCAGCCCGCGCGGCGCCATGTACAGCCCGGCCTCGAAGGTCGGGTAGCCGAGGAAGTTCTGCAGGAACAGTGATTGCAGCAGCATGCCGCCGAAAAAGCCGATGCCGATGGCGGTCATGATCAGGCTCGCGACCAGGAAATTGCGGTCCTTGAAAATGCGCAGGTCGAACAGCGGTTGGTGTTTGCCGGTGAGCGAGTAGACGATGAAAAAGGTGATCGAGATCGCGGCGAAAATGGCAGCGAACACCAGCATCTGCGAGCTGAACCAGTCATCCTGGTTGCCGCGGTCCAGCACCAGTTGCAGCGCGCCGATGCCCAGTGCCAGCGTGGCGAATCCGGTCCAGTCCATGCGCCGTGCTTTGGTCGGCGTGTCGCTCACATAGCGCAGCGCGAGGATGAAGGACGCGATGCCGACCGGCAGGTTAATGTAGAACGTCCAGCGCCAGCTGATGTATTCGGTCAGCCAGCCGCCCAGCGTCGGTCCGAGTATCGGTGCGACCATCACGCCCATCGCCCAGATTGCCATCGCCTTGCCGCGTTGCTCGCCGGGGAAGACCTGCAGCATGATGGATTGCGACAGCGGCACCAGCGAGGCGCCGAACACGCCCTGCAGGAGTCGGAATAGTACGATCTCGAATAGCGAGGTCGCCATGCCGCACATCGCGGAGGCGATGACGAAGCCGGCGATGCTGATCAGCAAAAAGCGTTTCTGCCCGATGCGGTCGGTGATGAATCCGGTGAGCGGCATGATCATCGCGGAGGCGATCAGGTAGGAAGTGAGCACCCAGCCGATGTTGTCCGGCGTGGCATCGAGCTGGCCCGCCATGCTGGGCAGGGCGACGTTGACGATGGTGGTGTCAAGGACCTGCATGATGGTGGCGGCCATCACGGCGATGGAGGTCAATGCACGGTTAGCGTTCATTTATTTTGAAAATTCATTTTGTCCACGAAATACACGAAAGGCACGAAAAGTAAAAACTTTTGAGTTTTTCATAATTCTTGATACACATACCGTCATACCGGCGTCGGCCGGTATCCAGCAAGACAAAAATGCATTTTTTTAAATCCACTGGATTCCGACCTGCGCCGGAATGACGTGGAAGTTTTTAAAGTTTCCCGCTTCGATTCTGAATAATGGAGCGCTGTCCTCAATTATGAAAAGCCCAGTAGATGAAAGTCCTGATCAATCCACAACCATGGTGTGTTTCGTGTGTTTCGTGTGTTTCGTGATTTTCGTGTGTTTCGTGATTTTCGTGATTTTCGTGATTTTCGTGATTTTCGTGGACAGTGGTTTTCGCTTATTTCAACTGCACGCTCACCGTCGCCGTAGCGCCGATGCGCAAGGGATGATCGGCATCGGTCGGGGCGAGCTTGATGCGCACCGGCACGCGTTGCGCGATCTTCACCCAGTTGCCGGTGGCGTTCTGCGCCGGCAGCAGCGAGAAGGCCGTGCCGGTCCCGCCGGAGATGCTTTCCACCTTGCCCTTGAAATGCTGGCCGGGATACATGTCGATCGTGATGTCCACGTCCTGGCCTGGATGGATGCCGGGCAGTTCGGTCTCCTTGAAGTTGGCGTCGATATGGAAACTGTTATCTGCGATCAGTGCGAACAACGGCTGGCCAACCGCGACCAGCGAACCGGCGGTCAGGTCCAGATTGCTGATCTGCCCGTCCTGCGTTGCAATGATGTGGGTATGTTGTAGATCGAGCTTGGCTTGTTCGATCGTGGCCTGTGCCTTCAGCACGTCTCCGCGCTCATCGATGTTTTGCGGCATGGCCAATGCCTTGGTCAGTTTGGCGCGTGCCTGTTCCAGCGAGGCTTGCAAAGATTGCTGACGGGCCTGTGCGTCGTCGAGCGATTGTTGCGATTTGAAATTGCTGGCCACCAGTTCCTTGTCACGTACATAGCTGGCGCGGGCATTGGTCAGGTCGCTTTCGATCTGTGTGATCTGCGCGTGCGCGACCGAGACTTCCGCATTGTCCTGCCGTGCCTTTTGCATGGCGAGCGCCAGGTCGGCCTGCGCACGTTGCAGGGCGATGGCGAACGATTGCGGATCGATTTCGAACAGCGGATCGCCTTTGTGCACGTGCTGGTTGTCCACTACATACACGGCGATGACACGCCCGGAAACCTGTGCCGCGACGTTCACCACGTCCGCGTTGATGTAGGCGTTCTCGGTACTGCGGGTCAGTGCGGCGTAACGATAGTAGCCGTAACCGGCCAGCAGTACGATGAGCGCCAGCACGATCGCAACAGTTCTTTTGTGTGTTTTGGAGAGTTTCATTTGTATGTTCCTTCAGCTACTCGGTTCTTGCCAGTTTTTCACGGATCCGGTCCAATACTTCGATACAGACGCCGATATCCTGTTTGCTGGAACCGGACAGGATCTCTTTGCGCAGTACAGCGGCATGGCTGAGGATATGCTCGACTGCTTTCTTGCCGGCGGCAGACAATTTCAGGTGTTTGACGCGCCGGTCGGTCTCGCTGGCACAACGCTTGAGCAGTCCCTCCTGTTCCATACGGTCGACCAGCTTAACCAGAGTCGCGGCTTCGATGCCCATGTGCTGCGCCAGTTCGCGCTGAGTGCAGCCGTCGTGGCGCGACAGGTGCAGCAACAGCAGCCAGCGTGAATGGGAAAATCCCGATGGCCGCAGCCGCCGATCCAGCTCGGTGCGCCAGGCATGCGCGACCTGGTGCAGGGATTCCGCGAATTGTTCGTCCAGTGGCTTCGTCATTGATTGGGGTACTAATAGTTAGATGGCTAACTATTTTAGAGTGAAGCTTTGTTTTTGTCGATAGCCGCCGTAGTGGCAAAGCATCTCTGATATTAAGGTCTTTAAAGCAGGTGCAGGCTTTCGGTCTGGCGGACAGCGGAGCGGAAATAAATGCGGCCTGCCTAGATGATATAATCCGCGCCTCATTAATGGTGCCGCTTCATGTCTGCTGTTTTCAATTTCAAAGAACATTTGTCCGAATTATTCGCGCAGGCCTTGCGCGAGGTCGCTGCCCAATATGCTAACGAGGGCGCAGCGCAAACCGAAGTTCTCATCGAACGACCCAAGCTGGCAACGCATGGAGATTACGCCTGCAATCTGGCGATGCAACTGGCCAAGCCGCTGCGCAAACCACCGCGCGAGATCGCGCAGGCATTGATCGCGGCCTTGCCGGAATCCGACATCATCGAGAAGCTGGAAATCGCCGGGGCGGGCTTCATCAATGTGTTCATCACCACGGCGGCAAAACGCGACGTAGTGCGCGGCGTGTTGCAGGCCGGGGCGGGCTATGGCCACATCCATCTCGGCGCCGGCCGCAAGGTGGGGGTTGAATTTGTTTCCGCCAACCCGACCGGACCGCTGCATGTCGGCCATGGCCGCGGTGCGGCAGTGGGAGATTGCTTGTGCAACGTGCTGCACGCGGCGGGCTGGAATGTGACACGCGAGTTCTATTACAACGATGCCGGAGTGCAGATCGACAATCTGACGCGCTCGGTGCAGTTGCGCTGCAGGGGCATCACGCCGGACCATCCGTCCTGGCCGGAAGAAGGGTATCGCGGCGACTATATCGCTGATGTCGCCGATGCCTATATTGCACGGGAAAGCATCGAGGCCGACGACCAGCACGTGAAAGCATCCGGCAACGTGAACGATGCCGAGGCCATCCGCCATTTTGCGGTGGCGTACCTGCGCCGCGAACAGGACATCGATCTGCGTGCATTCGGTGTGAATTTCGATGTGTTCGCGCTGGAATCCGCGCTGTACAGCGATGGCAAGGTGCAGGAGACGGTCGACAAACTGATCGCCAGCGGACACACCTATGAACAGGACGATGCGTTGTGGTTGCGCACCACCGATTTTGGCGACGACAAAGACCGGGTGATGCGCAAGAGCGACGGCACATACACTTACTTCGTGCCTGACGTCGCCTATCACATGGACAAGTGGCGGCGCGGCTTTACCCGTGTCATCAACGAACAGGGTGCCGATCATCACAGTACGATCACGCGGGTGAGGGCGGGGT
Source organism: Burkholderiales bacterium (assembly GCA_038329705.1). Taxonomy (GTDB): domain Bacteria; phylum Pseudomonadota; class Gammaproteobacteria; order Burkholderiales; family Gallionellaceae; genus Gallionella. Next base: position 483 of record JBBQNH010000114.1, on the reverse strand, counting down.
TGCAGGCGCTCGATGCCGGAATTCCGCAGGGCTGGCCCGATTACGTGCTGCACCAGATGGTGACGGTGTTACGCCACGGTCAGGAGGTGAAGATCTCCAAGCGCGCCGGCAGTTACGTCACGCTACGCGATCTGATCGACGAGGTGGGATGTGATGCGACGCGTTATTTCCTTGCTGCGCGTCATCCGGATTCGCAGCTGGTTTTCGATATCGATCTGGCCAAATCGAAGAGCAACGACAATCCGGTTTACTACATCCAGTACGCACATGCCCGTATCAGCGCGGTGCTGGCGCAATGGGGCGGAGAGCGGGCCGCTTTGCTGCAGGCGAATCTCGCGCTGTTGGACAGCGAGTATGAGACTGCCTTGCTGCAGCAAATGATCGATTATCCCCAGATCATCGAGAATGCCGCGCAGGACCTGGCGCCACATCTGGTCGCTTTTTATTTGAAGGAGTTGGCCGCCGATTTCCACAGCTACTATA
>JBBQNH010000113.1:0-6488 GCA_038329705.1 Burkholderiales bacterium | reverse complement strand
GTTGCGCGCCGACGTGTGCAACGCGGTGGACGAGTTGGGCCAACTGCTCGATCACACCGGTCCGGTGGCTGCATCGGAGCGCAACGCGGCACGCATATTCAATGCCGATCATTTGTTCTTCGTCACCAACGGCACTTCCACCTCGAACAAGATCGTGTGGCACTCCACCGTTGCGCCGGACGATATCGTGGTGGTGGATCGCAACTGCCACAAGTCGATATTGCACGCCATTATGATGACCGGTGCGGTGCCGGTGTTCCTGCGCCCGACGCGCAACCATTACGGGATCATCGGGCCGATCCATAAATCCGAGTTCGAGATGGAGAGCATCCAGAAGAAGATCAACGCCAATCCGTTCATCAAGGACAAGACCAAGAAACCGCGCATCCTGACCATCACACAGAGCACTTACGACGGTGTGGTATACAACGTCGAGATGCTCAAGCAGATGCTGGACGGCAAGATCGACACGCTGCATTTCGATGAGGCATGGCTGCCGCATGCGGCGTTCCATCCGTTCTACAAGGACATGCATGCCATCGGCAAACACCGGCCGCGCGCCAAGGAATCGATGATCTTTGCAACGCAATCCACGCACAAGTTGCTGGCGGGCCTGTCGCAAGCCTCGCAGATACTGGTTCGCGAGCCGGAGAAACGCAAGCTCAACAATCACGTGTTCAACGAAGCCTATCTGATGCACACCTCGACCTCGCCGCAGTACGCGATCATCGCCTCGTGCGACGTGGCCGCCGCGATGATGGAACCGCCGGGCGGCACCGCGCTGGTGGAGGAGAGTATCGCCGAGGCCCTGGATTTCCGCCGTGCGATGCGCAAGGTCGACGAGGAATACGGGCAGGACTGGTGGTTCAAGGTATGGGGTCCGGAGAACATTGCCGAGGAAGGCATAGGCTCGCGCGAAGACTGGATGCTCAAGACTTCCGAGAAATGGCACGGTTTCGGCAAGCTGGCAGCCGGATTCAATATGCTGGACCCGATCAAGGCCACCATCATCACGCCGGGGTTGAATATGAACGGCAACTTCGACGAGACGGGTATGCCCGCTGCGATGGTCACCAAATATCTCGCCGAGCACGGCGTCATCGTCGAGAAGTGCGGCCTGTATTCGTTCTTCGTGATGTTCACCATCGGTATCACCAAGGGTCGCTGGAATACGCTGCTCACCGCGTTGCAGCAGTTCAAGGACGATTACGACAAGAACCAGCCGATGTGGCGCATCCTGCCCGAGTTTGCGGCCAAGTATCCGCAGTACGAGCGCGTCGGCCTGCACGACCTTTGCCAGCAGATCCATGATTCCTACAAGAGGCATAATGTCGCGAAGATGACGACCGAGATGTATCTGTCCGACATGCAGCCCGCAATGAAACCGTCCGATGCGTTCGCCAAGATGGCGCACGACGAGATCGAGCGCGTCGAGATCGATGATCTGGAGGGACGTGTCACGGCGGTGTTGTTGACGCCCTATCCGCCGGGTATCCCGTTGCTGATCCCGGGCGAACGATTCAACAAGTTGATCGTCGATTACCTGAAGTTCGCACGCGATTTCAACCGGAAATTCCCCGGTTTCGAAACCGACATTCACGGTCTGGTATCAGACAAGGAGAACGGCGAGCGCGTCTATCACGTCGACTGCGTGCGGCAGAGCTGAGGAGATGTCCTGTTAAAACGATGATGTATGTATCGCATCCATCATGGGACCGGGCGTTTCGAGTGCAGGCTCTGTTGGTCGAAGCTGCCGGTGCCGTGCCGGGTTTGGACTTCAATCCCGATATCCTTGAGCAGCGGTGTGGGTAATATTCCTCCCGCGCAGACGATGACAGCATCGTTGGGCAGATCGATCACGGTGCCTTTCTGATCCAGCACAACGTTGCCGGGTTTGATTTCCTTTACATTCGATTCAAGCAGGATGGACAACCGTCCGGAAGCACCTGCCTGCTCCGTCAGTTGACGGTTCTTCGGTTTTACGCGGCTGAATGCGTTGCTGCGGTAACTGAGCGTGACCTTGGTGCCGGGCTCGCTGGAGATCGCCAACGCCGCTTCCAGTGCCGCGTCGCCGCCACCGACCACCAGCACCTTCTTGCCGCGGTATTGCTCCGGATCGATCAGGCGGTACACAACTTTTTCCAGATCTTCACCGGGGACTTCAAGTTTGCGGGGTGTGCCGCGCCGGCCGATGGAAAGCAGCACGCTGTTTGTCGGGTAACAGGAGCGGTCGGTGACCACGTAAATTATGTCGCCCTCGCGTTCGATCTTTTCCATGCGTTCGCCGAAATTGATCTTGATGCTCGTCTTGACGACCACCTCTTCCCAGACTTTCATCAATAGCTCTTTGGTGGTTTCCCTGAGGTTGACCTTGCCAAAGATGGGCAGCTTCATCGGCGCGGTCATGACGAGCTTGCCGCGCGGATAATGCAACGTCGTTCCGCCGAAAGTCTCTTCCTGTTCAATGGTCACGTAACGCATACCATGACTTTTTGCGGCAAGTGTCGCAGCGATTCCGGCGGGTCCGGCACCGATGATGACAACATCATGGTCGGCTTGGCCGCGTCCCCGCTTTTTGATCGATTCGATCGCCTGGCGACCCTGCTCGGCGGCTTTTCTTATCAAGCCCATGCCGCCAAGTTCACCGGCGATGAAGATACCGGGCACATTGGTTTCAAAGTTGGGTTTTAGTTGGGGAATATCCACTCCCCTCTTTTCGGTGCCGAACACCAGCTTGATCGCACCGACAGGACAAGCGGTGGCGCAGGCACCATGACCGATGCAATGCGCCGGACTGACAAGCACCGCTTTCCCGTCGATGATGCCGATCGCCTCTTCGGGGCAGGCAAGCAAGCAGGCGCTGGAGCCGAGACATACATTGAGGTCGATCACCGGATGCAGAGATGGGGGCTCGGTCAACCCCGATTCCACGTTCTCCTGCCAGGTTTCCTCGGCAACCTTTTCGCGTCGGCTACGCCTGATCAGAAAAAGGATCAAGGGTATCCCCAGGGGGAGTACATAAAGTACATAGATGAAGATTTGATCGTTCATGCTTAAATTTCAACCGTTGGTACAAATAAGGATTGCATCATATGCCTGTCAAAGGTATTTATGAAATCATGGAAGCTCGGGATAAACGGGGTGCTTCGAAGCGCCGAATACGCATTATCAGAACAAAATCGTCAACTTTTCGTGTCTTGAACTACTTGTAAGCCGCGCAGTCTACCGCTGGGTCCGACTCAATTCAAGACGCGTTACGGCGGAATTGGGAAAGCTGATTTTCAGCGCATGCTAAACTGCGCGCATTCAGGGTACGGGCTATTGGTCATGTTGATATGGTTTCGTTTGCAAACTTGGTAAGTGTATATGTCATCTGGTATTTCTCGTGATCAACATGCTGCCGTGACGGCAGACAACACTCCTCCCGCCAACGATAGGCGCAAGCAAGACCATCCGGTTGAAGTTAAGGTATTCGGCGGTACACGTGCCGCCGAAAGCCGCATGGGTGTCGGCACAGGCATCATCTGGTTTGCGGTCATCGTATTGTCGCTACTGGCGGTCTGGGTTTATTACAAGGCGGGCCAAAATCAGCTGGCCTATAAGGCCAGTGACGGTTTCGGATATTACCTCGGTCTGGTCGGTGGCGTGATGCTGCTACTGATGCTGCTCTATCCGGTGCGCAAGCATTTGAAATTCACCCGTAGCCTGGGGCCGGTACGCTACTGGTTCATGCTGCACATGGTATTCGGGATAAGTGCGCCGGTGCTGATCCTGTTTCACACGACATTCCATGTGAAGTCGTTGAACGCCAGAGTCGCGCTTTATTCCATGTTGCTGGTGGCAGGCAGCGGCATGATCGGACGCTTCATCTATAAACGCATACACCAGGGACTCTATGGGCGCAAATTGAATCTGGATGAATTGCAGGCATCCGTGAATTTGAACCAGAGAAGTACGGATAGAGTGACCGCGCTCGTGATATCGGCTACTGCGATTGATGTAAAACTGCAACAGTTTCGTGATCTGGCATTCCAAACACGTATTGGTATTACCACCCGTTTTTGGCGCTTCATCACTTTTGACTGGCGCCGGTACAGGCTGACGAGACATAGTCATCATGAACTCAAGCTTGCCATCGCTCATCTGGCCAAGGCGCAGGGATGGGGCAAGCTGGAGCAGCATCAGCATCTTGAGGATGCGATGATGTATGTGAAAAGATTCCTCTCTTCCGTACAACGCGCAGCTCAATTTTCTGCTTTTGAGCGGTTGTTCCGTTTGTGGCATGTACTTCATTCTCCCTTTGTCTGGTTGCTGGGCGTTAGCGGGATCGTTCATGTCGTTGCCACCAATTTCATGTACTGAGGGTCGCCGGATGCTACTGCGCCTTGCTCTTCTTTTCATCGCTCTGACATTCTCCGGACTTGTTTCCGCTAGCGGAGAGCTGGCGCTGATGCCCGGACAAGTGATCAAGGGGCACGCCAAACTTGAAGAGAAGTGCGGCGAATGTCATGTCCGCTTCCATCAGGATGCACAGCCTGGCTTGTGCAAGGATTGCCACAAAGATGTCAAGGCGGATGTTCTGAAACACGAGGGCTTCCACGGCAGATTGGAGGAGAAGGAATGCAATAAATGCCATACCGACCATAAGGGGCGGAATGCGAATATCATCATTTTGGACGTCAACAAATTCGATCACAGCAAGACTGACTTTCCGTTGTTGGGAGCGCACCAGAAGCAGGAAAAGGTAAAGTGCAAGGACTGTCACGACGCGAAGAAGAAATATCGTGAAGCGCCTACGGGATGCGTCGACTGTCATCGCAAGGATGATAAGCACAAAAACAGTCTGGGCCCGGATTGCAAGAACTGCCACAACGAAAAAGACTGGAAAGATACCCGTTTCGATCACAGTTTTGAAAAGACAAAGTTTGCGCTCAAGGGAAAGCACGCGGAAGTGAAGTGCAGCAAATGCCATGTCAGCCAGTCCGTATACAAAGGTGCGCCGCATGAATGCATTGCATGCCATCGCAAAGACGATAAACACAAGGGCAAATATGGAAAAAAATGCGAGACCTGCCATGCGGAACGCGATTGGAAAAAAATTGAGTTTAACCATGACACTGAAACAAAATTCAAGTTACTGGGCAAACACGATTCGGTGAAATGTGTCGCTTGTCACAAGACGCCGCTGTTTGGCAAAGAGAAGACCCCGACGACGTGTATCGCTTGTCACCGCAAGGACGATGTGCATAAGGGCGGCTTGGGTCCCAAGTGCGAAACTTGCCACACCGAACAGAAATGGAAGACCGCCAAATTCGATCATGACAAGGACACCAAGTTTCCTTTGTTGGGAAAGCATGTAACGACCAAATGCGATGCATGTCACACCCCGGAATTGAAGGCGAAGAAAGAGAAACTTGCCACAACCTGTATCGGTTGCCACAAGAAGGATGACAAGCACAAGGATAATTTCGGTGCCAAATGCGAGACCTGTCATAAAGAGAAAGATTGGAAAACGATCAAATTCGACCATGATCGCGATACAAAATATGCCTTGAAGGGCAAGCACGAGCAGGTCAAGTGTGTGTCATGCCATACCGGCAATCTGTATACGCAAAAGTTGAAGCAGGATTGCTATACCTGCCATGTGAAAAAGGATGTGCACAAGGAAAAACTCGGGAAACTCTGCGAATCCTGCCATACAGAAAAAGACTGGAAAGAAGCCAAGTTCGACCATGGCCGCGCGCGCTTCCCGCTGCTCGGGATGCACATCAAGGTGGACTGCAAGAAATGCCACCAGACACAGTTGTACCGGGATACCCCGGGAGACTGCTTTAGCTGCCACAAGAAGGACGATGACAAGATACACAAGCTGAGGTTGGGCAAGGATTGCGCTTCGTGCCATAACGCCCGTTCCTGGAAGGCATGGGATTTCAATCACGATACCCGCACGAAATTCAAGCTGGATGGCGCGCACCAGAAGATCACCTGCTATTCCTGTCACAAGGTGGTGATGGATGACAAGGTCATCGTGCCGAAGACCTGCGACGGTTGCCATAACAATGATGACGTGCATCGCGGAGAATTCGGCCGGCTATGCGACCGATGCCACCTCACCACCAAGTGGAAGGAGCTTCGTCCTGGAATAACCAAAAAGAGTCGTTGAAAGCAGATGAACGGCAATCTCGCTGCCAATGAACGGCGCTTGGCTCGCACCACTTTCATATTAGAGTGCCGGAAAATTATTTGCATCCCGATATGGTCTGGTGGCTGAACCGGGGCGGGATGCAAATATAGTGACTTTGAATGGAACGTTTTTATGGCTGCCAAATCGAACGGACAGCTTTTCTTAAAGGGATATCACACCAAATGCAAATGACCAATCGAAAAATCGGTTATCTCCTGTTGTGCCTGGCACCGATGCTGTTGACCGCGTGCGGCGGCGGTGGCGGAGGGGGCGCGACAGCCGGATCGACCACGGTGCGTTCTGC
>JBBQNH010000112.1:0-6585 GCA_038329705.1 Burkholderiales bacterium | reverse complement strand
CAATGCTTTCCAGTATTGGGTCTCGTAGTTGTAGAGGGTGATCTGGGCACGGATCAGGTTCAAGAAGTCCACCTTGTTCACCTGATATGCGGCATACATCGCGGAAGCGGTCTGGCTTGCCTGGGGAATGATTCCGGATTTGAACAATGACGTCTGTTCGCGGGCAGCCAGATAATCGGCGGTGGCCTGCTCGGACTCCGCACCGACCTGCAAGGATGCATCCTGCAAGCTGTATTTTTCTTTCTGTTCTTCTGCGCGGCGCTGATCGACTGCCTTGTCCTGGCGACTACCGGCAAAGATCGGCAGATTCAGGTTGAGTGTGATGCTGGCCAAGTCAGCACGCGCACTACCGTTCGGATTGTTGCCGCTGCGGAAACCATAGGCCGCACCCAGACGAAGATCCGGGTAATAGTCTTTCTCGGCGAGTTGCGTGCGCGCACGTGCCGCTTCCAGAGCCTTGCTTCGTGCGACGATCAACGGCCTGTTCTGCTGTGCCGCTCTGATCAGCACCGAACTGTCGGGAATGGCCGGCAAATCTTCATTGGTCCGGTCCGGCAGCATGATCTCGCTTTCAGGACTTCGTCCAAGCAGCGCATTCAGTGCTGATGCCTGACTGCGCCGCGATGCCCGAAGCGCGATCTCCATGTCCAGCAGCTTGGACAGTTCTATCTGGGCCAGTAACACATCGGATTGCAGTCCCTGCCCTGTCTTGTATTTCGTTTCGGCTATCTTCACGTATCCGCGCAGCAACCCCCGGTTGCGTTGCACCAGGGAAAGTGCGCGATCGAGATAGAACAAATTCCACCAGGTCGAGCGCACACTGCCGGTGAGGGCGAGTCGTTTTTCTGCGACGTCCTGTTCGGCGCTACCCGCTTCCAGGTCGGCCACCTGCGTTCGCAACCCCAGCTTACCCGGGAATGGCAGGGTGAATCCGATCCCGACTTGCGTCTGTGTCATCGCTTCCTGTGACAGCGAATAGGTGTCGGTGGGAACACTCAGCACCCCGAGTGTCAGGGTCGGATCCGGCAAGGTGCCGACCTGGGATGGAACCTCGGCCAGCGCACGGGCACGTGCTTGCATGGATGCCAGCCCGAGGTTGTCCGACAACGCCAGTGCCGCCGCTTCGTCCAGACTCAGCACGCCCGTGACTTCAGTTTGTCTGCTGTCCTGTTGCATAGCCATCTCGGCCAAGGCGGGCTGCGCAAGCAGAAACAACGCCAGCCATGCACAGGCTATATATTTATTGATGACTATCATGGTTCGCTTACCTCCGCGCGGGGCGGCACCCGTCTTCGTACAAACGGCTGCCGCACGCATTCGCTGGTTATATTGCCGGAGTGATCCGGGTAACGAAATATTTTCCCGGTCCTTCGTTCACCAATTCGAAGTCGACCTTCTGGCCGATTGTGACGTGCTCCAGTATGGCTGCATCCTTGACCGCAAAGTCCATGGTCATACCCGACCAACCCAGTGATTTGATCGGTCCGTGGGTCAGATTGACCTTGCTGTGCTGCATATCGATGTTGTTCACCGTGCCATGTGCTTTGTGCAGTTGCATGGTCATTGCCTGTTGCCCGGCCATGGCGTCATGATTCGTGTTGGTTTCGCCGGCCAGAACCAAGCCGGATTGTGACAGTACTGCGCACAGCAGGCTGATTGAAATTGGGTTACGCATGATGAATCTCCTTTGTTGGTTGAGTCATGGTTTGGAAAATTGATTAGGCAAACCATGGGCGAGCAGACGCAATGCGGCTGCCCAACGTTACGGAAGGAGGCTTTATGCCGACAAAGTCAGCGTATTGGAAAATCCAAAGACACTCGTCCCGCGTTAAACGCGAGCGAGAGGGGGTGGATCAAGTGGGGCGGAAGTGACGGACTGGAATTGCGTGGAGAGGATGATAAAAGACTGCGCCGAAGGATCAATCAGCGCCATATCTGCAGCGAAGGCGGCAACATATCCGCCGCAGGCGATCTGGCAGACGCCGCAGCTATTGCTGCATGAGTTGTCGTGTTGTGTTCCGGTAGTCTGATCGTCTGCAGACTTGCTGTGATGCATGTGCTGCTGGGATGTTGCATCATGCTGCGCGACTTGTTCGGCACCACGACAGTCACCGCGCATGTTCTGCATGGTGACCGATTCCGCCAGCGCGTAGCCGCTGAATAACGGCAACCAAACGGCCAGCAATATCGCTAAAACTTTTCTCGGAAGGTGCAACATGAAGGGCAGCATCGCAAATATAAGCCGCAAAGTCAACCAGTGTAGCGTTGCCGCACCCTTTGCTAATGCAACGGCTTATTTGCGGGCTTTTCCCGCTGCTGGCTTGTGGCCGGACGGGCTGACAGGCGGTCCAACAATTTGCGCATATTGCCCAGCGAAGACAGGTGCAGGTAAGCCAGGCCCAACGCACCGCTGCGGAACAACGCCGGCAGTTTGTCATCGGTGATCTGGCTGAATTTTTTCTCGTCGATCAGGTAAAAATCGTTGAGCTGGAAAGTTTCGCCGTCTTTGGTATCGAATCGCGCGCCCTGTTGGACGAACAAGCCTAGTTCATCGAGCTGTTTGGTGATCAGTTCAGTGCGTACAAATTCGTTCTGGAAATTTTGCAGGAACTGCACGACTTCATTCATGCGCGGCTCCAGCTTCCCGTCTGCATTGATCAGCAACTCGCCCTGCTCGGCATTCAGTGCCGGGCAACTTTCGTCTATGCAAATCACCAGCTGCCCTTCTGCCCCACCCTCCGCCATCACGAACGGATAGCGGCGCACGAATGCCGGGATGTAGTTCGCATCCCACTTGCCCTGTTCATCAACAAACAGGTTCTCGCCGTTGCGCACACCGAGCAATGCCACCGGCCGCATCTGGTTGTCTTGTCCGCGTATGAACACGATGGGATATTCGCGCGCAGCCTCCGCGAACTCCACCCCGGCCAGCAGCACTGCGGTGGTATCGCGTGCAAAGGAATAGCTGGTCTCGCTGGCGGCGAATTTCAGATTTCGATGCACATCAGAATTGAGTGCCACGACTTTTTTATAGAAAGCAAATGTGCTCATTCATTGATTCCTCATCGGTTATGTTTGTTGTATACCTTGCTTATCGATCAGAAGTGCCTGCCCAACTGCAACCACCATCTGGATTTGTTATTCACGTTCAGTGGCTCAGACGCTGCCTGGCCTCCGCTACCGCGCATCGCAAACAGGGCTTTGATCTCGACTCCGGCGATCTCCGCATTCACACCCACGCCCCCACCGGAGAGGAAGCGTGCATTGGCACCGGCAAGATACGGGTCGCGGTAGATAATAACCGAACCCGCATCATAGAACATCACGCCTTGCAGCCTTTGTGTAAAACTGCGACGCAATTCCACAGTCAACATGCGTCCTTCGTCCCCGTATGCCTCGCCCTGCGGATAGGCACGCACCCCATTGATGCCACCCAATGAAAACTGCTCCGAAGAATTCAGGTTCTTGTTGGCATACTGGCCGGATAGCGTAATCGACAGGGAATAGCGGTCCGTCAGGCGTTGCAACCGGTTGAAATTATAGTTGAAGTGCATGAAGGCGCCATTGGTCCGCACTGTAAGATCGTCGATCGCCTTCGAGACGGGATCCATACTCAGGCTGCCGGATGCGAGTGACAGGTCGAACAGCGTGACTCCCCCGCCACCGAATGCATCCTGACGATTACCGACCAGACCGACGGTGGCTGCCTGGACCTGCTTGTCAGCGGTCGTGGTGGATGCGATCACATCTTCAAGTTTTTTGTCCTCCAGAGTGAATGTGCCGGAAAGGTTGCCACTCTGGCTGCGGATGAACGGGTACACCGCGAACAGGCTGGCAATGGTTGCCGTGCCATGAGATTGCAGGAACGCCAGTTCCTTGCTCAAACTATAACTGGTGCCGGAATATGCCCCGCCGAGACGCAAGCCGCTGCCGCCCACCGGGATCTGGTACGCACCATAAACGTAAGTCAGGTTCTGGTCGCTGGCCAATGCGCGCAGCGTGATCTGGTCTCCCAGCTTGAACGGGCTGTTCAATGCCAGTTCAGCACCCAGGCGGTTCTCGCCGGTATAGTAGTTTCCGTGGTTGTCGAGCTGGATATTGGCGGTATAGGCTGCGGAAGGTATCAGTTGAACGACCAGGTCTGATGCACCCACGCTGGCACCGGGTTGCAGCGTGGCGCGCGCCGCGCCTACGCCGGGCGTTTCGTTCAACAGTAACAGGGCGCGTTCCACCGGTGCCGCCTGCAATACATCTCCTGGCTTGATCACCTTCAAATATTCCTCCGCCCGCTGGTCCGACAATCTCGACTGATTTTCGATTCGTTGCTCGCCGATATGCCCTTCCAGCACCTTGATCGTCACTGTGCCGTCCTTGATCTCCTGCGGGGGAAGATAAGCACGCGCCAGAATATAGCCGCGCTGATGGTAAAAGGCAGTGATACGCGCAGCACCTTCGTTGAGTTCGTCAAGCGTGTGTTCGCCGCCAACCAGATTAGCCAGCAACGCTTCCAGCACAACACTGGCGAACACGCTGTTCCCGGTGACGTGAAGCGCTTTGACCATCACGCGCAAGTCTGCGCCGGTCTTGGTTTCAGGTTCGGCGGTTTCGGGTTGCAATGGTGCGACGGATTTCGGTACGCTCTGTTCCGGTTGCTTTTGCAGTTCGCGTAATGTTTGCCCCGCATCAGGTGTCACGGGGACGGGAGCGGCCATCAACGGCAAAGCAAACAGCAGAATCGAAGAGGTAAATGTGATGCGGAATATTTTTTTTTGCATCATGGGTTTTATTGTTGTACCGGCGGCTGCGTGCGGGCAATTTCCAACGGACTCGGATCACTACTGTACCGTCATCACCCCATCGACAAACAAACTGATCGAGTAATTTCCGCCCGGACCCACAGTCAAGCCCAGGGTTCCCTGTGTGATCGGCGTGGTAAAGCCCGGATTCACGCCCGTCGTGTTCACGGCCAACAAGCCGTTGAAAATGGTGTTCATGGTATCTGCCCCAACCAGTCCTGCTCCGCCGACGCTGTAAGACAGTGAGGGTATCGTTCCGCCGAACATCATGTTCTTGTTGTCCGCAGTGATGGCCAGGAGGCGTGGAGTGATGTCCGCGGTCAAGCCTGTCGGCGGTGTGAAGATATAGTTCCCGGCATCTGCGCCGCCAAGTACAACAGATACGTTGACGCCAGTCCCGACATTCGGGCTGGCAAAGGTGCCCGCCAATGAAGCGGCATCTCCGCTCACCAGCCCGTTGACCCCGGTGATGATCGCGAAGCTGGTACCGTCATAAACTTTATTCGACGCGAACGGGGTACCTGTCAGTATCCGGGCGGTTATGTCGGCGGTCAAACCGGCAAAAGGCGTGACACTGTAGTTTGCTGCATTCTTTCCGGTCAATGCGAGAGTGACCGGCTTGGCTGTCCCGATATTCTTGTCCGCAAGCATTCCGCTCATGGCAACGGTGTCACCACCCAGGACTCCGGACAGACTAACTCCGTTTATCGCAGTGATGAGTGTACCGTCATATACGCGGCTGACCGTCACCGGTGTGCCGGTATAAGTCAGTGCGCGCTGGGTGATGTCGGCAGTCAGGTTTGTTGCAGACAAGCTGTAGCTATAGTTGGCTGCATCCTGGCCTGTCAGACCGACAGAAACATTGATGCCAGTCCCGACATTCGGGTTGGCAAAAGTCCCCGCAAGTGAAACAGTGTCTCCGCTCACCAGACCGTTCATGGTGACCCCGTTGATCGTCGCTACGGTGGTACGGTCATATACCTTGTTTGCTGCGGACGCGGTACCCGTAAAGGTCAAGGGTGCTTTAGTGATGTTGGCACTCAAGTCCCGTTGTTGCAGGATGTAATTACCGGCATCCGTTCCGCCGAGGGTGTTGGCGCCGAGAACGACATGAACGCCGTTGCCGACATTCTTGTTGGCAAACACCCCGGCAACGGAACTATTCAATGTCACGATGTCGCCGCTCAACGTCCCGCTGACTGTCGCCGTGCCCGCCAAAGTCGCAGTGGCTGTGCCGTCATAGACCTTGTTCTGGGCCGTCATCCCGCTGATCGAGATGGGCAGCGCGAAGATGCTGACTGTCGGTGTTCCGCCAACGAGCGTGTAGTTACTGGCCAAACCCGGCTTGAACGTCGGGTAGTTGCTGCCCAGATTGACACCATTACCCAGCGTAAGCGTGGCCAAGGTTACGGCTTTGCCATTCCCGACATTCTTGTCTGCCATGGTGCCGCTGCCGTTAAGGGTAAGAATTTCGTAATTACCGGCAACTATTGCACCATAGACAACGCCGAAAACGCTGGCATTCACTGTTGCAGTGGCGTCGTAGTTGCGACTGCCCAGCAGGTTGATGACCTTGGGATTAACGGTCAATGTGCCGTTCACGTAAGAGACCGTATAGTTGCTGGCACTACCCGCACTGAATATCGGATTGCTCGGGACGATGGAGTAGGAACCCACATTGGCCGTCGCTGCCGTACCCGAACTGGTAAGGGTCACGCTGCTGATGGCGTCGGTGCCCTGCAATCCGGTCGGTGTGAACTCCGTACCGTTGAATGTCAGTAGAGAACCG
>JBBQNH010000111.1:0-6632 GCA_038329705.1 Burkholderiales bacterium | reverse complement strand
CTGCGCCATTACAAGGTGGAGTGTTCGTCGGCAAACGAACCGGAGTGTTCGTTAAACACATTCCATGTTTGTGCGGCGACTTCGGCGGCGCGGGCTTTTTCCTGCCTCGCGCTGTTCTGCTTCATCACGAAGTCGGTCAATGGTTGTTCAACTACACCAGAGAGGTTGTCTGTCATGCCTTTTGCCTGGGACACCAGTTCTTCGTTGAGCGTCAGGTTGACCGGGCGTTTGCGCGATTGATTGCTTTGCATTGATTTCATGGCTTTCCTCCTGATGCGCATAGTATGCGCATTGCGTTTCTTGTGAAGCGAAAACTTCAACGTAAGGCACAGGAGTCGAATTGTTTTGTCCCGATCATTTCCAGATATCCACTACCACACCCCGTTCGCGCAGCGAGTCAGCCCGCCCGCGGATGTAACGCTGCAGATTGGTTTGCTTCTTGTATGCTCCCGAGGAGACATAGTCCAGTACGGACAAATTAAAGGGACAAATTAAAGGGGTCAGCATCGCATTATATTTTGCGAAGACATGCGGTCTAAACTAAACGCGAAGCTGACCCCCGTTTCCCTGATTTGGTTTTCTTCAGTAGATTGGGTTGATCTGTGGGGTTGTCGTGGGGTGGGTATTTAGTCTTTTGCTACCTGAACAATCAACTTGCCGAAATTCTTTCCTTCGAGCAGACCAATAAAGGCTTGCGGAGCATTTTCCAGACCATCGACAACATCCTCCTTGAACTTGATCTGACCTTTGGCCAGCCATTCGCTCATCTGGGTAAAAAACTCGCCATAGCGATGACCATAGTCATCAAAAATAATGAAGCCCTGCATTTTTATCCGCTTGGTCAGCAGCGTCCGGGCCAACAGGCCCAGGCGGTCCGGGCCATCCGGTAGTGCGGTGTCGTTGTAATTGGCAATCAAGCCGCACACGGGGATGCGAGCGCTAGTATTGAGCAGCGGTAACACGGCGTCAAAAACAGCACCGCCCACATTCTCGAAATAGACATCTATCCCTTTCGGGCAGGCGGCCGCCAGTTGTTGCTTGAAGTCGGGACTGCGGTGATCGATACAGGCATCGAAACCCAGTTCATTTACAACGTAACGGCATTTTTCAGCACCGCCGGCAATACCAATGACACGACAGCCCTTGATCTTGGCGATTTGACCAACCACCGATCCCACCGCGCCACTGGCCGCAGCGACGACGACGGTGTCGCCGGTTTTCGGCTGTCCGATGTCGAGCAGCCCCATATAGGCGGTAAAACCGGGCATGCCAAGCACGCCCAGGGCCAGTGATGGCTGAGCCAGACTTGCATCCAGCTTGGTCAGGCCGCTTCCATCGGAAACAGCATATTCCTGCCAGCCGGTATAACCCAGCACCAGGTCGCCCACCTGATACTTCGGGTGTTGCGATGCGACAACCCGGGCGACCACCGCACCGACCATCACTTCACCAATGCCGACAGGAGCTGCATAAGAAGCGGAGTCGCTCATTCGTCCCCGCATATAAGGATCGAGCGAGAGGTAGAGGGTACGCAGCAACACCTGTCCCGAAGCAAGTATCGGTATGGGTGTGGCTTCCTGGCGGAAATCGTTTGGCGTTGGGGCGCCATTTGGGCGCGAGTTGAGAACGATCTGGTGATTCATTGGGGTGCTTTTAGTCACGGTGATTTCCTTTGTCGGGTTGTGAAAGATAATCAAAGGGGGCAGCATCGCATTACGTTTAAAAAATATGATGCTGACCCCTTTAGATCGATTTTCTGCACTAGACGCGTCAATACGCAGCATATTTACATCAGATACAGTATAATTATGCAACTGATTTATTGATTGTTTCCACCAGTGCTGGCTTAGGAATACGACCGTTAATTCGCCGGTCGTAGATTCAAAGCCTAATCGGGGAGCCAGACATAGCAGGCAATCAGGCCATCCTTCGCGGTGGCCTTTTGTTTTTCCGAGCGGATCAGTCCCTGATCGCCGGCGACGATGGGTTCAAGATCGACTCGGGCGCAAGACATGATCGCTGCGAAGCTGTTTTGGCAGTCCAGGAATCCAGCGTGTGATCCCTTCAGCGAGGGGTGACCCCAGTGGGTTTCAACTAATATAAGGAACAGTACCAGTGACCAACGCACAACGCAAAGCACTCAGCCGCATGGCTGCAATGAATTCGTCAAGTAACGACCGCAAGCCTGAACCAACGCTCAGCAACGCGTTCTGCCCGCATGAGGCAGGCGCGTATTACATTGCGACGGTGGAGACTGTCGGCAAGATCATCAAGCTATTCGCCAGGGAAATCGAGCCGCCCGTTTACACCTACGCCATCACCACCATTCATTTTGAACAGGATCACGATACCGGAAAATGGATCTGGTTTGATGGAGAGAAAAATCAATCCCCGCGCAAGAATCAGGATGATTGGCGGATTGGCAGCAAGAAGTTATATGAAACACGCGAAGCCGCAGAGGCTGAACTTCAGCGCGTGATGGTAAAAAACGGTGACCGGGTAACCAAGGTGCATGACCTGCCCGACGATATGACTAAACTGAAAAAGATCCGCAGTGCCCATCATCCGGACCGTAACAATCCCGATTCCGACCATGATCTCTATCAGGCTGTTATCGAGAAAATCGACAGGATGCGTGCGGTGACCCAGTGATCCATACCGAAGCCTGACCGAGTAACCCACCCTTGCCCGTTGGGTTTTTTCATGGCGAAACATCACACCGCTTCACCTTTTTTGGATTGCTTTTGATGAAATTCACATTTCCAATTAAAGGGGCAGCATCGCATTATATTTCGCGAGGCTATGCGGTCTAAACTTAACGCGAAGACTTGAATTCAAGAATCAGGTGCAAAGCTGATCCCGTTTATTTCAAATCATCCCCAAAAATATCATCCGGTATTAATTTATAGAAATATGGCACATAGGTTAAAACTGTACCTTGATACACACCAAGATTCCTCCATGTATTGGTAAGTTGCGCTAAAAGTGTTTCGCTGTGCAAGTCTTCTTTTAACGCTTCTAATATCGATATCAAAGGTCTGATACTGGGTTCATTTGCGTATTTATTTAACATCTGAATTGCGTTCTCAATTTTCGCGATGTCTATGTTGCCTGTAGCATTCATCATATTTTTTATCCGGCTTTATCAAATAATTAAAGGGGCTACATGAACATCATGGGGATGGAGCCCTATACTTCGTAATTGCAGTCTCACTAAAGTTTTCTCATACTCATCAACCGTTTTGTACCGGTCATTTCCAGATATCCACTATCACACCCCGTTCGCGCAGGGAGTCAGCCCGCCCGCGGATGTAACGCTGCAGATTGGTTTGCTTCTTGTAAGCGCCCGAGGAGACATATTCCAGTACTGACTGGAAATGAAAGCTTTTCATAAAAGCTTCGATCCGGATCACTTCTTTGCCGGCATCAAATAAAACCACACTTGGCACGTATGCGATCTTGAGTTCGTTCGCCCAAAGTCGCGCCGTGGTTTGGCTACCATCCGGCTTGATGATCGGCGTATTGTCCCAGCGATCCAACTGGATCACGTTGAACTGCCCGATCAGCTTCAGCGTCTCCGGGTCGTGCAGTATCTTGCTGTGCATCAGGTCGCAACCGGCACAATCCTTCTGCTCAAAGAATATGGCCAGCGGTTTGCCGGTGGCGAGCTTGTTCAGTTTGTAGGGAGGTTTGGAAAAGAAAGGTTCTGATTGAAGCATGCCCTTCGAGGGTGGCGGGTCTAGCTTGGCGTAGTATTCCGCGAAGGTCAGTAACCCTTCCTGTTTTTCCCCCACGTATTTCAGTGCCGCAAGGAACTGGTGGGGCGGGTAATAACCGTTGATGCGCAAAACGGTTTCGCCCTTTTCGTTTATCAGCAGTATGCTGGGCGTGAACCAGACCTGGAGTTTCGCAGCCAGCTCTTTTTCAGTCAGCTTGCTGCCGGAAAGATCTGTCACCTCCCGATCACCCCAGATATTCAAATCGACAGCATCGAAGTGCTTGCGGGTGTAATCCACGATGTGTTGCTGGCTGAAATTGGTATTGAACAGTGCAGCGCAGTACGGACAGCCATCCTGCCCAAAATAGAGTAACAGCCGTTTGCCGCTGTGTGATGCTTCTGCGACATCTTCGGGCATGTCCAGGAATGAATGTTTGAACCAGTCGGGAACACTGAATACGCCGGCACCGCGGAATTCGGCCTTTTCTGCCGCCAAAGCCGTCATGCCCATCAATGCGGGGATCGCGCACAAACTCAGCACTGCCATACATGTCACAAATATTTTCTTCATGTTCATTTCTCCCGACTGGTTGGCTTGCACATAGCCCGGAATAACACGGCTCGCCGATTTTCCAACGCGTGGCCCATAAAACGTGGGTTACCGAAAACAAAAGGTACCGTAGTCGAGTTGTTTTTCAACCAAAGGGCCCAGCTTCGAATTTATTCCTCAAGCCAGCTTGAGCTAATACGCCCGCGCTTTATTTACCCTGTATCGCAGTGATATGCGCAGTGCTCAGTCTTTGATAAAGACGAATCTTGTGCAGCACGGGCCACCAGTCATAAAGAAACATTTGCAGCGGCCGCCACATCGCTACCCAGCCCACGATGGTCAGGCTTTCGCGTGCGATGTTGAAACCGGGATTGGCGCCCATTTTTCCAACCGCATCCGCTGCGATCAGGCATGCCGATACGAACACGATCCCGACGGCCATGCTGGTACGTCCCTGGCGCAACATATACTTCAACCTGCCGCGAGTTCGTTCGGCTTTGTAGGCAAAATGATTATGGATCGCGCTGGCCAGCATCTCGTTCAAGTCGTCCTGTTCCGGCCACTTTTCAATATGGATGGTGATTTGGAAGCGGCTCTTGGGTGAATAACCAAACGCCCAGTTTTCGATAAAGGTTTCGGCATTCAGGTCAAGGTCCTTGTTCAGGAACGGCGTCGGGTCCATCGAATTGAAAAGTTGTCCCGCCTCATGCACGCGCATGGCAAGTTTATGGATCGGAGCAGCGTGCGATGAAGTGGTCATGGCTAATAATCGGGGACGTACCACGGTTTAATTTCAAGCCACCGCCAATTCCACCTTCAACGTCTTGCCCAACACTGCCGCCGCGCTGGCCAGGGTAGTCAACGTGAGGCTGGTATCGTTCTCGTCTAGCAGGCGGTTCAAGGCGGCACGGCTGGTGTGCATTCTTTTCGCCATCTCGGTTTTGTTCAGGCTTTGCGCTTTCATTTCCTGTTCGATCTGCCATGCAATGACGCGCTTGACGGCGACTGCGGTCGCTTCGTCCAACGTGGCGTTTTCGGTGAGGAATTCATCGAAGCTGCTGCCTATATTTTTCTTGCTCATGCTCTTCTCCTTAACTGTTTCAATCGCTCTTTCGCCAGATCGAGATCGGGCTTGGGTGTCTTCTGTTGTTTCTTGATGAAGCCGTGCAACAACACCATCATGTTTCCATCCAGCGCGAAGAGTATCCTCGCGATGCGCGTCTCCAGCCTGATACGCACTTCCCATATATCGCCGCTAATATGCGCCACCAGCGGCATACCCAGCGGCCAGCCGAATTGCACGGTCTTCACATCCTCTCCTATGGTTTTCTTCTCTGTTGCCGACAGCGACCGCAGCCATTCGCGTACCGGCTCGTTGCCGGTATCCGTCTTGAAGAATCTAACATCCAAGGTTGGCGTGGTCATGCTGTGCAGCGTACCAATTTTGGTTCGCCATGGCAAACTTATCTTTAGGGCAAACAATCAAGGACAGTCACGATTGATTGCCAATAGCTGCCGGCTTCGCCAGCTTCCAATTTTTTCCCTGCATTGATATGTGTAACATACCACGTTACAATCATTCCCCATGATCAAGAGCTTTTCGCACAAAGGTATCAAGGCCTTTTTTGAAACAGGCTCCAAAGCGGGCATTCAGGCAGCACATGCACCGCGTCTGCGATTGCAATTGGCCGCGTTGAATCGCGCAAAAGTTCCTGCCGACATGGCCGTGCCCAACTGGAAGCTGCATGCGCTGAAGGGCAATCTGGCAGGCCACTGGGCGATCACGGTAAATGGAAACTGGCGTATCACTTTTCGATTCGAGAATGGCGATGCGCTGCTGGTGGATTATCAGGACTATCACTGAGAGGTAAGAAAATGGCAACCATGCACAACCCGCCGCACCCCGGCGAATTCCTGCGCGAATGGCTGGGAGAAATGAGCGTAACCGATGCGGCGCAGCATCTTGGCGTGGCACGCGCTACGCTTTCCCGCGTGTTGAACGGCTCCTCCGGCATCTCGGCGGATATGGCCTTGCGCCTTCAGGCTGCATTGGGCACCAGCCCTGAAATGTGGATGGGTTTGCAGGATGATTACGAGCTTTGGCTGGCATCCAAGGAGAAACGCCCACGCATCGCCCCTCTGCCATTGGCAGCGTAATTCTCAAGGAAACGCTATGCCCATCACCACTGAAGACCGCGCTCACGCGCAAGATTTGCTGAACTTCATCGACGCCAGCCCCAGCCCGTGGCATGCCGTGCAGTCCATCACGCAACGCTTGCAGGCGCAGGGTTTTGTACAACTGCAGGAGAAGCTGCGCTGGAAACTGGAAACCGGCAGCGGTTATTACGTGGTGCGGGGTGCATC
>JBBQNH010000110.1:0-6645 GCA_038329705.1 Burkholderiales bacterium | reverse complement strand
GGACAAGTACCCTATCATCAGCATCGAAGACGGTATGAGCGAGCACGACTGGGACGGATGGGAAATGCTGACCCAGCGTCTCGGAAAAACCATCCAGCTGGTCGGTGATGACATCTTTGTGACCAATACCAAGATACTGAGCGAGGGCATCAAGCGTGGCATCGCCAACTCGATCCTGATCAAGGTCAACCAGATCGGCACGCTGACCGAGACCTTTGCAGCAATCGAGATGGCCAAGCGCGCCGGTTACACTGCCGTGATCTCGCATCGTTCCGGAGAGACCGAGGACAGCACCATCGCCGATATCGCGGTAGCAACCAACGCGTTGCAGATCAAGACCGGCTCACTGTCGCGCTCGGATCGCATGGCGAAATACAACCAGTTGTTGCGCATTGAAGAAGACCTGGGTGACACCGCTTCTTATCCGGGGCGCGATGCGTATTATCAATTAGGATAAGGGTGCCCCCAAGAATCCAGAGTACGCCCCGCTTCAAGGCGCGTAACGGATGCTCGCAAATGTGGGTTTTCTGAGGCTCCCGAAATGCGTGTTGTCACACTGATACTGATACTCCTGTTGCTGCTGTTGCAGTATCCGTTGTGGCTGGGCAAAGGCAGCTGGTTGAAAGTATGGGAACTGCACCGCCAGGTTGAAGCGCAACAACAAGTCAACCAGCAGACCAAGACACGCAATGCCGTGCTGGACGCCGAGGTACTGGACCTCAAGCAGGGCACAGCGGCTATCGAGGAACGCGCACGCAGCGATATGGGCATGATCAAACGCGACGAGGTGTTTTTTCAGGTTCTGGAAGATGCGCCGGAGCAAACTTCAAGCAAGCAGACCGTCCAAACGCCGCAAGTTTCAGCGGCAAAGCATTGAGGTATAATGCCGGCCGTTTTGGGCGTTTCCAGCGCATCTTTACCCATTGTTATTTTTATCAAATAATTAAGTTCACTTTATAAATTCGGAGAGTTTGAGTTATGACGCAATATAGCAAGCGCATGGTGATCACACATTGGCTTACTTTGGCACTGTTGATCACCGCATGGTATCTGGGCGACAGTCTGGCCGAGGCGACAGACGCCAGCAAGGCAGCGTTGAGCGACTATTTCGTGCATATCACGGTGGGCGGTACAATATTATTGCTTACCGTATTCAGGTTCTTTTTCCGCCGCAATGACGGGGTGCCCGCGCCCATCGGCGATACGCCCATGGACAAGTTTGCCAAGGGCGTGCATCACCTGCTGTATACCGTGTTGATCTTGCTGCCACTCAGCGGGATAGTGATCCTGCTTACCAGCAAGGCAGGCCCGGCTTTACTGGCACTCGATGCGAACATGTTGCCCAAGGAACACGGCTTCCGTTCTGTATTCGCCCATGAGGTGCATGAACAACTGGTCAATGTGCTGATCGCGCTGGTGGTGATCCATATCCTTGGCGCGATCAAGCATCAGTTCATCACCAAGGATGGCCTGATGAAACGCATGATGCTGCGCAGAAAAGACTGATTCGGACAGGATCGAACAGGGCAGGGCGGGTTAATAACCCGCCCTTGTTTTTTTGTAAGGCTAAAAGGCGGATAACTGCAGCACCCAGCCTATCCCGCCCAGCGCGGCAAAGAAGATCGCCAGATGCGCCCAGCTCCATAACAGGTAGCGGCGCGACAATTTGTTCTGGTCGAGGTTGCTGACCAGGAACAACTGCCCGTTGCGCGGCCGGCCGATGATGTTGATATCCGCTTGTGCCTGTGCTGTGCGCAGCATCTTCGCCACCTCGCGTTTGGCGGCGGATCGCGCCAGCATCCATTCCTGCATGTCCAGCGTGCCGTTGCCGTCCAGGTCGAAACGCTTGAGCAGCGTCGGCATATCTTTTTTCCATTCGGCCAGTAGCGCATTGAGTTCTTCGCGGCTGCTGAATTCCAGGCTGCTGCCGCCCTGGGTGCGAAATTGGCCGATCACGTAGAGGCTGTCGCGCTCGATCAGCTTCCACTCGGTGTAACGATGATCGCCGTCATGCCACTGGTCGCGGTGCCGGGTGAGTATCTCCGCCTGTTCGGGATCGACCACGCACTCGCCGGTTTCGTCGCGGAGTATGAACGTATCGTCGCTCTCGCCGCTGTCGATGATCTTCCACTTGTTTTCGGATTCGCGTTTTTCGATCCTGTAGCGGTACCACAGGCAGGGCAGCAGGCTGAGTTTGCCGAGCATGGGCTCGCCAAACGGGTAGCCGCGTCCACTGAGTTCAACATAGCCCTGCGCGGCGGACGCGATCCTGGAGGTGGGGGTGTCGCGTATCGCGCGCAACTTGCCCAGGGCGGACAGCCAGGCCAGTATGCTGATGGCGGCCATCGCGGAGAGGGAAACCAGCCAGCCGTTGCGCGACTCCAGCCTGATCCCGATGAACAGCAGCAGCAACTGGGCACCCGAGGTGACCAGTTGCGCGTAGCTGCGACGCAGCGTAACCAGCATTGTTAGCGGGGGAAGACCTTTGCACAACGTAACGCGCGCAGGACAGACAAGATAAAAAGGGGTGAAAAGCCGGAATGTATGAGGTTATACATGAGGATTTTGAGCCAATTTTAACGAAGTATCACCAAGCGCAGTAGTTGTGTAGCGGCCATTTAGTTGAACAATGATTTCATGTCCACATCCGCTTTTTCGGTTGTGGAAAATTCCAGCAACGGCTTATCGCCGAAGCCGAACAGGCTCGCGAGTATGCTGGCGGGAAATACCTCGATCTGCACGTTGTTGATGTTGACCGACTCGTTATACAACTCGCGGCGGTCGGCAATGCCGTTCTCCAGCGAAGTGATGCGGTTCTGCAATTGCATGAAATTCTCGTTGGCTTTCAGCTCAGGATAGGCCTCGGCCACCGCGAAGATGTTGCCCAGTCCGGCGCGCAACGCGCCTTCCGCCTGACCCAGTGCGCCGATATCCTGGCGTTCCCGCGCGGATTGCACCCGCGAACGTGCTTCGATGACTTTTTGCAGCGTGGCCTGCTCGAACTGTTTGTATTGCTTGCATACCTCGACCAACTTGGGCAATTCGTCATGGCGCTGCTTGAGCAACACGTCGATGTTGGCCCATGCCTTGGACACGGCATGTTTGACGGTGACCAGATGGTTGTACAGACCGATGCCGTAGATCACCAGCACGGCGACGACGCCGAGAAAAATCAGCATACTCATATTGCCCCCTGAATTGTAATGTTGTTATTTTCCTGCATCCGGATTGTGCCATCGATTTGCATTGCGGGCGAATCCATTCCAGGGCTGTTACTGTGCATGCTCCTCAAGGCGCATGCTTCACAGGGCGTTTATTTCTCAAGGTGTTTATTTTTCAGGGCGTTTATTTTTCAGGGCGATAACCGGCACACATTACAACAGCGGAAGGTGAACGGGATCTGCCGCGCCTATAATTTCAGTATTCCGCCCAGGCAGGTTTGCGAGCGTTCCAGGCGTGCGATGGTGGACAGCAGGCTGAGGCCGGTTTCTTCTTTCAATATCTGCGCGTGTTCCCTGAGTTCATTCAGGGAGATTTCGATCGCATCGCCTGCGGCGGCCAGTGCGATGGCGTTGCCGCTTTCGCAGGAAGGGAATGCCAGCACACGATCATCGAATGCCTGTGCGATCCGCGCGATGCTGATGTCGAGGCGGCCATTGCCGGTAAGCAGGTTGACCGACAATATTCCCCCGTCGCCCAGGCGAGCCCGGCAATTCTGGTAGAACAGCAGGGTATCCAGTTCGCCCGAACTCGCATATTCGTCAAAGCCGTCCACCAGGATCAGGTCGAACTTCTTGTTGCTGTTCGCCACGTATTCCACCCCGTCGCCGATGACCAGATTGATGCGCTTCGGGTCTTCCGGCAGCTTGAAGAACTGCCGCGCGGCCGCGACCACGTTCGGTTCGATCTCCACCACGGTCAGGTGCGCGAGCGGATAGTTGCGGTACAGGAACTTGGTCAGCGAGGCCGCGCCCAAACCGATCAGCAGCACCTTGCGCGGCCAGCGGGCAGCTTCCCTCAGCAATAGCGACGCCATCATCTCGCGGGTATATTCGAGTTCGAGATTCCACGGCCGCGCGATGCGCATCGCGCCCTGTATCCATGGGGAGCCGAAGTGCAGGTAGCGCACACCGGCTTCTTCGGAGATGTCGATGGGAGTGGTCATATAGTCGGGGAATTATGTTCGTTTGCGCAGGCAGGGCGAATCGGGTGCGGACATTCTACTGTTCACGCAGCCGCTTCCTTTTTTGGTTTGCGTTTCGGTTTGGCGGACACGACAGGCAGCAGGCTGGTGAGCTGCTGGTAGCGCTCGAACAAAAACTCCACGCGCTGCGCGTCGCTGCTGAACGCAGCCTTGCGGTAGCAGGCGTCCACGGCGCGGTCGAGTGCCTGATGGGCCTTGACCAGCACGGGCGGCATCGTGAGCGGGTCGTAGAGGTCGGCCAGCGAGCTTTGCGGGAATTGTGCGCGGGCATCCAGCACGGCTTGCGCGGCGGCTTCAACGCGATCTCTGTAGGAGCGGGCCATGCCCGCGATGTTCTTATTTTCAGGCACTTCGCGGGCATGGCCCGCTCCTACATCAGAGGGGGTTTGAGGCCACGGGAAGTTGTTGTAAACGATGCCTGCGGAATAGCGGAAGCGGCTTTCCAGTCGTCCACACACGGTGCGCAGCCAGGCGTTGTGCATGGAGCTGGAGAGGATGCCGAAATGGTAGAGCGTGGCATGGGGAAGAATCTTGACCAGATTGCTGCTCAAGGTTTCCGGCTGCTCGAACCCGATGGGAATGAAGGTGCGGCGCTCGGATGAAACTTCGGGTATCACCATATACGGCGCATCGGGAATATTTTCCACATGAAAGCGCGTCGGCGTGGCGGCGAGTTTTTGCGTGGGCGCGCTCTTGCTGGCGAGGCGCAACGCGCGCACGGCTTCCACGCGCTTCATCGCTTCCGGCATTTGGCGCAGTTCGTTGGGCGGGCAGTCGCCCAGCCACAGGCACCAGCGCTCGTACCCATTCAGGAATTCATCGGCGCCTATCCAGCGGCGGAACCATTTTGCCGCTTTTGGCTCGCGCTGTAAAAATTCGTCGCGCTGTTCCGGCGTGAACAGGTAGTTGCCGCCGTCTATCGGCTTGTTGCCGATGCCGATCTCGGGCACGGCGCAGATCGGATGCTGACGGTTGACCAGCACCACATCCGGCGCATCCACCAGATACGGGTTGATGTTGTGTGCGGCGATGGCGTGCGGCTCGCCGCGGATGTCCTCGTATTCGTAGATGGTTTTCTTCGGCTCGCCCTCGCCCCTCACCCTCCGCTGCGCTCCTTCCTCTTCCCACTCGTGGGGAGAGGGGAGATAAAAACCGATGATGACGCAATGCACCGCCGCCATGCCGCGTGCCTCGTTGCTCCACTGAAAGGTGCGGTGGGCGAAGTGGATGCGGATGCCCTGAGCGAGCAGCCAGCTCCACAGTACGCCGACCTGCTCGCCCTGGGTAATGGAGTTGGTGGAGACGAAGGCGCAACGCGTGACGTTATTCCCTCCCCCATGCAGGGGGAGGGTTAGGGTGGGGGTAGAAACGTGAACTTTACTCCCAACATTTTTACCCCCATCCCAACCTTCCCCCTGAGAGGGGGAAGGAGCTTTCATATAGCACGCCGCCTTCACATACCACGCCGCAACGAGGTCGAGCAGGCCGCCGCCCGCTATGCCCGCAAACACCTGCCGCGTATCTTCGCGCTGCATGTCGTCCATGAATTTTGCGCCCACGAAAGGCGGATTGCCGAACACATAGCTGGCGCGCTCCGCCGGCAGCACGTCGTTCCAGTCCAGCGTGAGCGCGTTGCCGTTGACGATGTGCGGCGAGGTCTTCAAAGGAATACGCGCGAAGTACATGCCGAACTCTTCCGAGACACGCAGGTTCATCTGGTGATCCATCAGCCACAGCGCGACCTGCGCGATTTGCGCCGGGAATTCCTCGATCTCGATGCCGAAGAACTGGTCCACGTTCACGCTGATCTCCGAATGGATGTCAAGGAAGCGCGAACCGGGGCCTGCATGCACGGCGCGCAGCACGTCGAGCTCCAGTTTGCGCAGCTCGCGGTAGGCGATCACCAGGAAGTTGCCGCAGCCGCAGGCGGGATCGAAAAAGGTGAGCGTGCGCAGTTTTTTGTGGAACTCGAACAGTTTGTTCTTGTTGCTTTTCACCCGGTTGAATTCTTCATGCAGTTCGTCGAGGAACAGCGGTTGGATCAGCTTGAGGATGTTCTCCTCGCTGGTGTAGTGCGCGCCGATGTTGCGCCGCGCCTTCGCGTCCATGATGCTCTGGAACAGCGCACCGAAGATCGCGGGCGAGATCGCACTCCAGTCCAGCGCGCAACAATCGAGCAGTGCATCGCGCATCGCGGCATCGAAATCGGCGATGGGCAGCATCTCCTCGAACAGTTTGCCGTTGACGTATGGGAACGCGGCGATCTGTTCATCGAGATTCTTCGAGCGCTTGTTTTCCGGTGTGTTGAGCACCTGGAACAATTGCGCGAGTTGCGACCCGAGATCGCTGCCGTCCGCTGCGGTGCGTTCTTCTACCCACATGCGGAATGCGCTGGCGGGCTGGAAGATGCCGGTGTCTTCGGCGAACAGGCAGAACAGCAA
>JBBQNH010000109.1:0-6721 GCA_038329705.1 Burkholderiales bacterium | reverse complement strand
TCACGCCCTGCTATACCACCACGCAGTTTGAGAATATCCATTGGGATGCGGAAGCAACCAGCCAACGCAAGCACTCGCGTGCCGGCAACTTCGATTCAATACCGTCCCTGCGTCTTGTTGATGTAATTGGAAAGTTGTTCGCTTTCCTGGTTCATTCGAATCAGATTGGTGTGGGTGACCCGGAACAGCGAACGCATCACCTTGTAGACCAGGCGCGGGTGCGAATCCAGCAATGATTCAAAGGCGTCCGGAGTGAGCGTGTATACCGTGGCATCGCCTTTTGCGCGCAGCGTTGCTTTGCGCGGCGTACGGTCGACGAACGCGCGGGTGCCGGCACATTCGCCGGCCTTCATCGTGTAGACCAGCTTCTCCTTGCCATGTGAGTCTGCGCTGAAGACCGCGAGCCTGCCGATGGCGAGGATGAACAGGGTCTGTTCGGCCGCACCCTCCTTGACGAGCAGCTCACCATCCTTTAAATGGCGCACGCCCATGAGTGTCGCCAGGAGCTTGGCTTCGTTGTCTTCAAGCTCGGCGCACACCGATATGTTGCGGAGTAGCTGGTAGTCTGCAGTATCGTTCATTTCAGAATTATCCTTTTCATCATTGCCAAGGAGACAGCACCGAAACGCCATCCGGACTCTATCATTTTACCCCTTCGGAATGAAACGCGATGCGATCCCGGTGTTCCGGCAGGCACAAATCGTCAAACCGGGTTGGCAGGACTAATTGGCATACGCCTGGGTATTGAAGTCGTTGTTCTTCATCCACTTGAGCATGTCCTTCCACATTGCCAACTGCTCGTGCCGTGAAGGCATGGCGGTGCCGTTGGGCAGTTCGATGGTGATGACCGGGATCTGCTTGTAAATGCCGCCGTAATTGCCCAGCGAGCCGGGATACACACCGAGGCGAACCAGGGAAAGCCTGCCGAAGCGCATGGGGCGGGGTACCGGACCATCGTAATCGAGCAGGTTGTACGGGGCATGTATGCTGATGATCAAGTCCGGCCTGAATTCCTCGATCTGGGCTTCCAGCCAGCGCGTCTCGATCTCCGATCCGGCGGCCTTGCCCGGGTTGCGGCGCGGATCCCGTTTGGTGCGATTGATCCAGTAATATTGGGCGTCCTTGTCCCAGTCCGGTGTGTCGAAGTTACGGTTCAGGTCAACACCGTTGCTATTGAAGCGGGTGGATGGTCTTGCCTTCAGGCCGTCTGGATTGGCCAGCGGAATCACCCGCCATTGGTAACGGGTGGCATCGGGCTGCCCCATCCAGCCCATCCAGCGAAAAACGATAGAGACCGAAGTGAGTTCGTCGCCGTGAATACCGCCGATGAGCAGGATGCGTTTGGCATTTCCCGGGGCAGTACTGCCCTTGGCGATGCCGAAGTCGCGCGATACCAACGCGTTGCCCTGGGCGGTGAATTCCTCGGCGGCAACGAAATCCCGGGGTTGGCATGAATCCACGGACACGCTGTGCAGGCGATTGACGAGATAACTGCACCACGCCTCGATCGTATCCTGGTCGGCCCGGGCTGCGGGAGACTGCAGTGCCAGAATGGCAAGCAGCAAGGCGTGAACTAAACGGGTCACGGATGCTGAAATGGAACCGGTGCTGAAAATGTGAAGTGAAATAATACTTGCCCCTTTAATTCATCATGGCTATTTTGAATTCTGAAACCGTGGCCCGTCCCGATTGTTACAATACGGCACCAATGGCGTTCGAACGATTCCGTGCCTTGCCCGTTAATTATGCAGGAGAATTATGATGCGTGTTGAAGAATTGATGACCCCGAAAGTATTCGTGGTCGAGCAGGACGATTATGTCGACAGGGTCTTTTTTCTGATCCATTACGAAAGTATCCGTCACTTGCCCGTCGTTGAAAAAGGCAAGGTGGTCGGGATCGTTTCCGACCGGGATCTGTACAAGGCGCTGGGGCCGAAAAGCAACTCCAAGGCCATTGCCGAAGCGACCGGCGCACACTCGGCCGAGCTTTATGTTGCGACGAAACGAGTCCGGCATATCATGCGGCGGGGCGTCATTACCGTTACCCGCGACACTTCCGCATCGGAAGCGGCCGCGATCATGGCCGACAACAAGATCGGCGCGCTGCCTGTTGTCGACAAGGACGGCAAGCTGGTCGGCATCCTGTCATCGACCGACATACTGCGGGTATTTTCGAAGCTCGACAAAGCCGGTGAGGCAAAAGAGAACAAATCGTAGCCCTGAAACAGAAGACAACGTGACATGAACGATGCGGGCGGATGATCGCCAATACGTCAGTGCACCGCTTCGAAAAAGGTAACTGCCAAGCCAGCCTCTTAACCCACACAAACCGGGCAATCACATGACCGAACAAATCATCAACGTAGGTTCACTGGTCAAGGACGCGAATGACGGTCTGACAGCCGAGGAGAAACTCGGGCTGAAGATCCAGCTGTCGGAAAAAATACAGCAGCTCACCGCGCTGGAGAATTCTGATTCTTTGCCGCGCGCCCGGCTGCAAATGGATATCGCCGAGATACTGAATGCCCTGGAGCGCAGGAAAGAAGCATGGGAAATTGCCCTCGAGGCATTCACCATCTCCATGCGACAAGAATCCTGGCAGGATGCCGTCGAGGCGTGCAACGTGCTATATCAGTCCGGTCAGGAAGATTCCATCGCGGTGCTGGGCATGGGCATCTGGCTCGCCGTTACCTTTCCGGTCGATCCGGAACTGACGGTGGCCATGCTGATCCATGCGATCGACGACATGCCGGATGATTCGGACGGTGCCGCCGTGGCGGCGATCACAGCGCGTTATGTGGTCGACCTGCGTGCTGCGGACGACAAATATGAGAGCCAGGGTTTCCTTGTCGATAATCTCATTGCGATGGTGGCCAAGCGCCATAGCCAGGTGCAAGACCAGCATGAGATGAACCTGTGGCTGGACAGGCTGGAGCTGCGTGAACCGCAGGTGTTTCTGCCACGCATGGCGCTGGTAATAGATGCCATCGTTGGCGACAAATGGTGGTTTGATCGTGATGTATTGCGCGGTAAATTGCCTGAATAACCTTTAGTTGCTGAAATTATCCAGGCTTGGTTGCCATATCTCTCGTTCGAAGTTGACCCCTTTTGCGCCGCATTTACTTCACACTTTTACGGGCGGCCGGTTTTCTCTTTGCTGTAGGTTTTTTCTTCGCTGCAGCCACTTTCTTCACCGTTGGCTTGTTCTGTGCTGCCGCTTTTATCATGACTCCCGCCTTGTCGGCCGCCGCCATTATTTTGACTCCCGCTTTATGAGCAGCTTCTTCTAACGAAGCCCCCGCTCTTTTTGCTGCATCTTCTATCTGGCGTTCTGCTTTCATGACAGCCGGTTTGATCTTGGCTTCTGCTCTTTTTGCTGCCGGTTTGATCTTGGCTGCTTCTTTCCTGGTGGCGGACATGATATCGGCTCCTGCTTTCCGGGCTACCGGCTTTAACTCTGCACCGGCCTTTCTGGCGACTGCCATGATCTCGGCAACCGCCTTCTTTGCCGCTGCGAAGATATCTGCTCCAGCTTTATGGGCTGCCGGTTTCCTTGTTGCAGTTTTTCTAGCAGCCGGTTTCCTAGCCGCCGGTTTTTTGGGCGCTGCTTTTTTAGCTGTTGCCATTTCAGTCTCCTTGGTTAAAAAGTGAAGTTGATGAGATACGCTAATCCTGATACCGGAACAATAACATGCGGGCGGAAAATATCTGGCTCCACTTCCATATTTTCAATCAGGCAATCCGCCCCCGGCGCCTGCCGCTGCCATTCAGGATTGGAATCTGAAACCTTGGCCTGATCGATTTGATCCCGCCATCGAACCGGGAGTATCGCCCCGATTCCTTGGGTGCATCATCTTAGCGCTATAGCGAAACAAATGTCACGGGGGATATCCGATTTCGAAAGGCGAATTGATTGTCGCGCCCATATGCGGATAATGGCCCCATGAAGCTAAAGCTCCGCCCCTATCTTGTCGTGATGGCAATATTGTTATTGAACAGCAGCTGTGCAACTTACCAACCTGCGCAGACCAGTAATCTCTGCTCCATCTTTCGCGGCGATATCGCTTGGTATGAGTCTGCCCGCGATGCAAACAAACGCTGGGGAACGCCGGTATGGGTGATGATGGCGATCATCGATCAGGAATCGCGTTTTGTCAGCGATGCACAACCGGATCGGGACTGGTTCCTTTTTATCCCGCTGCCGCGGCGCTCATCGGCCTATGGCTATGCCCAGGCGCAAGATCAGACGTGGGAAAAATATATGGAGGAAACGGGCAACAGCGGCCATGATCGTGATGATTTTGCCGATGCGATCAATTTTGTCGGCTGGTATACCAATACGACACAGCGCACCCTCGGTATCTCCAAGTGGGATGCATACAACCAGTACCTCGTCTATCATGAGGGGTCTGGCGGTTACAAGAGCGGCAGCTGGAAGAGCAAGGGTTGGTTGAAACAGGTGGCCGGCAAGGTCAAGAGCAAAGCGGCCGCCTATAATGCCCAGTTGAAGCAGTGCCGGCCGGAGCTGGACAACAAGGCGGACAGCTGGTTTTAAATATTCATTGCAGCGGGCTTCTATCCGCTGCTGCCATTATTCTCCTGCATTTTATTTATGAAAATAAATTCGATGCGGAGCCCGTTAATTATTATCTAGCAGAGGAAATATCATGCCCGGTTTGCTTCCCAATGTTGACCCCGATGGATTGCTTGAATTTTCGGTTGTCTATACCGACCGATCCCTGAACCACATGTCAAAACAATTCCAGCAAATTGTTAAGGATATATCGGCCCTACTCAAAGAGACTTACAACGCCCGCTCGGCGATCATCGTTCCCGGTGGCGGTACCTTCGGCATGGAATCGGTTGCGCGCCAATTTGCGCAAGGTCAGAAATGCCTGATCGTGCGCAATGGCTGGTTCAGTTTTCGCTGGACCCAGATATTGGAAATGGGCAACATCACACAGGATGTCCATGTGCTTAAAGCAGGGCAGGTCGACGCCACCACCACGGGCTGCTTTGCACCGCCGCCGATCGGGGCAGTGGTCGCCTTCATAAAAAAGGAAAAACCGGCGGTTGTGTTTGCGCCCCATGTTGAAACATCCTCGGGGATCATCCTGCCGGACGACTATGTGCAGGCGATCGGTGAGGCAGTTGAATCCATCAACGGCATATTCGTTCTGGACTGCATCGCTTCAGGGGCAATGTGGATAGACATGAAAAAATGCAGGGTCGATGTGCTGATCTCGGCCCCGCAAAAAGGCTGGAGCAGTACACCGTGTTGCGCAATGATCGCCCTGGGTGAGCGCGCGCGCGAGAAAATCGATCATACGCAAAGCAACAGCTTTGCGATGGACCTGAAAAAGTGGCTGCAGATCATCGAGGCTTATGAAAATGGCGGCCACCTTTATCATGCGACCATGCCGACGGACGGTTTGAAGATACTGCGCAACAACATGAAGGAAACACAAGCACTCGGTTTCCCGACAGCCAAGGCAAGGCAGATAGAGCTGGGTAAAAAAGTGCGTGCCTTGCTTGAATCAAAAAACTTCACGTCTGTTGCAGCGCCGGGATTTCAATCACCCGGGGTGGTGGTGAGCTACACTTCCGATCCCGACATCCAGAGCGGGAAAAAATTTCTTCAGGAGGGATTGCAGATCGCTGCGGGCGTGCCGCTTCAATGCGACGAAAGACCCGACTTCCGGACATTCAGATTGGGTTTGTTCGGTCTTGAAAAATTGCAAAATGTGGATCGAACCGTCGCTGATTTGAAAAATGCGTTTGACCGTATTGGTTAAGCAAGATTTTCCGGATCGATTTCCCGGCAATTCCTCCACAGCCCCCCAGTTCTGTTAATCCGGAATCTCCGGCTCGACGAGTTGCGCAAGTTGCGCGAGCGACTCTTGCCAGCCGAGATAACACATCTCGAGCGGGATGGCCTCGGGTATCCCTTCCTGCACGATAGCGATCTCGGTTCCGCACGACACCGGCGTCAGGCTCACCGTCGTCTTCATTGCGCCGGGCAGGTTGGAATCATCGAACTTGTCCGAATAGCAGATCGTTTTGGATGGCACCAGCTCGAGATACTCGCCGCCGAAGGAGTGGCCGTTGCCCGTCGTGAAGTTAGTGAACGACATCCTGAAGGTGCCGCCAACTCTGGCATCCATGTGGTGAACCTTGCAGGTGAAGCCGTGGGGCGGCAGCCATTTTGCCATTGCGTCAGCGTCCAGGAATGCCTTATAGATGCGCTCCGGTTTTGCACGGAGCACGCGATGAAGATGTATGGTGCCTGTGGCCATGGTCTATTCTCCTTTCGATTCGCCGATTGATGATGCGGGTTAGCCCAGTCTGTCTCTTATTATCAATCATCCGCCGCCAGAGCAACCAATGTAGCGGCAGTCGCCTTATCGATCTCCAGCAGCACCACGCAATACTCATCGTTCTCGTTGGATGGCGTGGGATCGTCCGCGCAACTGCAACCGCCCAGCACGCCCTGGTAAAAGATACCGGCCTTGACGCGAATTGCAGCATCCGTCTCGGCCACACTGATGATCATCGCCGAGATCGGGGTATTGGCGACATAGTTGCTGCGCGCAAGCCCCTGCTGCAACGGCAGTGATTCGTGATGCTGCACCAGTTCCTGTTTCAGCACAGCCTCAAAATCGGGCGTGCCACGGGCACGCAATGTGTTGGTGAGTTGGAACATAGGTTACTCTCAAAAAAA
>JBBQNH010000108.1:0-6861 GCA_038329705.1 Burkholderiales bacterium | reverse complement strand
AGAACTCGATCCGCTCGAGTTCGAAGACCTGATCCAGGAGAAGATCAAGGTGGTCGAGATGGATCCCAGCTTTCTCGGTCGCAGCGTGAACGAGGGATTTTCCGGTGGCGAAAAGAAGCGCAACGAGATCCTGCAAATGGCTGTGCTTGAACCCAGGCTGGCGATATTGGACGAGACCGATTCAGGCCTGGATATCGACGCATTGAGGATAGTCGCAAAAGGTGTGAATACACTGCTTACGCCCGACAACGCCGTGGTAATGGTGACGCACTACCAGCGCCTGTTGAACTACATCGTGCCGGATTACGTGCACGTGATGGATGCGGGCCGCATCGTCCGGACCGGCGGCAAGGAGCTCGCGCTGGAACTCGAGGCGCGCGGTTACGACTGGCTCAGGGCGGCAGCGTGAACATGACTGCAAAACCGGCGACGAAAGAACAATGCTTCGAGCAGTTGCTGCTCGGCAAAACTGTCAAATCGGAAAATTGGCTTGCGCCTATCCGCGACAAGGCGGGAGCGCGTGCCCAGGCCCTGAACTTCCCCACGACCAAGCAGGACGACTGGCGTCTAACCGATCTGTCGCCGCTGTTTCAACACAGCTTTCATCCGGTCGATTCCTTCGCGTCAGTGACGCTGGCCGACATTGGTGCATTGCTGATCCCGGGTTCGATACGTCTGGTCTTTGTCGACGGATGCTATGCGGCACAGCTTTCCGACCTGAAACTGGCGGGTGCCGGCGTGACCGTGTCATCGCTGCTGGAACGTTATGGTGACAAGCAAGTTGAGGCCAATTTTGCGCAACATGCGCTTTTTGAGCAGGATGCCTTTGCGGCATTGAACACCCGCTTCTTTGAGGACGGCGCTTTTGTCCAAGTAGATGGCGAAGTGGTTGCACCCATCCATATCCTGAACGTCGCAACCAAGCGGGATACTGCTTCCGCGATCTATCCAAGATGCCTGCTGGTCATGGTGGCAAACAGCCGTGCAACTGTAGTCGAGGACTATGCAGGACTGAACGATGGAATCTATCTTTCGAATGCAGTGACCGAGGTCGTACTGAGAGACCATGCGCAGCTCCGGCATGTGCGCGTGCAGCGCGAGGAAAAGAGTGCGTTCCATATCGGACACTGCTCGGTCGATGCGGCCAATGGCAGTGTCTATACCTCGACAGCGCTCGCATTCGGCGCACGCGTTTCGCGCCATGATCTGCATGTCACGCTACGGGGCGAGGGTGCCGAGGTTACGCTGAACGGACTGGCCCTGATCGCCGGTCGACAGATCGCCGACACACATACCCTGATCGACCATGCGAAGCCTCATTGCAAGAGCCATCAGTTGCACAAGTGTATCGCCGACGGCGCTGCACATGCGATCTTCAGCGGCAAGATCATGGTGCGCGAGGGTGCGTCGGGTACGGACTCGGCACAAAGCAGCCGCAACCTGCTGCTGTCCGGCAAGGCGCACATCGACACCCAGCCGCAGCTCGAGATCTTCAACGATGATGTAAGTTGCAAACACGGCGCAACGATAGGGCAGATCGATGCCGATGCACTGTTCTTTTTGAAAAGCCGCGGGCTGACCGAGGAACGTGCACGCAACCTGCTCACCCACGCGTTTGCCGCCGAGATCATCAACAAGATTCCGGTGCCGTCTTTGGTGGAGTCATTGGGTCGCACCATCCTCGAACGCATTAACGGGGATCGTGTGGGCGGGGTAAGCAAATGAAGCTGGAACGCATGGCTGTTGATGAAGGCACGATCGACCAAGCCAGGCTGGACAAGATCAGGGCCGACTTTCCGATACTTAAATTGCAGGTCTCCGGCAAGCCGCTGGTCTACCTGGACAATGCCGCGAGCAGCCAGATGCCGCAGCAGGTCATCGACCGCATCGTGCGCTACCAGACTGAAGAGCACTCCAACATCCATCGCGCAGTGCATTACCTGAGCGAACTGGCGACGAAGGAATACGAAGAGGCGCGCGTCAAGGTTCAGCATTTCCTGAATGCGAAAGAGTCGCGCGAGATCATCTTTACGCGCGGCACCACGGAAGCCATCAACCTGGTGATGCACGGCTACGGGCGTGCGTTCATCGGCAAGGGCGACGAGATCATCCTGTCCGGCATGGAGCACCATGCCAACATCGTTCCCTGGCAGATGCTGGCGGAAGAGAAGGGCGCAGTGATACGCGTGATCCCGATGAACGATCAGGGTGAATTACTGATAGACCAGTTCGAGGCACTGTTCAACGAGAAGACCAGGTTCCTTGCCCTGTCGCATGTGTCCAACGCACTCGGCACGATCAATCCGGTGAAGCAGATGGTCGCCTTCGCCCACCAGCACGGCGTACCGGTGTTGCTCGACGGCGCGCAGGCTGCGCCGCATCAATCCATCGATGTGCAGGATCTGGATTGCGATTTCTATGCCTTTTCCGGCCACAAGATGTGCGGCCCGACCGGTATCGGCGCGCTGTATGGCAAGGCCCATTTGCTGGAAAAGATGCAGCCCTACCAGGGTGGCGGCGACATGATCCTGTCGGTGACCTTCGAGAAGACCACCTACAACGTGATACCGGGGAAATTCGAGGCGGGCACACCGCCGATCATGGCCGCGATCGCTCTGGGCGCTGCCATTGATTATCTCAACGCAATCGGACTGGATAACATCAGTGCATACGAGCATGAACTGCTCGAGTATGCGACTGAAAAAGTCTCGTCTATCCCCGGCGTCAGGATCATCGGCACGGCGAAGCACAAAGCCGCAGTGCTGTCGTTCGAGATAGAAGGCGTGCATCCCCACGACGTCGGCACGATATTGAATGCCGACGGCATCGCGATCCGCACCGGCCACCATTGTGCCCAGCCGGTGATGGATCGCTTCCATGTGCCGGCCACCGCGCGCGCTTCATTCGCGTTCTACAACAGCAAAGAGGAAGTCGATAAACTGGTCGACGGTATCCGAAAAGTGCAGGAGATGTTCACGTGAGCGATATGCGCCAGTTGTATCAGGAGGTGATTCTGGACCACAACCGCAAGCCGAAGAACTGGGGCGTGATCGCGGATGCGAACCGCCATGCCGATGGACACAATCCGCTGTGCGGCGACCACATCAAGTTGTCGATGAACGTACAGGACGACAAGATCGACGCGATCGCATTCGAAGGACACGGTTGCGCGATCTGCAAGGCATCTTCTTCAATGATGACCAGTGCGGTCAAGGGCAAGACCGTGCAGGAAGCGGAAATGATGGTCGATGAGTTCCGCGGCATGACGACCGGCACGCTCGATCCGGAAACCCAGCCCAACCATCTGGGCAAGCTGAAAGTGTTTGCCGGCGTCAAGGACCTGCCGTCGCGAGTCAAGTGCGCGATCCTGCCGTGGCATACGCTGCACGCCGCACTGCATTCTGAACAATCGGCCTCGACCGAAGGCCGGAACGATCCCATTCCCGATTCTGGAATGACCGCCTGAACATCGCCCGGATAATCGTAATCGCCAAAACAGAAAACAGACCATGCCTAAAATAGCCGACATCGAAGACACCCCGAACCCGAACGCGGTCAAGTTCATCCTGAAAGAAAGACTGACCTGGGGCACTGCGTGTTCTTTCAACAGCCCCGAGTCTGCGGCGAACGATACGCTTGCCGCCAAACTGTTCTCCATCCCGCATGTGGTCAATGTCTATTACATGGACAAGTGGATCACCGTCACCCAGGACGGACAGGCGGACTGGCCCAAGCTGGTGCGGGAGATCGCGATGCCGATCCGGGAAGCGGAAGCAGCCGAAAAACCCGAACATGAAGCCGTATCAAGTTTCAATGATGATGATCCGAGGCTGGCTGCGATCCGCAAACTGCTGGACGAACAGGTCAGGCCGGCGCTGGTGTCGGACGGGGGCGACCTGCAGATCGTCGGGCTGGACGGGAACGTGCTGTCGATTCGCTATTTCGGGGCATGCGGAAGCTGCCCCAGTTCGCTTGCCGGGACGCTTTCGGCGATCGGCAATCTGGCGCGCACCATAGAACCCGATATTGAGGTCGAAGTCGTATGAGTGAGTGGGTGGATGTTGCAAGATCGGAAAGTATCTCCGTCGGCAAGCCGGTGCACGTTGATATCGACGGCGCCGGTATCGCCGTGTTCAAACTCGACCAGGCGTTCTACGCGATCGAGGATGTCTGCACCCATGACGGCGGCAAGCTGACTGGAGGTTGCGTCGAAGGCGACGAGGTCATTTGTCCGCGCCACGGCGCCCGTTTCTCAATCAAGACCGGGGAAGCTTTATCCGCACCGGCCTACGAGCCGACGGCGACATTTCCGGTCAGAATCGAAAACGGCATGGTCCAGGTCAGGGATGATCGCTGGGATTAGCCGGTTTCAGCAATTCATACAAATTTCGGTGAGAATGATTTGTCATGAGTCTCATCGACTCTGTATAATCCGCGACCTCGGGGCGTAGCGCAGCCTGGTAGCGCACTTCGCTGGGGGTGAAGTGGTCGGAGGTTCGAATCCTCTCGCCCCGACCATCATATTGCACATCCTGAATCAAACAAAAGGCCAGTCTTTCGCTGGCTTTTTTACTTTTCGGTTCGATCGACTCATCATCACCTACGAAAGTGTTACCGCAGTTAATGTTGTATCTTCTGTGCGGGCAGGATAAATTGTTGTGGGAAAAATAATATTTGGATGAATGCCGTGAATAATGAGGTCATGACGATATCCGGTTTTGCAGCGGCGCTTAATTCCGCGCTACGTTCGCTGGAATGCGATGCGCTTTGGCAAGCCGGGGGAGGGGCGGATATCCCGCCAACCATGCCCGAGCTCAATTTGTTTCTTGCCCCGTTAGCCTTGCAGGCGGTACACGTGGACGCACCGTTGCAACAGGTGCTGGAGACACCGGCAGCGGCTGTCGTGGTGAAAACCAAAGAGGGATTTTCCGCGCTGACATTTTCCGTAAATGGCCGCAATGCGGTATTGCTGGGTTCGGACGGCCAGCCGGGCGATGCGCCATCTGCCGAAGTCATGGATCGTTATGCCGGTTCAGCGTGGTTGTTGCAACCACTGGCTTCCCGTAACCAGCAGGGCAGTCACGAGCCCGCCTATTTCTTTCCGTTGCGTGCCTATTGGCCGCAGTATGCGGAGATCCTGGTGGCCGGTGTGGTGGTCAATTTCATCGCGTTGCTGGTACCGGTGTTCACCATGCTGGTGTATGACCGCATCGTCGGCAACCGTATCTCCGAAACACTCTGGGCGCTGGCGCTGGGAATGCTACTGGCGGCGGTGCTTGATTTCAGCCTGCGCGCCATCCGTGCCTGGTATATCGAACACATCGCCAGCAATTCCGATGTGCTGCTCGACCGTGCTTTGTTGCGCCGCCTGTTGCACCATGATGCGGCGGTGCTGCCGCCGGTGGGTGCAGTGTTGAACAAGTACAAGGAACTGGCGGCGGCAAGGGATTTCATCACTTCGGGATATCTGCTGTCGGCGGCCGACCTGCCTTTTTATCTGTTGTTCATGCTGGCCCTGTGGATCATCGGCGGCGCGGTGGCCCTGGTGCCTATGGTGATGGGCATTCTGATGGTGGCTACACATGTGGTGTGCTCGATACCCGCACGTGATTACGGCATTCGATCCCGTAAAGCCGCCGGCACAAAAGTGGCGCTGCTGGCGGAGATACTGATCGAGGGCGAGTTGCTAAAGACCAGCTTCCTGCGCGTGCCGGTCGCACGTCGCTGGCAAAGTGAAAGCGAAGCATCCGCCGCCGCCGGTGCGCGCGGGCGTTACTGGAGCGCGTTGGGTCAGGTCAGCAGCAATTTCTGGATGATGCTGACTACCGTCGGCACTCTGGTGGCCGGGGTATACCAGATCGAGGCGCGTGCGTTGACCACCGGCGGGTTGATTGCCTGCACCATGCTCGCCAGTCGCAGCATGATTTCGCTGGCATCGGTGACGGTACTGGTCACGCGATTTCGCGAAATGCGCCGTTCCGGCAAGGAACTGGATGACTTGCTTGGCGACAATGGTGAAGCACCTGCTGCGGCAAACAGCGTCGTACCGCGTCCGCTTGACGGACGGATGACAGTGCGGCGTCTGGGTTACCGCTTCAAGGCTGACGGTCCGTTGGCGCTGGACGGATTGACCTTCAATATCGAGCCGGGTGAAAAGGTCGGATTGCTGGGTCGTCCCGGTTCAGGCAAGACCACCCTGTTGCGTTGCCTGGCCGGAGTAGTGCGGCCATCGACGGGCGAAGTGCTGGTGGATGGTGTGACCGTGCGCCAGCACGATGCGTATTCGCGCGCCCGCTGGATGGCCTACAAACCGCAGGAACCCATCCTGTTCGAAGGCACGCTGGAAGAGAATATCCTGGCCGGTGCGGAATTTGCCGACCGCGAAGC
This sequence comes from Burkholderiales bacterium, assembly GCA_038329705.1. Lineage (GTDB taxonomy): Bacteria > Pseudomonadota > Gammaproteobacteria > Burkholderiales > Gallionellaceae > Gallionella. Next base: position 474 of record JBBQNH010000108.1, on the reverse strand, counting down.
CTTGAACCGCGCGCTGGAAATTGCCGGTTTGCAGGACTATATCCGCCGTGGTGAATTGAATCTGGGGATGGCGATCGAACCCCGCGGCGTGAATCTTTCCGGCGGGCAACGGCAGTCGGTAGCGCTGGCTCGTTCGCTGGTGACCGCCCCCAGCATCTTGTTGCTGGACGAACCGACCTCCGGTCTGGATGTCGCCGGCGAGAAGGCGATTGCGGCACGCCTGCGTGAGTTTTCGGATGGGCGGACACTGGTGGTGGCGACCCATAGCCATATCATGCTGGCGATGCTGGACAGGCTGATCGTGGTTGATGGCGGGCGTATCGTAGCCGATGGGCCGCGCGAGAAGGTGCTGGTAGCTTAGCTCCAGGCAAGGATATCGCCGTTGTCGAAAAAAACTCAAAGCCCGGTTCCAAATATCGACGCTAACCATCACAGTCGTGAAGCAATTGATCCGAAAAGTTTGGCCGATGCCTG
>JBBQNH010000107.1:0-6966 GCA_038329705.1 Burkholderiales bacterium | reverse complement strand
GGCGTAATGCACTTCAATCACCGTGCCGCCGGTAAAGTCCACGCCAAAATTCAATCCCTTGGTGGCGAGAAAGAAAACCGCAAACAGAAACGTCACCAGTGAGATCGAAGTGGTGTAGCGCCCGTAGCTCATGAACGGGATGTCGTGCTTGATCTTGAAAAATTCCATATTTATTCCTTTTGACAGGGTGTTACAAAACGTAGCGAGCGATGGCAGAACAAGACGCGAAAGCGGAAAAAAGCGGAGTTTGCACGTGAGCAAATGAGCAATCTTTGCTCTTGAGCAACGCAGTTATGCCGAGCGCATAACCAATGACTTGCCCAGCGTCTTGTGCTGGGTTAGTCAGATGGCTAGTTGCTTCATCAGTAGTTTTTAACATCCTGTTAGCCTATTGCCACTTTGGCAAGCCGCGCCTTGCGGCCGTAAATCAGATTCACGATCGCACGCGAGATCAGCACCGCGCTGAACATCGAGGTCATGATGCCCAGACACAGCACCACCGCAAAGCCCTTGATCGGGCCGGAGCCGAACATGAACAGCGCGATACCCGCGATGAAGGTCGTTACGTTGGAATCGAGAATGGTGGAAAACGCCCGGTCGTAACCCGCGTGGATCGCGGCCTGCGGCGTGACGCCGTTGCGCAGTTCCTCGCGGATACGCTCGTTGATCAGCACATTGGCATCGATCGCCATACCCAGCGTCAGCGCGATACCCGCCATACCAGGCAGGGTGAGCGTGGCCTGCAGCATGGACAACAACGCCACCAGCAACAGCAGGTTCGCTGCCAGCGCCAGCACCGAGATCGTGCCGAACATCAGATAGTAGGAGATCATGAATATCGAAACCAGGATGAAACCGATCTTGGTCGAATCGAAACCGCGCGTGATGTTTTCCGCACCCAGACTGGGGCCGACGGTACGTTCCTCGATGATCTCCATCGGTGCCGCCAGCGCGCCGGCCCGCAGCAGCAGTGCGGTGTCCTGCGCTTCAGTGGTGCTCATGCTGCCGCTGATCTGCACGCGCCCGCCGCCGATCTCTTCGCGGATCACCGGGGCCGTAACGATCTCGCCCTTGCCCTTCTCGAACAGGATGATCGCCATGCGTTTACCGACGTTCTCGCGCGTCGCTTCCTTGAACAGTCTTGCGCCCACACCGTCGAGATTGAGATGCACCGCCGCTTCATTGGTGCGGCTGTCGAACCCGGGCTGGGCGTCGTTGATCCGATCGCCGGTGAGGATCACCTGCTTCTTCACCAGCAGCATTCTGCCTTCGCGATCCTTGAACATGTCGTCGCCGAACGGTGCGGCCGCACCCGGCGTGGCCTGACGTGTCTCATCCACCATGCGCACTTCCAGTGTCGCGGTGCGTCCCAGGATCTCCTTGGCACGCGCGGTGTCCTGCACGCCGGGGAGTTGCACCACCACGCGGTCCGCACCCTGCTGCTGGATCACCGGTTCGGCCACACCCAGTTCATTGACGCGGTTGCGCAAGGTGAGCAGATTCTGCTGCACTGCGGAGTCCTGGATGCGTTTTTCTGCCTGCGGCTTGAGTGTGATGAGCAGGTTACGTTCCTTGCCGACATCCTGGTCGCTCAGGATGTAATCGTTGAAACGCTGCTTCATCAGTTCTTCGCCCTTGCCGCGCGAGTCGGCATCGCGGAACTTCACCGTCAACGATTTGCCGTCGCGGTTCACCCCGGTATACGCGATGTTCTTCTCGCGCAACGCGCTGCGTATATCGCCGGTGGCTGCATCCATCGCCTTGTCCAGCGCTGCAGCCATGTCCACCTGCAACAGGAAATGCACCCCGCCGCGCAGATCCAGGCCGAGATACATCGGCAGCGCGTGAAGATCGGTCAGCCATTGCGGCGAGCGCGGCAGCAGGTTGAGCGCGACCACATAATCCTCTCCCAAGCCGGTGGCCAGGATATCCTTGGCCTTCAACTGGTTGTCGGTATTGGCAAAGCGCACCTTGACACTGTTGCCTTCCAGCATCGCCAGCTCGGGTTGAAGGTTGCCCGCCTTCAGGATGCTCCCTACCCGATCCAGCAATGCGGCATCCGCCTTCAGGCTGGTGCGCAACGGCGACACCTGCACTGCGGGAGATTCGCCAAACAGATTCGGCAGGGCATAGATCAATCCGGCCAGCAACGCGGCCAGGATCAGCAGATATTTCCACAAAGGGTATTGGTTCATGACAACCTCTTGATTACCGCGATCGTGTCAGACCGGCACACGAACTTGAAAAATTAAACCGGGGTTTCTCGAAAGACTCCTCGAAAAAAACAAGGCCTCTCGAAAACCCCGGCATCTCAAAGAATTCAGCGCTCGCCCAAATGCAAGGTGCGGGAAAAATCCTGCAGCGCCGCACATATACAATATGCAAGCAGGGAATTTTGTTCGCAACACGGTAGTTGGGATGGAATCCGGGGTTTTGGCATTATTTGATTGCTTTGATGGTGCCTTTTGGCAACACACTCTGAATCGCGTTCTTTTGCACCGTCACTTCGAGGTTCTCGGCCAATTCCAGACTGAGGTACTGCTCGAATACCTTGGTTACGGTCCCGACTTCCCCGCCAACCGTCACCACCTCGTCGCCGCGCTGCAGCGCTCCGATCATGGATTTCTGTTCCTTGGCGCGTTTGCTCTGCGGGCGCAATATCAAAAAGTAAAATACCGCCACCAATGCGATCAGCGGCAAAAAATTCATGATTCCGTTATCCGGCGAGGCCGCAGCGGCCTCGGCGTAAGCATTGCTTATAAACATATCTCTCTCCACGATAAATCAAAAAGGGGCGCATTCTACCACGAAGCCACTGCAACCCACTCATTCCCGGTACACATCCATATCAACACAGCAGCCCGAACCGCGAATTGAATTAGAATACGCGGCCACCAGCAAGGCACTGCGCCGAATATTACTATTAGTTACTTGCCAAACACATGAACCTCATCATCCAGGCTGACCAGCCCATCGCCGCGACGCATCTCGACCACCTCGCCGGACTTTCGCAAAGCAAGCTGCGCGTGCAGATTTCCGCACAGGCCTGGCGTCTGCCCGGGGCACAGCCACATCACGACATCACGCCCTACTGCATGGCAAACCGGCTCGATTGCGCATTCGTGCCGCACGAACGGAAACTGACCGATTTCGGCCTGCTGGTGATGGACATGGATTCGACGCTGATCGCCATCGAATGCATCGACGAGATCGCCGACATGCAGGGATTGAAACCCCGCGTCGCGGCCATCACCGAGGCGGCGATGCGCGGCGAGATCGATTTCGCCGAAAGCCTGCGCCGCCGGGTCGTTTTGCTGGAAGGGCTGGACGAACACGCCCTGCAACGCGTCTATGACGAACGCGTGAAACTCAATCCCGGTGCCGAGCTCATGCTGACCCGATTGAAGGAGCACAACATCAGGGCGCTGCTGGTGTCCGGCGGTTTCCGGTTCTTCACCGACCGCCTCAAGGCATCATTGGGGCTGGACTACGCCCACGCCAACAAGCTGGAGATCGCCAACGGCAAACTCACCGGCAAAGTGGTCGGGAATGTCTTCGACGCACAGGGCAAGGCCGACTGGCTGGTGAAGATACGCGAAGAACTGGGCCTCCGGCCCGAACAGGTCATCGCGATGGGCGACGGCGCGAACGACCTGAAGATGATGGCCCAGGCCGGCATCAGCATCGCCTACCATGCCAAGCCGGTGGTAAGAGTACAGGCCAGCTATGCGCTGAACTTTGCCGGTCTGGACGGGCTGCTGAATCTGCTTGAGGGTTAGCAATTTTTTATATGGCAAGACGAACAAGCACCACACTCATCTGAGAGGATTGCCATGAACGAAAAGATACGCCAGCTGCTTAAACAGATGAGTACGCTCGAAGCCGAATTGAACGCCGCCGTCGAGGAGCACGAGAAAATCATCCACTACAAGATCGAAGGCAAGCGCGTGGAGTTCGAGGACGCCGTCAAGACGGCGCACCGCAAGCTCAAGAAAAATCCCTGGTATTTATTCTTTACCGTGCGCCCGCAGAATTTTCTCACGATGCCGATCATCTACGCGATGATCTTCCCGTTCATCCTGCTCGACCTGTTCATCACCTTCTATCAACTGACCTGCTTCCCGGTTTACGGGATCGCCCGGGTCAAACGCGCCGATTACATCGTGCTGGATCGCCGCTATCTGGCCTATTTGAACATCGTTGAAAAACTCGATTGCCTGTATTGCTCGTACGGTGTCGGACTGCTGAATTACGCGCGCGAGATCACCTCCCGTACCGAGCAATATTTCTGCCCGATCAAGCACGCGCACAAAGTGCTCGGCGCGCACGCCCGCTACAAACACTTCCTCGGCTACGGCGAAGCGGACGATTTCCATGGCAATCTGGAGAAATTTCGCGGCGAACTTGCCCCGGAAGCTAAAGCGGCTGGGCCAGCCCGTCACTAGTCAGGGCAATCTGTTTTCCTTCGCTTCACTGGCAGGTTCCCTCCCAGCAAATTGCGTGCCGCGGTCCCGGGCCTGATGTCTAAGTTACTGTCGCGAAAAGTCAAATAATATTACCGTAAATTTTGCTTGCAAAAACTGCCCCGCACCCTACAATTAGTCCAAATCAAATGGCCAGCCACTACCTATAGTGGTTTTTGTTTTTTGGGACACAAGTATCCCGCGCCTATATATAAGGGAGCATCACCATGCTAGAAACCAAAAGCGTTCCGCACGCTTCTTCCACCAAAACCGGCACCGGCAGCGATTCCGTAAAGCCTGTCTCCGCACAGAAAATACTGGACGAACTCGCCGGCAAAATAGCGGAGAATGCGGCTAGCGAAGGAGCCGCCATGACATCCAAGGCAATGACCCAGGAGATCAGCACCGAAGTATTGCTGGAAAAATATGCCGAGCCCGGCGAGCACTCCATCGAGGATGTGCGCCGCCGCGTGGCACGCGGTTTGGCCAAGGCGGAGAATGCGGAGCAGCGTACCCACTGGGAAGAGGTATTCTACCTCGCGCAGGAAAACGGCTTCGTGCCCGCCGGCCGCATCAACTCGGCCGCCGGACTCAAGAACCAGGCGACCCTGATCAACTGTTTCGTGCAGCCGGTGGGCGATGCCATCTCCGGCATCAGCAACGGCAAGCCCGGCATCTACGATGCGCTGCAGCAGGCCGCCGAGACCATGCGCCGAGGCGGCGGGGTCGGCTACGATTTCTCGTCCATCCGTCCCGAGGGCGCCCAGGTCAAGGGTACCAACTCCCGCGCCAGCGGACCGATCTCCTACATGCGCGTGTTCGACCGCTCCTGCGAGACCGTGGAATCGGCCGGCGCGCGGCGCGGTGCGCAAATGGGCGTGTTGCGCTGTGACCATCCCGACATCGAGCGTTTCATCCATGCCAAGGACCAGGGCGACCTGAAGAACTTCAACATCTCGGTCGGCGTGACCGATGCCCTGATGCAGGCGGTGGAAAACAACCAACCGTTCGAACTGGTGCACATCGCGGAGCCTTCCGAAGCGCTCAAGGCGCAGGGTGCCGACCAGCGCGCCGACGGCAAGTGGGTTTATCGCAAGATACAGGCCGCCGATCTGTGGAAGCAGATCATGGAGAGCACCTACGACCACGCCGAGCCGGGCGTGCTGTTCATCGACCTGATGAACCGCGACAACAACCTGTCCTATTGTGAATTGATCGAGGCGACCAATCCCTGCGCGGAGCAACCCCTGCCCCCTTACGGCTGCTGCTGCCTCGGCTCCATCGACCTGACACGCATGGTGAAAAACCCGTTCTCGGCACATGCCGGATTCGACCACGAACCGTTCAAACAACTGGTGCGCGTCGCAACGCGCATGCTCGACAACGTGCTGGATGTCACCGCATGGCCGCTGCCCGAACAGCAACAGGAAGCGCAGAACAAGCGCCGCGTCGGACTGGGCTTCACCGGACTGGGCGACACGCTGGCGATGCTCGGCCTGCGCTACGACACCGACGAAGCGCGCGCTTTTGCCGCCGACATCACGCGCATCATGCGCGACGAGTCGTATCTCGCCTCCGTCGACCTGGCCATCGAGCGCGGCGCATTCCCGCTGCTGGATGCCGACCAGTACCTGGCCGCACCGCGCTTCGCCTCTCGTCTGCCCGACCCGATCAAGGACAAGATCCGTGAGCACGGCATCCGCAACAGCCACCTGCTGTCGATCGCGCCGACCGGCACCATCTCGCTCGCGTTCGCAGACAACGCCTCGAACGGCATCGAGCCGCCGTTCTCGTGGTTCTACACGCGCAAGAAGCGCATGGCCGAGGGCGGCACCAAGGATTACGCGGTGGAAGACCACGCCTGGCGCACCTACAAGCACATGGGCGGCGACATGAACAATCTGCCGCCCGCCTTCGTCACCGCGCTGGAGATCTCCGCAAACGACCACATGAAGATGGTGGCCGCGGTCGCGCCGTTCATCGATACCTCGATCAGCAAGACCGTCAACGTGCCCGCCGATTATCCCTACGAGGATTTCAAGGGGCTTTATACCGCCGCATGGAAAGCCGGACTGAAAGGTCTGGCCACCTATCGCCCCAACAATGTGCTGGGTTCGGTGCTGTCGGTCACGCCCGAGATCAAGCAGGAAAAACCGGTATCGGCCGAAGAACAAATGCAGGATTTCATCTTCGACCAGGACCGCCGCATCACGCTGGATGCGACGCCGAAACCCGCGCTCGCCTCGCTGCGCTGGCCGGGCCGTCCCAAGCTGACCAATGGCAGCGAGGGCTGGGTCTCGCAAGTGGTCAAGCATCCGCTCGGCACCTTTGTCATCTTCGTCTCGCATACCACCAACGGCCACAACCATCCGTTCGAGGTGTGGGTAAACGGCGCGGAGCAACCGCGCGGACTCGGTGCGCTGGCAAAATCCCTGTCCATGGACATGCGCACGGAAGATCCGGTATGGGTACGCATGAAGCTCGAGATGCTGATGAAGACCGC
>JBBQNH010000106.1:0-7051 GCA_038329705.1 Burkholderiales bacterium | reverse complement strand
ATTAAATAAATCTACAAATCATGAAAGTTAACGGCAAACCCTATCGCACCATCTGGCCTACTGCCGACAATACGGCGGTGGAGATCATCGATCAGACCAGGCTCCCGCACATCTTCACAACGCTGCGGCTGGAGAACATGCGCGACGCGGAGCGCGCGATCAAAGACATGCAGGTGCGCTGTGCGCCGCTGATCGGTGTGACGGCAGCATACGGTGTGGCGCTTTCTATGAAGCATCATGCCTCGGATGCCGCGCTGAAAGCGACCTGCGACATGCTGCTCAAGGCGCGCCCGACTGCGGTGAACCTGCGCTGGGGCATTGAGCGCATGCGCGCGTTTCTTGCGCCATTGCCCGAAGGCGAACGCGCGCAGGCAGCTTGGCAGGAGGCGGCACGCATCGCCGATGAGGACGTGGAGATTTGTTCCAAACTTGGTCAGTATGGCTGCGACCTGATACGCGCGATGCATGAAAAGAAAAATACCACGGTCAATATATTGACTCACTGCAACGCAGGGTGGCTGGCGACTGTCGATTGGGGCACCGCGCTGGCGCCGATCTACAAGGCGTTCGACACGGGGTTGCCCGTGCATGTGTGGGTGGACGAGACGCGCCCGCGCAACCAGGGTGCGAGCCTGACCGCATGGGAACTCGGCCAGCACGGTGTGCCGCATACGGTGATCGCGGACAATACCGGCGGGCACCTGTTGCAGCACGGCATGGTGGACATGGTGATCGTCGGCACCGACCGCGTCACCGCGCATGGCGATGTGTGCAACAAGATCGGCACCTATCTGAAAGCGCTGGCCGCACACGACAACGGCGTGCCGTTCTACGTCGCGCTGCCGACCCCGACGATAGACTGGACGATACAGGACGGCGTGAAGGAGATCCCCATCGAGGAACGCGCGGCAGAAGAAGTGACGCACATCTCCGGACTGTGTGACGACGGGCAGGTGCGCAGCGTGCAGCTCACGCCGCAAGGCTCGCGCGCTGCCAATTATGGTTTCGACGTGACCCCGGCGCGGCTGGTGACCGGTTTGATCACCGAGCGCGGCGTGGTGGCGGCGAACGCAGTGGCGATGCAGGCCTTGAAGTAAAAACATGGTCCACGAAAGATACGAAAAGCACGAAAAATAAAGGCGAGAATTTGTGTAGATTGTTATGAGTTATTTATGGATAGTATTCGAAATTTACAACAAACAAGAATTTCCTTGTTTTTTGTTTCGTGCTTTTCGTGTCTTTCGTGGATAGGCCTTTTGTGGATAGTGAATAACTTTGGGAAATTTTGAATGAACGAAACTGAACTGCCCAATGAAATGGTGCGCATCACCAAGCAACTTGACCAACTGGGATTGAATCGCGGTACTTCCGGAAATCTCTCGGTGAGATTCAAGGACGGCATGCTGATCACGCCTTCCGGTATGGGTGCGGAAGGTTTGAGCGGGGACGATATGGTTTATGTGCAAATGGACGGAACAGCGCAAGGCCGCTGGCAGCCTTCCAGCGAGTGGCTGTTCCATCGCGACATCTACGCGCAGCGTACGGAATTCAATGCGATCGTGCATACGCATTCTGTCGCGGCCACATCGCTGGCCTGTTTGCGCAAGGACATTCCGCCATTCCATTACATGATCGCGCTAATCGGCGGCGACACGATCCGTTGCGCGAACTATGCCACCTTCGGCACGCAGGCATTATCCGATAATGCGCTGCAGGCGCTGCGAGATCGCAAGGCCTGTCTGCTGGCGAACCACGGCATGATCGCGGCGGGAGAAAGTCTTGCCGAAGCTTGCAGGATCGCGGTGGAAGTGGAAACGCTCAGCGAGATGTATCTGCGCGCATTGCAGATCGGCGACCCGGTACTGCTGACACCCGAAGAGTTCAGGGCGGCACAACAGCAGTTTGCCGGTTACGGCACGCCGGGACGCGGCTAGAAGCGCAACGGATATGGCCAAAGACCCGACCGATTACAGCACGCTCGATTTCATCCCCCCCGTTCTGAATGTGACACGTGGGCAGGTGCTGGTGGACCGGCAGCGGCGTATTGCCATCGTCGCGAAAAAAGGCAGAACCTGCGCGCATCTGGTGCAGGTGAAGTCCGGTGTGTTGAAGCTGGCCAGATACACGGCCGGAGAGCTTATCGAGCAGTGGTCGGATGCCGACTATCCGTTCGACCGCGCGGTGGCGAAATTGCTGGAGCTGGGCAAACAGCATGGCATCACCGATGCGGCGCGCGATGCGCTGGAAGAATTGGTCAAGGCGGGACGCGATCCCAAGCAGCACAAGTTGTTCGGTTCAAAATAAGCTGTCCAGGCCGAACGGAAACACATCAGGCTGGACCTGCTTCATTCCCGTCCGCAAGATTGATCCTCCTCACTGCTGTCCGGGTTTCCCGTCGAGCGGCTCCTCTTCTGAAGCATTGGCCGGGTGTTTGGTCAGATACTCCCGTTGCTCATCAATCGCCTTGCCGATCGTCATGCCTTTCGGGATCGGGTCGACCTTGTTGCCCATCAAACCTACCATCGCGGCGCGGATCGTATGCCGTATGGCATATTGCGAAAACAAGACTCTTTCTTCCTGACTGAGTTTTTCCAGGGACGGTTTTACCGCTGTATTCCATTTTGTAACATCGGCGGGTACGTTTGTGTCATGCGGGTCGCTGCAGGCAACCAGCAATAAGGCGACACAAACGATGGAAAATATTTTCATGATGATATCCCCGGTTCGATTAATGCGAAGCAATCCCGCACATCTTGAGTTCCATAATTCGATGCCCGCCAGCAAATCCGGTCGCAGCATGGCAGCGTAACAGCCATAAATATGCAGACCGCCATTTACAGGATTCCCCCGGCTGATTTACTTGCTGTCACAGGCGATCTGCAAATACCGCTTCATTTGTTTGCCGGTTATGGTCGACGTCCATTTGCTGGGATTGGTATCAACAGAAATCACTTCACCTCCGCCCATATTCCCGGAGTGCAAAGAGTAAACCAGCGTTCGCATTTTATTTTCCATGCAGTCGAATTCTTCCTGTGACTTGATCGACATGAACGGTGAGCCGCCAATAAACTTTATCTTTTCCCAGCTATCGGCCAGCGTCCACATCTTTGCATGGTTGCCGTCCCTGGCGATTGTGGCAGGGTCTGCATAGCCGGTAGCGTATTTGGATTGGCTCACCATCACCCACTCCGCCATCGCGTTACCGCTGATAACAAGTAACACCGTCAAAATAACTTTACGCATTACGTCTCACTCTTCACGCCAATCTTATGCTTCTTACTTTTTGTCGCAGGCGATATTCCGCAGTTCTGTTTCACTGGAACCTGGCACGATCTTTTTCCAGTTCGGTTCACTTAAACGGGCGTTGCCGATAACAATATCGCCTTCGCCCATTTGATCCGAGTAATAACTGTACGCAGTCATTCGATATTGCATATTTTTGCAATCATAATCGAACTGTTTTTCGATTGATTTGTAAAACATCGGGCTTGGCGATTCTTCCACCCGTTGGGCATCCCTGAAATCGAGCAAAACCGACATTTGCACGCGGTCGTATTTCTTTAGGATGGAGTCTCGGTCAATGTATTGCGATTGCAGGCCATCTTTGCTGGTACTTGATATTTCCCACTTGGCAAGCGCACCATTGCTCATAACCGCCAGCATTATCATCAAAATAACGTTACGCATCACACCCTCTCGTTTTTGCGAAGATTGCGCCTTGATTGAATTAGATAGATATACTTTGCATGATTGGACAGGGTGATAAAGTAATTTGGTGTCCCCGACAGGAATCGAACCTGTAATTGACCCTTAGGAGGGGTCGGTTATATCCATTTAACTACGAGGACAACGGCGCGCATTTTAACGCAAACGATGACCGACTGACACGAACCGTATCAAAAGACATGATGCAAATGAAACAATGCCGATGACCCGCCACAAATTACCCGCTACCGTGATTGCCATCGGTCTGGTCAGTTTCTTTAACGACCTTGCTTCGGAAATGGTGACGCCGTTCATCCCGATACTGGTCGCCACCGTGCTGGGCGCAGGGCCGGTGATACTGGGTCTGGTGGAAGGAGTCGCGGATGCTGCGGCAAGTTTTATCAAGCTGTGGGCGGGACGTTACTCGGATTCCGGACACGGCAGGCGCAAGCGGTTGATGGTATTCGGCTATGGCTTGTCCAATCTGGCACGCCCGTTGTTGGGGCTGGTGTCGAGCTGGGGCGCGTTGCTGCTGCTGCGCAGCCTGGATCGTGCCGGAAAAGGTTTACGCACCGCGCCGCGCGATGCGCTGTTGGGAGACAGCGTTCATGCAGATATCCACGGGCTGGCCTACGGATTCCATCGCGCGATGGATAACGCCGGAGCATTGGGCGGCACGCTGCTCGCCATCGCCGCGCTGAGCTGGATGCACTGGCCGGTGGGTGAAGTGATCCTGTGGTCGGGCGTGCCGGGGGTGCTGGTGTTGCTGGTATTGATGCTGGGCGTGCGCGAACCGCCGCGCGTCATAGTTGAAACGGAACAGCCGCGCGCACTCCGCCCGGCAATTATCTCGTCATGGCCATTGTTGTCGTCCAACATGCGCCGTTACCTGTGGGTGCTGGTGTTGTTCACGTTCGCGCGTGCGTCGGAGACCTTCATCTTGCTGCGCGGCAACGAACTGGGCATGAGCCTGATCGAGGTGCTGCTGCTGTGGGCGGTGCTGAATATCTGCAAATCGGTTGCAGCGCTGCTGGGCGGCCGACTGGCGGATGCATACGGGAAACGCCGTCTTACCCTGATCAGTTGGGCGGGCTATGCGCTGAGTTTTGTCGTTCTCGGCATGGCCCAACAGAGCAGCGCGCTGTGGTACGCCACGGTGCTGTATGGTGTGCTGATCGGCCTGGGCGAAGGTTCGGAGCGGGCATTGATCAGCCTGTATGCCGACGAACGCGAGCGTGGCACTGCGTTTGGCTGGTATCATCTCTCGGTTGGCATGAGCGCGATCCCTGCCGGGGTGTTGTTCGGCACGGTTTGGCATTACTGGAATGCCGGCACGGCATTCATGTTGTCCGGATTTTTGTCGCTGCTGAGTGTGCTGTTATTGCGTTTCTGGAGTTTCAGGGGTTTGTCGAATTGAGGAACATTAAATGAAATGGTTGGCCATAGTTGCCGCACTGATCGTGTTTGCCGCCTTGCTGGTGGCACGCGCGGCGCGCTCCGGCGAGTTGCCGCAAGTGGGCAAGCCCGCGCCGGATTTCAATCTGCCCGACCAGAATGGCAAGCAACACACCCTTCAGGAATATCGCGGCAAGTGGCTGGTACTGTATTTTTATCCCAAGGACGACACGCCGGGATGCACCCAGGAGGCATGCGCGTTTCGCGACGACCTTAACCAGATCACCCAGCTTGGCGCACAAGTCGTTGGGGTGAGTGTGGACGATACCGACAGCCATGCGGAGTTCGCCAGGAAATATCACCTGCCGTTTCCGCTATTGTCGGACAAGGACACTGAAACTGCAGCGCGATATGGGGCGTTGTTGAACTTGTATCTGATCAAGTTTGCGCGGCGCTATACATTTCTGATCGACCCGCAGGGCAATATCAACAAGATCTATCTGAGCGTGGAGACTTCGCGCCACTCGAAGCAGATCATCGAGGATATGAAAAAATTGGCGGTTGGGGAAACAATGTAATTTGGAAAATTTACTTGCTCTGTACCCGCAGCACACGCAAGAGGTACGCCGTGCTTGTAAGGGGCTGAAGCCCCAACAACACACGCAGGGCCAGCCCCTACAATTCATTCGGCTTGCACTCAACCGTTTTTTATCAATTTAATCATTTCAGAAAAATAATTTATGCCGTTTATCACTTTGGACAAGGCGAGCCTCGCCTTTGGTCATGTCGCATTACTGGATCATGCCGACTTTCAACTAGACGAGGGCGAGCGTGTAGGCCTGATCGGACGCAATGGCGGCGGCAAGTCGAGCATGATGCGCGTGCTGGCGGGGCAGGGAACGTTGGATGACGGGCTGGTGTGGCGCGCGCCGACCGCGCGCATCTGCTATGTCAGCCAGGAGCCGGTGCTGGATGCCGATGACACGGTGTTCGATGCGGTGGCGAAGGGTCTGGGCAAGCTGCAAAAGCTGTTGCACGATTATCATCACGTCTCTCATCAGCTCTCCGAACCGGACGCAGACTTCGACAAGCTGCTGGAAGAGATGCAGCACCTGCAAACCCAATTGGAAGCGCAAGACGGTTGGCAGGTCGAGGCGCGCATCGAGACCGCGATCACCAAGCTGGACCTGGATCCCGACAAGCGCGTCGGCGACATGTCCGGCGGTCAGCGCAAGCGCGTGGCACTGGCACAGGCGCTGGTGGCCGAGCCGGATGTACTGATCCTCGACGAGCCGACCAACCATCTGGATTTTGCCTCGATCGAATGGCTGGAAGGGCTGCTGAACAATTTTCTTGGTGCTGTCCTGTTTGTTACCCACGACCGGCGTTTTTTGGACAATGTCGCAACGCGCATCGTCGAGCTGGATCGCGGCAAACTGGCGAGTTTCCCCGGCACTTTTTCCGCCTATCTGGCAATCAAGGAGCGCATGCTCAGCGACGAGGCGGTGGTGAATGCCAAGTTCGACAAGGTGCTGGCACAGGAAGAAGTGTGGATACGCCAGGGCGTGAAGGCCCGCCGCACCCGCAATGAGGGACGCGTGCTGCGTCTGGAACAGTTGCGCCGCGATCGCGCCGCGCGCCGGGAGAAAGTCGGCAAGGTCGAGATGGCTGTGGATACCGGCGAGCGTTCCGGCAAGCTGGTCGCCGAGCTGGAACATGTCAGCAAAGCGTATGGAGGCCGTACGCTGATCAGCGATTTTTCCTGCCGCATCCAGCGTGGCGACAAGATCGGCCTGCTTGGACCCAACGGTGCGGGAAAAAGCACGCTGTTGAAAATCATCCTGGGAAATCTTGAGCCGGATAGCGGCAAGGTGAAACTCGGCACCAAGATCTCGGTGGCTTACTTCGACCAGTTGCGCGAGCAGCTCGATGACGAGGCGACGCTGGCCGA
>JBBQNH010000105.1:0-7063 GCA_038329705.1 Burkholderiales bacterium | reverse complement strand
GGGGCTGCTGCTTCTTCAGATTTCATTGCTTTCTTGGACTTCTTGGCTTTGTGTTCTTTTTTAGCTTTGTGCTCTTTCTTCGCTGCTTTTTCTTTTTTGGCTTTGTGCTCTTTCTTTGCCATTTTTGCAGGTGCGGCAGCTTCTTGTGTGGCAGCAGGCGCGGCTGGTGCCATGGCTTCGTCGGCAGCAACAGCCGAGAAAGTAACAGCAGCGAACATGCCCGCGATCAGTACGGATAACAATTTGCTCATTATGAACTCCAGTATGGTAGGTTAAAAATCCTTGGTGACACTAAGGTGTCGGTGCCCATAACGCGCTGTTGAATTGTTCGGTTGACTCCGCCAAAAAATATAAATGTTGAAATAACACCGAATCGGTATAAACGCAGGAATCAACCTGCCGGACATGCAAAAGCAGGTATTTGAAGAGGGGGTTTTACTGAATCGGAGGGGCGCTTATTGGTGCCGGGGGAGGGACTCGAACCCTCACACCATTTCTGGCACCGGATTTTGAGTCCGGCGCGTCTACCAGTTCCACCACCCCGGCTAAGCGGGCCGCATTATCCATGAAGAACCCAGCCATATCAACTGCATTCGTATGCCGGCAGACTTTAATAACTGCTGTTGCCGCCATGTCTGCAGGCTGCTTCAAGGTATAGG
The DNA here is from genome assembly GCA_038329705.1 of Burkholderiales bacterium. Classification (GTDB taxonomy): domain Bacteria; phylum Pseudomonadota; class Gammaproteobacteria; order Burkholderiales; family Gallionellaceae; genus Gallionella. Next base: position 6,404 of record JBBQNH010000105.1, on the reverse strand, counting down.
CCGGAATAAATAAAGTCCAGTCGGGTAAAATGTCGCCTGATATTCAAATCGCGCCATCTCCGCATCGGGCAGAAAAATGCCGGTCATTAATGGCTGCGGACACATATTCACTTTGCTTGCGCAACAACTCTTGAACAGGAAGGTTACCCGTGAATCAAAATCACATGCAAAAAGTGCTGGAAATCGCCCGGCTGGCCGGAGCTGCCATCATGGAGGTCTATCGCAGTGGCGCTACCGGTGAGACCAGCAAAGCGGACGACTCTCCGCTCACCCTGGCTGATCTGGCTGCGCATCGGATCATTGTTGAGCGGCTGACCAGGCTCGCGCCGGAAATCCCAGTCCTTTCCGAAGAAGCTGCCGACATCGCTTACCCGGTGCGCTCGCAGTGGGCAAGCTACTGGCTGGTCGATCCGCTGGACGGCACACGGGAGTTCATCAAGCGCAACGGTGAATTCACCGTCAATATCGCGCTGATCGAGAATGGTGAGCCGGTCATGGGTGTGGTGTATGCGCCGGTGCTGGACGTGTGCTACTTTGGCGCGCGCGGCACAGGTGCCTTTGTGCAACGCGGCAGTGATGCAGCCCGGTCTATCGCGGTAAAACCCCATACCGCGGGTGAGACGCTCAATGTTGTTGCCAGCCGATCGCACAGCGATGAGCGCACCGAAGCGCTGCTCAAGCGACTGGGCGACTACCAATGTATCAGCATGGGTAGCTCGCTCAAACTCTGCCTGGTTGCAGAAGGCAAAGCGCATTTCTATCCGCGCCTCGGGCCGACCATGGAATGGGACACCGCCGCCGCGCATGCCGTGGTGGACGCGGCGGGCGGTATCGTGTGCGACATGACCGGGAAGGCATTACGCTACAACAAGGTCGATCTGCATAACCCAGAGTTTCTGGTCATGCCCGCCAGCGATGCGGTTCTAGCCGGGCTCCTGGCGCGTCATCCGTGAATACGCGTTCGACCCGGTCTGCGCCATGGGTGTCTGGATGCAGTGCCAATCGAAGCTGTTACTTCCGGACAGATATTCACATCGACTACAATCCCGTCTTTGCATGACTTCCAATTTTGTTGATGCGTACCAAAGAATTTGATTTTGTCTTGCCCGAGCGCCTGATCGCGCAGCACCCCCCCGAACATCGTGGTGACAGCCGTCTGTTACATGCGCATGACACTGTGCTGGCGGATCGGTCATTTGCTGATCTGCTGCAGTTGATCGGGCCGAACGATGTGCTGGTACTGAATGACACGCGCGTGATCAAGGCAAGGTTGTTCGGTGAAAAAGAAAGTGGCGGCAAAATCGAGGTGCTGGTCGAGCGCGTGCTGGATGCGCATGAGGTGTTGGCGCAGGTGCGAGCCAGTCATGCGCCCAAGGCCGGCAGCTTGATGAATCTGTCCAGTGGTTTGCAGGTCGAGGTGCTGGGGCGCGAGGGCGAATTCTTTCACTTGCGTTTTGCCGGCGCAGAAAACGTGCTGGACTTGCTGGAACGGCATGGCCGGCTTCCGTTGCCTCCCTACATCACTCACGCGGCTGACGGTGAAGACGAGCAGCGTTATCAGACCGTATTTGCCAGCGTGGCGGGTGCGGTCGCCGCGCCCACGGCCGGGCTGCATTTCGATGAGGCGATGCTGCAAGCGTTGCGCGACCGGGGTGTGCGGATCGCCTTTGTGACCCTGCATGTCGGTGCGGGCACCTTCCAGCCGGTTCGGGCCGAGCATATACACGAGCATGCCATGCACAGTGAGCGTTACGAGGTTCCCCGGGCGACGCTGGATGCCGTAACGCAGGCGCGTGCCCTGGGCGGACGGGTGATCGCAGCCGGGACCACCAGTTTGCGCGCGTTGGAGAGTTCGGCTGCGGCAGGAGAGTTGCTTGCCGGATGGAACGAAACCAGCATCTTTATCGTGCCGGGATACCGCTTCAGGGTGGTGGATGTGCTGCTCACCAATTTTCACCTGCCCAGGTCCACGTTGTTGATGCTGGTCTGCGCGTTTGGCGGGATGGATGAAATGCTGGCGGCCTACCGCCACGCGGTTGAAAAGGAGTATCGCTTCTTCAGTTACGGGGATGCGATGTTGATCGAAAGAAAGCCATGAAATTCACCCTGCATAAAACCGACGGACCTGCCCGGCGCGGCACACTTGAACTTGCCCACGGCAGTGTGGAAACACCCGCCTTCATGCCGGTCGGAACCTACGGCACGGTCAAGGCGATGTCGCCGCTCGAATTGCGCGAGATCGGCGCACAGATCGTGCTGGGCAACACCTTTCATCTGTGGCTGCGCCCCGGGCTGGAGGTGATCGAAGCGCACGGCGGCTTGCATCGTTTCATGGGATGGGACGGTCCGATCCTGACCGATTCCGGGGGATTTCAGGTGTTCAGCCTGGGGGCGCTGCGCAAGATCAGCGAGGAAGGGGTGAAGTTCCAATCCCCGGTCAACGGCGACAAATGCTTTCTGTCACCGGAAGAATCGATGCGCATCCAGCGTGTGCTGAACGCCGACATCGTGATGATCTTCGACGAGTGCACGCCGTATCCGGCCGACGAAACGACGGCAGGGGAATCGATGCGCCTGTCGCTGCGCTGGGCTGCGCGTTCCAAATCCGCGCATGGCGACAATCCGAACGCGCTGTTCGGCATCGTGCAGGGCGGCATGCATGAACGCCTGCGCGACGAATCGCTGTGCGAGCTGGAGCGTATCGGTTTTGACGGTTACGCCATCGGCGGGCTGTCGGTGGGCGAACCCAAGGAAGACATGCTGCGCATCCTCAGGCATACCGCCCCGCAACTGCCGCAGGACAAGCCGCGCTACCTGATGGGCGTCGGCACGCCGGAAGATCTGGTGGAGGCAGTTGCACAGGGTATCGACATGTTCGATTGCGTGATGCCGACACGCAATGCGCGCAACGGCATGATGTTCACCCGTCTCGGCGACATCAAGATCAAGAACGCACAGTACCGCATGGACATGCGCCCGCTGGACGAACAGTGCGGTTGCTATACCTGCCGCAATTTCACCCGGGCCTACCTGCACCACCTGCACCGCATCGGCGAGATACTCGGGGCGCGCCTCAACACCATACACAACCTGTATTATTACCAGCAGTTGATGAGCGGGATCCGCACGGCGATCGAGGCCGGTACTTTTGCTGATTTTGTGGTCGATTTCAGGCGGCTGCGCGGCGAGCGCTGAGGTTATCCGGGCTGCTGCCCGGGTGTATCGAGCCGGATCAGCGACTGGGTAACGCGCATATCCCGCTTCTCCAATACCAGCTTCAGGAACTCGTTGGCAGGCAAGGGGCGTCCGAACAGGAATCCCTGCGCATGCTGGCATCCAAGCTCCTGCAGGAATGACATTTGCGCGTCGGATTCGACACCTTTTGCGACTACCGTCAGGCCGAGGCTGTTGGCCAGCGCGATGATGGTCGTCACGATCGCGGCGTGGTCGGCATCATCCGGAAGGCCCTCGATAAAGGCTCTGTCGATCTTGAGAAAATCGATCGGGAAACTGCGCAGATTGCCGAGGCTCGAATAGCCGGCCGCGAAATTGTCGATGGCAAACTTGATGCCGACGCGTTTAAGTCCCTCGAAATTGGCGAGCACCGGCTCGTTCGTGTTGCTCAACAGGCCGTCGTTGATCTCGAGCTGCAACAACCCCGGGTCGATCTCGGCCTGTTCGATCACCCCGGCGATCATCGTCGCCAGACCCGCTGTCGCGAAATGACCAGGCGACAGATTCACCGCCATGGTGAGATGATCAAGCCTGTGCCCACTCTCGCGCCATACCTGCAACTGGGTGCAAGCCTCGCTGAGTATCCATTCGCTGAGTGGCACGATCAGGCCACATTTCTCGGTAACAGGGATGATTTCCGAAGGTGAGAGCCAGGTGCCATGCGGGTTGGGCCAGCGCAACAATGCTTCAGCGCCGACGATGATGCCGGAATTCAGATCGATGACAGGCTGGTAATAGAGGACGAATTCGTTGTTCTCCAGAGCGCGCCACATCTCGTCTTCCATTTGCACCTGTTGCTGGATCTCTTCGCTCATGTGTTCAACGAACATCTGGTGCCTGTTTCGTCCAAGGCGCTTGGCGCTGTGCATGGCCAGGTCCGCCTTGCCGATCAGCGCCTCGGCATCTTTTCCATGCTCGGGATACAGGGCGATGCCGATGCTTGCTGTGAGGTGCAGTTCGCGCCCGGCAATTTCAATGGGCGCGGCGACACTGGTGAGTATCTTTTGGGCGATCTGGAACAGGTCTATGCTGGAATGGATGTCGGGCAGGCTTGCGACGAATTCATCGCCGCCGATACGCGCGATGGTGTCGCTCTCGCGTACACACTGTTCCAGGCGTTGTGCCACGGTTTGCAGTACCTGATCGCCGACCTCGTGCCCCAGGAAATTATTGATATTCTGGAAATTGTCGAGATTGATGAATGCCACCGCCAGCAGGTTGTTGCGGCGTTCCGCCGATGTCAGCGACTGGTTGATACGGTCCAGCAGCAGCAGCCGGTTCGGCAGGTTGGTCAACGCGTCGTGGGTTGTCACATGCCGGAGATTCTTCTCGGTGCGGCGTTGCTGCTGGTACTGATCCCTGATGATACTGTCGGCATGCCTGACGATGAAGAACAGGATGCCGTAAAGCGTGGTCAGCACCGCGACCACGCTCAAAGTGATAATTGTCTCTTCTTTTTGATTGCTGGCTTCCAGATCGGTGATGTCAGTATAGATCGTCATCACTCCCTGGATCGGCGCGTCCGCGTTGCGGCGTAGCGGGATGTAGCTCGCCAGGACTTCGCGATCCGCGAATTCCCCGTCCAGGCCGCTGAACTTGTCGAAGTGGATGATCTCATTTTGTGTGACGCCTTGCCTGGCGGAGAGGAATCCGGGGTCGCCGGCTTTACTGGCGCCGATTTGCGCAGTGTCAGTTGAAAACAGGGTGCGTCCGTCGAGTTGGTATATCTGCACCCGCAGCGTTGACGTATTGCGCACCGCTTCACGCACGCTCTGGCCCAGTTTGGCGATATCGGGATGGTGGCGCAGGGCTTCCTCATCAAGCTGCTTTGCCGCATTGGCGAAGCCCAGGTATTGGGGCCAGACGTTGTTGGCAAAAGCCTCGGTCAGTGCGATGTTCCGGCTTTCACCATATCGCAGCAGATGGCCGGTTTCAAAAAATTGATGAAGTATGCCGAGGACGACCGCCGCCGCCGCCATTGAAACAAAGCTCGCGATCGAAAAATAGCGCAGTAGTCGAAACATGAGCTTCCCTGGTTGTGGGGTGCTTCAAGCACCCTGCTTGTTTTTTGCGGCTATCTGTATTGCAAACGAAGCCGGCGCCGGATGCCCGAATGGATCAACAACCCCAATATCTTGACATCGGACACGATCAGGCCTCTTGACGGGCGGCTTCCGGCCGAATCATATTGGAATGTTCCGGATGATGTCAACGCGAAGGAGATGTTGGGGCGGCGGGGATGCAAGTTCGCCCAGCACGGCCACGAGAAGCAGGTGAAATTCGTTCAGATCACTGAATATCCTTGAAAAAGTTCTTGATCGCGAGCACGCGTTGCGCAACGACACCGTACTTGAGGTCGATGCGCAGTTTGTCCTGCCCGGCCATTTTGATGTGCCGCTTGCTCTGGATCATGGTGATGATCTTCATCGGGTCGATCGGCGGGTCGGGCACGAACTGGATCACGATCGCTTCCGATGAAGCATCCACCTTGCTGATACCGAGCGGCTTGGCGAGGATGCGCAGGCGGTGGCAGTCGAGCAGCGTTTGTGCGGGTTCCGGCAACAGGCCGAAGCGGTCGATGAGTTCCTGATGCAGATCGTCGAGTTCTTCCCCAGTATTGCAGTTCGCCAGCCGTTTGTAGAGCATCAGACGCTGGTGGATATCGCCGCAATAATCATTGGGCAACAGCGCGGGGCAGTGCAGGTTGATCTCGGTGGTGACGCCGAGCGGGTGCGCCATGTCCGGTTCCTTGCCCTGGCGCAATGAAGTCACCGCAGCATTCAGCATATCGGCATACAACGAGAAACCGATCTCCTGCATCTCACCGCTTTGAGATTCGCCCAGCACCTCGCCCGCGCCGCGTATCTCCAGATCGTGCATGGCGAGATAGAAGCCGCTGCCGAGCTGTTCCATCGCCTGGATCGCCTCAAGGCGTTTTTTCGCCTGTGCGGTCAGGGCTTCGGTCTCGACCAGCAGATAGGCGTAAGCCTGGTGGTGGGAACGCCCGACCCGACCGCGCAACTGGTGCAGTTGGGCCAGGCCGAAACGGTCGGCACGGTTCATGATGATGGTGTTGACCGTGGGGATGTCGATGCCGGTCTCGATGATGGTGGTGCACAACAGCACATTGAAACGCTGCTGGTAAAAGTCGCGCATCACCGCTTCCAGAT
>JBBQNH010000104.1:0-7073 GCA_038329705.1 Burkholderiales bacterium | reverse complement strand
CGATGCTTATTCCTTCCGTACTGTCTTAGTCCCCCATAAGGGGACGTATCATCCGAAAGAAAAGCGGTTTACACCCCGAAAGGCTTCTTCCCGCACGCGGCGTCGCTCCATCAGGCTTTCGCCCATTGTGGAATATTCCTCACTGCTGCCTCCCGTAGGAGTCTGGACCGTGTCTCAGTTCCAGTGTGGCTGGTCGTCCTCTCAGACCAGCTACGGATCGTCGCCTAGGTGAGCCTTTACCCCACCTACTAGCTAATCCGATATCGGCCGCTCCGAAAACGCGAGGTCCTTACGAATCCCCCGCTTTCCCCCTCAGGGCATATGCGGTATTAGCGTAACTTTCGCTACGTTATCCCCCATTTCCGGGTACGTTCCGATATATTACTCACCCGTTCGCCACTCGCCACCAGGGTTGCCCCCGTGCTGCCGTTCGACTTGCATGTGTAAAGCATGCCGCCAGCGTTCAATCTGAGCCAGGATCAAACTCTTCAGTTCAATACCTGTTAAAACAACTAGCCATTCCACCAGGTTGTCAAAATACGACAACCAAGTGGCTGGTTATGTTTTGGTTCATTTAAGAACCTGGTCTTACTCAAAGTGAATCATTGACATGATTCTTTTCGACTTTGCGTAAGTACTACTATATTTTTAAAGTCGTTCCCATATCCCGAAAAATACAGAAACTTCCCAAAAACCAAGTACCTACACTCGTCGGTTGTTTGTTTAAATTTTAAAGATCGGGCTGAGGGTTGCGGGGACAGGATTTGAACCTATGACCTTCGGGTTATGAGCCCGACGAGCTACCGAGCTGCTCCACCCCGCGTCAGCGAAGACCGCCACTATAGCAAAGCATTCCGGCAGCGTCAAACAATATGTGAATTTATTACTCACTGTATGGCTTCATAATAAATACAGCTAGCCCGTTGCAATTATTCGTGTGCCAAACCTGTTTGCAGCAACGCTATAATCGACTCAATTCAAACCAGAAGAAGCGCGCATGACCATCACCAACTGCATAGGCAGCGCTGCTGCTACACTAACCACCATCTCCTTTATCCCGCAGGTGTGGAAAATATGGCGCACCAAACATACCGCTGATATTTCAATGGGCATGTACACCCTGTTCACGCTCGGTGTCGCAATGTGGCTGGCCTATGGCATCCTGATTGAATCATGGCCGATCATCATGGCTAACGCGTTCACACTAGCATTGGCTGGGACGGTATTGGCAATGAAAATCAAGTTCGGCTGATTATAATTAACAATATGAGTCAAATTCCCGAAATCAAACCAGATCAATCTATCGAATTGCTTAAAGAGCTGCATATCCTGACGCGTGACGGAAAGCTCAACCAGGACAGCCGGCGCAAGCTGAAGCAGGTTTATCACCTGTTTCACTTTATTGAATCGTTACTGAACGAAGTGCTCGCAACCAAGCAAAATATGACACTGGCAGATCACGGTTCAGGCAAGTCCTACCTGGGATTCATCATCTACGATTTATTCCTGAAGAAACACGAGACAGCACATGTTTACGGCATTGAAACCCGCAATGAATTGGTCAGCAAATCGCAACAATTGGCATCCCATCTGGGTTTTGCGCGCATGTCTTTTCTGAATTTGTCTGTGGAGGAATCCATATCATCCCCACAGCTACCCGATCAAATTGATGTGGTCACCGCGCTGCATGCCTGCAACACCGCCACTGATGATGCGATCAGATTCGCTCTGCATAAAAATGCAAAATTCATCGTACTGGTCCCGTGCTGCCAAGCTGAAGTGGCGGCAATCTTAAATAAGAACAAGAACCAGTCTTTTGGCAAAACGCCTCTCTCGGAAATCTGGCGGCATCCGATCCACGCCCGCGAATTCGGCAGCCATCTCACTAACGTATTGAGATGCTTGCTATTGGAAGCACACGGTTATCAAATAACTGTGACGGAGTTGATCGGCTGGGAGCACTCGATGAAAAACGAGTTGATCATCGCGCGCCACACCGGGGTACCCAGAAAAAATGCGCGCGCACGGTTGGAACAGATTTTAAATGTGTTGAACCTTGAAGAATTGAGCGGCAGGTTCAATTATTGATGAAACAACTTGCCAATCGGCCAAGCGATCAAACAGCTTTGCATAGCCACCTGACCAGGCTGGCAAACTACGCCAACCAAGTCATTGGTTAACGTTCGACTAACCACTGTCCATAACGTGTTGCGATAGCGCCCATTCAACGTGCTCCCGCACCAGTGTTGATTCATGGTTTTGACGAAGCTTGAGCGCAGCCACCACCGCAACAGCGCCCTTGGTTGCATTACCCAAAGCCACGGCAATATTGCGCAACCATCGTTCATGACCGATGCGATAGATGGCACTGCCCGCGAGCTTGGTTTTGAATTCTGTTTCATCCCACGCAAACAATTCGACGAGAGACACATCATCCAACCCGTGGCGAATCGCAAAATCCGGCTCTACTGTGGTTTGCGCAAAACCATTCCACGGACATACCAATTGGCAGTCGTCACAGCCATAAATGCGGTTACCCATCATCGGACGCAACTCGACCGGGATACTTCCTTTAAGTTCGATAGTGATATATGAAATACAGCGGCGCGCATCCAGCCGATAGGGTGCGAGGATTGCCCGGGTCGGACATATCTCGATGCAACGTATGCAAGTCCCGCAATGTTCTTTTAATGGCTTATCAATCGGCAATGGCAAGTTCACATAAATTTCGCCGAGAAAAAACCAAGATCCATGTTCGCGGGAAAGCAACAGGGTGTGTTTGCCGCGCCAGCCCAAACCTGCCTTACGCGCCAGTTCAACTTCCATCACGGGTGCACTATCGGTGAAGACACGACCCTCATATTCGGAAACCTCGGTACGAATCATTTCGGCCAGTTTCGTCATGCGATTGCGTAGCACCTTGTGATAATCCCTCCCCAAGGCATATCGCGAAATGAAAGCCCGCTCTCCTTCGGCCAACACCTTCCAGCTGTCGCGCGCGGCTGGCGGAAGATAGTTTGTGCGCAGCGAGATCACGCGCAATGTGCCGGGCACCAACTCCGACGGTCGGGTTCGTTTAGTGCCATGAAGTGCCATATAATCCAGTTCACCATGACACCCCAGTGACAGCCATTCCAGTAGACCGCTCTCTGCCACAGTCAAATCGGTGTCACTGATGCCAACGGCCTGAAAGCCGAGTTCATTCGCCCATGTGCGAATCTGCGCGGCAAGAGCGATATATTTATTTTGCTGAGGATTTCCGTTTTGCATAATCACGATAATAGCCCAATCAGCATGCATCTAGATGATGACAACGCCACCCTTGCATTTTCCAAACGCCTTGCTGTACAGCTTAAGCCAGGCATGGTCATTTACTTGCAAGGTGATTTGGGTGCCGGCAAAACCACGCTGGTGCGCGGCGTGCTGCATTCGCTGGGTTATACAGGCCGCGTGAAGAGCCCCACCTACACGCTGGTTGAACCATACCGCATTGCTGGGTTAGACTTGCGCCACTTCGATCTGTATCGGCTGCAGGATCAGACTGAATGGGATTCAGCAGGCTTTCGCGATGAGTTTGACGGTCACAATATCTTCTTGATCGAATGGCCGGAAAACGCGAAAGGGCTGATTCCGCAAGCCGATTTGGCGATTGTGTTTGATATCTTGACGCACGGGCGCAACGTCGAAATCACAGGCAACACACAAACAGGACGTGAATGCTTAAAGAAACTTTAAGAATCTTCACATTGTTGATTATTCTTTGGCTGCCCCAATCGCATGCAGCCATCGTCGTGACTTCTTCGCGCATCTGGCCGGCGCAGGATTACACCCGTCTGACACTGGAATCCAAACAAGCCATCCGCTACAACATGTTCGACTTGAGCAATCCAGACCGACTGGTAATTGACCTTGAGGGGGTTACACTCGGCAAAACGATTAAAGATTTGCCCAGGTTGATCGGAAGCGATGATCCCTACATCAGTAGTTTGCGCGTAGGACGTTTCAAACCCGGTGTAGTACGCCTGGTGCTGGACTTGAAGGCTGAAGTCAAGCCTCAGCTATTCGTACTGAAACCAGTCGCTGAATACGGTTACCGCCTGGTATTGGACGTATATCCCGCCAAACCACTTGACCCGTTGATGGCTTTGCTTGAAAACTTGCCTGCGTCAGCTAACAAAGCAACCACAACCAGCCAGCCCACAGAAAATGCACCTGCGACGGATAAACCGCAGTCGGCTCAGGGCTTGATCAGCAACACTATTGAAACACCTGGGCCGAACTCAACCCAGACGGCCATTCCGCCCGAGATGCGCGCGCGCACATTGATCATCGCGATTGACGCCGGACACGGTGGCGAAGACCCGGGGGCTCATGGAAGGAGTGGCTCTCGTGAAAAGAATGTGACACTGGCGATCGCGCGCAAGGTGAAAACCTTGCTCGACAATGAGCCGAATATGCGCGGGGTACTCATCCGCGATGGGGATTATTTCATTCCGCTGATTGGTCGCGTCACCAAAGCACGTAAGGCGAATGCGGATCTGTTCGTCTCCATCCATGCCGACGCCTTCATCAATTCAAAGGCGCGAGGTTCTTCGGTATTTGCCTTGTCAGAACACGGTGCGACCAGCACCGCAGCTCGCTGGTTGGCAAAGAAAGAAAATGAAGCGGACTTGATCGGGGGCGTCAACATCGCGGTAAAAGACCCTTACCTCGCACGCACCCTGCTCGACCTGTCACAAACCGCCACCATCAACGACAGTATGAAGCTGGCCAGATATGTTCTCAATGAACTGGGCGATATCAACGATCTGCATCGCGGACGTGTCGAACAGGCGGGGTTTGCCGTCCTGAAATCCCCGGATATTCCGTCTATCCTGGTGGAAACCGCTTTCATCAGCAACCCCAGAGAAGAGCGTCGCCTGAATGACGACAAGTATCAGCTGAAGATTGCCAATGCGATTCTGGATGGCATCAAACGCTACTTTGCGCAGAATCCCGCGCTGTCGAAACCCAGAGTCGCTCAGTTCTAAATTCGCAATAAGAGGTTTAACTTGACCGGAATTGCGGCCTATCCCAGTGCCAGTCGGAGAGTCTGCTATATCTCAGCGGCAACTGCCGGGAATCATATTCGGGCAGGATTATCCAGGCTGAACATTTCAGTCAGGGAACACACCGGTGGAAAGATAACGGTCGCCACGGTCGCACACAATGAACACGATCACTGCATTTTTGACCTGTTGTGAGATACGCAGCGCAACGCTCAATGCACCACCGGAAGAAATACCGCAGAAGATGCCCTCCTCACGCGCCAGACGGCGCGTCATTTCTTCTGCATCAGCCTGATTGACATATTCCAGGCTATCCACATTACTAGCGCTGTAGATCTTCGGCATATAGGCCTGCGGCCATTTGCGGATCCCGGGTATTTGTGCACCTTCTTCAGGCTGCACCCCGATAATCTGAATATCCGGATTCTTTTCCTTTAAAAACCGCGCGCAGCCCATGATGGTACCGGTCGTGCCCATGCTGCTGATAAAATGTGTAACCTTTCCCTGTGTATCACGCCAAATCTCAGGCGCCGTGCCCTCGTAATGCGCCAGCGGATTATCGGGGTTGGAAAATTGATCCAGAATGAAACCCCCGCCCTGGTCGCGCAGCTTTTCCGCCGTATCTCGCGCCAGTTCCATACTGCCTTCCTTCGCCGTCAATACCAGTTCGGCACCGAACGCACGCATGGTCTGACGGCGCTCCATGCTTTGGTTTTCCGGCATCACCAGGATCATCTTGTAGCCGCGCATTGCTGCCGCCATCGCCAGTGCGATACCGGTATTGCCACTGGTCGCCTCGATCAGGGTATCTCCCGGTTTGATATCTCCACGTTGCTCGGAGTGCGTTATCATCGACAACGCGGGCCTGTCCTTGACCGAACCGGCAGGATTATTGCCTTCCAATTTGGCAAGCAGCATATTGCTGGTGTCGCCCGGCATGCGCTTCAGTTTTACCAGCGGCGTATTGCCGACGAAATGTTCTATGGATGGATACACGAATTTTCCCTTGAATCGCCGGGCGACCGTTATGCAACCGGCTTGAGCATCTGTTCAACATACCTTGCCACGCCTTGCTCTACAGTCAGAAACTCCCTGGCGTAACCGCTGCTGCGCAAAGCGCCGATATCGGCCTGGGTATAACTCTGGTATTTGCCGCGCAATGATTCGGGAAAGGGGATATAACTGACCAATCCCTGTTGCTGCATTTCGGTAAGATTCAGCACGGTCTGTGACCCGGAAACACGCAACGCATTGATGGTCGCCACCGCGACATCATTGAAACTCTGTGCCTGTCCGGTACCCAGATTGAAGATGCCGGACTTTTTCGGATTGTCCAGGAAATACATGTTCACCCCAACCACATCTTCGATCGAAACGAAGTCGCGTAACTGGCCGCCGTTGTCATAACCGTCACAGCCCTCGAATAATTTGACCCGGCCTTCGGCGCGGTACTGGTTGAAAAAATGATAAGCAACCGAAGCCATGCGTCCCTTATGCTGCTCGCGCGGGCCGTACACGTTAAAGTAACGCAGCCCGATAATCTGCGCAGTACGTTTTTCCCAGCGACGACGCACGATCTGGTCGAACAGAAACTTCGAGTAGGCGTATACGTTCAAAGGCGCCTCGAATTCGCGGCTTTCCTTGAACACACTACTGCCGCCATACACCGAAGCCGAGGAAGCGTACAAGAACGGAATCTCTTCGTTCTGGCAGTAATCAAGCAACTCCAGGGTGTATTGGTAATTGTTTGCCATCATATAGCGGCCATCTGTTTCCATGGTGTCGGAACACGCACCCTGATGCAGCACCGCCGCAACCAACCCATCAAAAAAACCTTCCCGCAGTTTTTCCATGAAATCTCGTTTGTCGAGATAATCGGCGATTTCGCAATCCACGAGATTCTTGAACTTGTCAGCATTTTTAAGATTATCAACCGCGATAATATTTTTCTCGCCGCGTTGATTGAGTGCTTTGACCAAATTGGAACCGATGAATCCGGCAGCGCCGGTGATGATGTAATACATA
>JBBQNH010000103.1:0-7185 GCA_038329705.1 Burkholderiales bacterium | reverse complement strand
CCTTTGGTTGCTTCGACCTGTTCTAGCAACCGCTCACTGCCCAAGGCAATCCGCGTATGGTCGAAGTTCTGATTTCATCCGGTGCCTCGTCATCAAGGTGCGCGCGACACAACGGCGTATCCGATCGACTCCAGTTCCTTGAAGATCTTCTCAGCCAGGTGTTCATGCCCTACGGCATTTGGATGCAGGGCATCGCCCTTCAGTTTCGGATCGGAAAGTACGTCGGCAATCGCGTCCTCGATCAGCGGGACGTGCTGCTTTTCTGCTAACTTGCGATAGAAATCAGGCGCGGACAGGTTTTGAAAAACGGCGCGCATCGGGCTCGGGTTTGGTGTTGCCAGCAGCACCGGCTTTGCCCCGTGCGCCTTGATCAGGGTGAGTATCCGTTCCAGATTGGCGATGGTTTGTTGTTGGGGTATGTGGCGCAGCATGTCGTTGCCGCCCAGTGTCACCAGCACCAGTACCGGGTTGTGTTGTTCCAGCAGGTCCGGCAGACGCTGCAACGCTTGTTCGCTGGTGTCGCCATTTACGCCGCCATTGACCACCACCCATCTGGTTTTGAGAGCCAGCAGGTCAGGCCATGCTTCTTCATGTGTCACGCCGGCACCCTGGGTCAGGCTGTCGCCCAGCGCCAGCACCTGGCTGCCGGCCGGCAGTGCCTGTTCTTTGGGTTTGGCGGAACATGCGGCGACCAGGATGATCGCGGTGACCAGCAACACAAACTTCCGCAGGGAGCAATTTCGGGGGATGGTCATGGTTTGCCTTCTGGATATTTTTCGGCGAGTTACGCTTTTGCTCGGGTGAGTAGCTGGTCTGGCGTCTTGTATCGTTTGCACCTGCGCCAGCCTCGCGAAGTTGGACGACTATTGCTGCAACGTCTGCCGCTGTATCGGTCAGGAATCTATTTTTCCTTGCGCAGTTCCAGCCACACCACCACCGGCCAGAGAAAGAATGCGAACACTGCCATCTTCAACATATTCCGGATCGCATTGGTGATCAGGGCGAATCCCGTTTCGCCTTTTCCCGCCGGCTTGGTCAGGCGGCTCGCGGTCTTCGGCAAGAACTTGTAATCGAAAAGCACGACCAGCGCCATGGCGAGACCGAGGATGAAATATATTTTCAGGATATCCATGTTCGGAATGAATTTATTCCCGTTTCAATACTGCATCGAACTGCTCAATCGGCAGGGGCTTGCTGAACAGGTAACCCTGGAAATTCTCGCAACCCATGTCGAGCAGTATCTGCCGTTGCTCGGCAGTCTCCACACCCTCGGCGATCACTTCCAGGTCCAGGCTCTGCGCCATCGCGATGATGGTTTTGACGATCGCCTTGTCGCTGTTGTCGCTGGCTAGGTCGCGCACGAACGACTGGTCGATCTTGAGCTGGTCGAGTGGCAATCGCTTGAGGTATTGCAGCGACGAGTAGCCGGTGCCGAAATCATCGAGCGAGAGCTGGACGCCGATCTTGCTCAGCATACCCATGGTATTGATGGCATCCTCGATATTGTCCAGCAGCAGGCTTTCGGTGAGTTCCAGCTTGAGTAATCTGGGGTCGATGGCGTGGATCATCACAACAGCCTGCACTTCCGCGGCAAAATCGGCCTGGCGAAACCGTTTGGCACTGATGTTCACCGCGATGACGAGGTCGCGGGTGAGCACATCGTCCTGCCATGACTTGAGCTGGGCGCAGGCGGTGTCCAGCACCCATCGCCCGATGGGTACTATCAATCCAGTTTCTTCCGCCAGCGGAATGAATTGCGGCGGCGGGATGATACCGTGCTCGGGATGTATCCAGCGCACCAGTGCCTCTACGCCCAGCACACGCTGGGCGCTGTCGACCTGCACCTGATAGTGCAGCTGGAAATTGCGGTTCTCGATGGCCAGACGCAATTCGTTTTCGAGCGCTGCGTGCGCATTGATGGTGGTCTGCATCTGTGGGTCGAAGAAGCGCATGGTGTTGCGGCCGGCTTTCTTGGACTGGTACATCGCGATGTCGGCCTGCTTCATCAGTTCCTCCAGCGCCATCCCGTGTCCGCTGAAAATAGTCGCGCCGATGCTGGGCGTACTGCGGCACTCATGGATGGCAAGCCGATATGGATGGCTGAGGGCGATGAGTATCTTTTCGCTGACCGCCTCGGTCTGCGCGCCCGCCTCGACCGGATGTTCACTCAGGTCTTCCAGGATCAGCATGAATTCGTCCCCACCCAGACGGGCCACGGTGTCGCCTTCGCGCACGCAGGATTCGAGCCGCTGCGCGACCTGCTGCAGCAGCAAGTCGCCGATGTCGTGGCCGAGCGTATCGTTCAGCGTCTTGAAATGGTCGAGGTCGATGAACAGCAGCGCGCCCTGCTTTCCGCTGCGCGCGCCGGATGCGATGGCATGCTGCAACCTGTCCATCAGCAGCCGGCGATTGGGCAGCTGGGTGAGCGGATCATAGAACGCCAATTGCTGGATCTTTTCCTCTGCCGCCTTGCGCTCGGTGATGTCGATGTGGGAGGCGACAAAATGGGTGACGATGCCGTCACTATTCTTTACCGCGGAGATGGACAGCCATTTGGGATAGATTTCGCCGTTCTTGCGCTTATCCCAAACCTCGCCCTGCCATTTTCCCGTGCTTTTCAGGACATCCCACATAGCGCGGTAGAAAGCCGCGTCATGGCGTCCCGATTTGAAGATGCGCGGTGTCTGGCCCACAACTTCATTGGCGCTATACCCGGTGTTCTCGCTGAATGCGTGGTTGACGCGCAGGATCACGCCCTCGGCATCAGTGATCATTAGTATCTCCTGAGACTCGAAGGCCACTGATGCGATGCGCAGCTCCGCCTCGTTCTTCTTGCGCTGGGAGATATTCCTGACGTAGGCCACGACGATCTCCTTGCCGCCGAACCGGACGAAGTTGGCAGAGATATCCACCGGGAAGATGCTGCCATCCTTGCTGCGGTGTCTCGACTCAAAAATGAGGCTGCCTTTTTGCCGGGAAATTTGCCAATGACGGGCCCATGCACTGTATGGCAGATCGGGATTTATATCGGGAATCGACATCGCCAGCAGCTCTTCCCGCGTATATCCGCGCTCGCGGCAGGCCGCTTCGTTGACGTAGACGATGCTGCCCAGCTCGTTAAGCCAGAAGATGCTGTCGGGCGCCTGATCACTGACGAACTGGGTGATCAGCATATTTCCCTCTACCTTTTTTCGCGCCGTTATGTCCTGCACCGTGCCGCGCATCAACACCGGATTGCCTTTTCCGTCCCGCACGACTTCGGCCAGTGCATGTATTATCTTGCTTGAGCCATCGTCCAGTCGAATCCGGTACTCGGTATCGTATTTTTTTGCTCCGCTCAGGGCATCGCTCAACGCCTGGTCGACTTTGCCCCGATCATCTGCATAGATCATATCGAGGAAGTTACCGCGATGCTCATATAGCTCGTCATTGTCTATCCCGAATATCCGGTAAGTCTGTTCCGACCAAAACGCGGTGTTATCCAGCACGTTCCATTCCCATGAACCGATTTCCGCCAGTCTTTGCGCATCGGCAAGGCCGGACTGTGCTTTTATCAATTTTTCCTCTGAAAGATTGTGCTCGGTGACGTCGATACCGACACTTACAAGAAATTCAAAATTGCCACGAACATCGTCCAGCCGTGTGTTGTACCATTCGATCAAAAAGCGTTCCCCGCCTTTGCTCAACCAGTGATTGGTATATTTTCCGGATTTGGCATCGCTCTGAAGTACCAGCTTTTCAAACGCATTTTGGCGGATTACATCCGCATCTTCCGGGGGCAGTAGTATGTCCCACGGAAATTTCCCCTCTATTTCGGCAAAGCGGTAGCCGCTCAGTTCCTCGCAAGCCTGGTTGTAGTGCACAATGCGGCCATGCCGATCCAGCAGCAGCACCAGCACGTCCGCCTGGTCGATAACCGAATCCGCCAGTCTTTGCGAACTCGTATCACTCTCGTGCAGTTGCTTGACCGTGATCAATGCACTCAGGGTATCTGCGATACGGTGGGCGATCGCGGCAAATAGCTGCAGTTCCTGGTCATCATGCTGCACTGAACGCTCACAATGATGCAGGCCGTACAACCACGCTTTGCCGATCTTCGGCCGCAGCACGATCATCATTTGCGATTTTACCGAAAACACTTCGGCAATGAGCAACGGGACAGGACGGTCGGTATCCGGCCCAGACTGGATGGGACCAGATATGCGGAGTGCTTCGCTGAATAGCGCCGAAATTTCGCTGTCCATCGGCACATCCACTCCTTGCGCGAACAGCCCGGGCCATTCCGGTCTGGTGCGCTCCATGGGTACACTCCATGTGGGTGCTGCGGGATCGCAGGGATACAGGAACCAGGCACGATCCGCTTGGAAAACTTCCAGAGTCAGATCCAGTACCCCGCTCAGCACGTCTTGCAGGTTATCGCTGACCAGGCCGATTTGCGTGATCCTGTCGAGCAAACTCAACTGCCTGAGACGTTGCTCGAAATCAACGGTTATCTGTTCGGGTGTCACGTCCAAAAAATATCCTGTGTAATTTCGGCTAACGATAACAGCAAGTCCGGTTAATTGATATCCGGAATAAACTCCATGTTCTGCATGCAGGATATTCGGTTCGCCGGCAAACCCCACTGGCACTTGGTCGGGCTGTTCGGATCGAACTTTTCCGTTCTTCTGGCAGCCACGTCTATAGCTGAAAGGCCGTCCTGACGAAATAATAGCCCGAAACAACTCGAAGCCGGGGTCACGCATGATTGCCATTTCATCGCCGGTTTTCTACGCACGCCGTGATCACCCGCATGGCATGTTCTCCGCACACGGAAGTTGCCCCTGACGATTGCGCCACGCACCTTATCGTTATGTTGTCCTGTTTGTTACCGGCCAGACACTGTCTTCAGGCGGGGCTGACCATATCGTAGCCCAGCTTGCAGATCAGTACTACCAGCAAGATCAGGAACAAGCCGCGAATGAAGGGGGTGCCGCGTTTCATCGCCACCCATGTGCCGGTATAAGCGCCCAGCATGTTGAAGATCGCCATCGGGATCGCGAATTCATAGAGCACTTTGCCGGTCGGGATAAAGAACATCAGTGCCGCGATGTTGGTCGCGATGTTGACGAATTTTGCCGATGCCGAGGCCTGCAGAAAATCGAAGGCGAAGTAGCGGATGAACAGGAAGATCAGGAAGCTGCCGGTGCCCGGCCCGAACAGGCCATCATAAAATCCGATCCCGCCCCCGATCAGTACCGACAGTACGCGTTCGCGTGTGCCGATCTCGATGGGTTGCTGTATCGCGCCGAAATCTTTTTTCCGGAAGATGTAGACGGCCATGACCACGATCAGGCCCAGCACCAGCGGGCGCAACACGCCCGCCGGGATGAATGAGACGGTCGCCGCGCCGATGAAGGACATCACGAACGCGCTGAGGGCGGCGGGCAGAATCAGCTTCCAGGGGATGGACACCCTCCCCACGTAGTTGCGCGCCGCCAGGGATGTACCCCATACCGAAGAGAATTTGTTGGTGCCGAATATCGTCGCGTCAGTCGTCGCGGGCAGCACGTTGATGAGTGCCGGGATCTGGATCAGGCCGCCGCCACCGACCACGGCATCGATCATGCCGGCGCAGTATGCGAACATGCACAATAGCGTGAGGTGCAGCATTTATTCTGCCTTTGCGTTGCCGGCTGACTGGGCGCGATACAACGCATTGACCATCAATCCGACAACCAATACATTGCCCACCAGCGCGCCGAGTGAAAGCCAGCTCATGCGATGGAATAATTCGTAAAGTTCAAAGGGAATGTAGATCGCCCCGCTCACTGCGGCGAACCATTCGGCCCAGCGCCGTCCAAACCACAAACCGTAAGCCTCAACCAATCTTACCAGCCCGTATATTGCCGCAAAGATGGCCAGTACCAATAAACGGGGTTTGGTGAGGTTGGCTGCGGCTTCGATAAATATCTGCGGATAATGTTTTGCCGGGTTGAGGTGTAAATGCTCAACCAATTGCTCGGCAAAACGCTGGGCATCGCGATGTATGAGAGATAGCGCACCGAATCCCGTCAACAGGACCAGTGTGCCCTTGGCTGCTTCCAACAGCGCAACCGCGCGGATCATACTAAACGAAGACATAGCCAACTTGTATATGCTCAGGAAGGCTGCGCCAACGGCAGTTCGAAATAAAATGTCGCTCCCTGCCCTTCTATCGAGTCGAAGCCTATCGTCCCACCCATGCCTTCGATGATCGCCTTGCTGATCGCGAGTCCGAGACCGGTACCGCTGTCATTTTTTGTGGATGAGCTGTCTGCCTGGGCGAATTTCTGGAAGACATGTTCACGGAACGCATCCGGAATACCGGCACCGCGATCCCTGATCTCGACACGCACGCTGCCATTCATGTTCTGCAGGGATATATAAATATTTTCGCCTGCCCGGGAATGCTTGGCGGCATTGGAAAGCAGATTGGCCATCACTTGCAACAGTCGCTGTCCGTCGGCAATGACCCGGATTTCTTCAGGCAGCGCGTTCTCAAGCACAAGCGCAACCCGGTAACGTTCGGCATAGGGGAAATTCAATTCGAGCGCGTTCCGAATGCTTGACATCAGCGCTATTGGCCGGCAGTTGAACAACATGCCGCCGACATTAAGTCTTTCGAAATCCAGGATATCGTTGATCAGGGTCGAGAGTTGTTTGCCGTTCTGGCTTGCCATTTCAACCAGCTTCATGGTTTGCGGGGTTGTATTTTCCGGCAAAGCAGTTTCGACCAGACCCAGTGCACCTATAATGGCAGTCAGCGGAGTGCGCAATTCATGGCTTACGTTGGCGATGAATTGTCCCTTGGCAAGATTCGCCGCTTCTGCGGCTTCCTTGGCGAGTACCAATTCTGCGCGCACGGCAAGAGCGCGCCAATACTCGATATGCAATCGCCGCCACATGAACAGCATAAAAAGCAAGAAGGCAGTGACCAGCAAGGCGGCCGCTCTTTCCGATGATTGGCCGCTGAAATAGGCAAATGGAACAATGGGCAGCAACAGGGCAAACAGGAATACCCCGCCCACCCAGGCAGCAGGTGCGAGCGCGACGATCCCGCCGGCAGCGATTCCTGCGGTGGCCAGCATGACCATGACCGAAGTCGGACCAAGTTGATTGAAATACAGTGCCATTGCGCACACCCCGCCCCATGCCAAAGCAGAC
>JBBQNH010000102.1:0-7366 GCA_038329705.1 Burkholderiales bacterium | reverse complement strand
TACCCAGACGAAATTTTCCGCAATGGCCCGCGTTTTGTTGCTTTGGATCGGCCCGATGAAATGCCACTCGATGGCCAGATCGCGCAGTGCGGCGATCTTGTCCAGCGCCTCCTGCACATAGCTTTCCGCAAAGCGGGTTTGTCCAGTGCTATAGGCCTCGCGCAACTTGACCGCTGAAAAGGTTTTGCTGACCGCCAGCAAACTGACCTCGTTTGTATTTCGACCCGCTTCGAGAGCCGTCGCGGAAATCGCGTCGCGCACAGCTTGCAAGTTGGAAGCGATTGTTGTCATAATCCCGTACGCAAAAATATTCCGCCAGACATTCCTATTTCGTGCGGCGTCGTGCACATTGACACGGGGCCGACTTACCAAACCGGGACGATTATAATGGATATCACCGAACTGCTTGCCTTCAGCGTCAAAAACAAAGCCTCCGACCTGCATCTTTCCGCCGGCCTGCCGCCGATGATCCGCGTGCATGGCGACATCCGCAGGATCAACCTGCCGGCGCTGGAACACAAGGAAGTGCACGCGCTGGTGTATGACATCATGAACGACGGGCAGCGCAAGGCTTACGAGGAGAACAAGGAGATCGACTTCTCCTTTGAAGTCCCCGGACTGGCGCGTTTCCGCGTCAACGCCTTTGTCCATAACCGCGGTGCGGGTGCGGTCATGCGTACCATTCCCTCCAAGATATTGTCGCTGGAAGATTTGAAAGCGCCCAAAAGTTTCGAGGCGATTTCCGAATATCCGCGCGGCCTTGTGCTGGTCACCGGCCCGACCGGCTCGGGTAAATCCACCACGCTGGCCGCGATGGTCAACCATCGCAACGAGACTGAGTTGGGCCACATTCTGACTGTCGAGGATCCAATCGAATTCGTGCATGAAAGCAAGAAGTGCCTGATCAACCAGCGCGAGGTCGGTCCGCATACCCTGTCATTCCAGAATGCCTTGCGCAGCGCGCTGCGTGAAGATCCTGACGTGATCCTGGTGGGCGAGATGCGTGACCTGGAAACCATCCGGCTGGCGATGTCTGCCGCAGAAACCGGCCATCTGGTGTTCGGTACCCTGCACACCAGTTCTGCAGCCAAGACCATCGATCGTATCATCGACGTGTTTCCTGCCGACGAAAAGGAGATGGTGCGTGCGATGTTGTCCGAATCGCTGCGTGCGGTGATCTCGCAGGCGCTGCTCAAGACCAAGGATGGCGCAGGCCGGATCGCGGCGCATGAGATCATGATCTGCACACCGGCGATCCGCAACCTGATCCGTGAAGCCAAAGTGCCGCAAATGTATTCGGCGATCCAGACCGGGCAGGCAATGGGGATGCAGACGCTGGACCAATGCCTCGCCAACCTCATCAAGGAAAACAAGATCACACCCGCGGAAGCCCGGTCCAAGGCGGCAAACAAGGATTCGTTTCCCGGTTGATAAGGGTCTTCATATCAGGAGTTTTTCATGGAAAGAGATCAAGCCACCGAACTGATACACAATCTGCTGCGCGGTATGATCAGCAAAAAAGCCTCCGACCTGTTCATCACCACGGGTTTTCCGCCGGCATTCAAGGTGGACGGAAAGATGACACCTGTTTCCAGCCAGATGCTCACCCTGCAACATACCCAGGAACTTGCGCGCAGCATCATGAATGATCGCCAGGCGGCCGAGTTTGAAACGACCCATGAGTGTAATTTTGCGATCAGTCCTCACGGTATCGGGCGATTCCGTGTCAATGTGTTCCTGCAGCAGCAGCGCGTCGGCATGGTTTTGCGCACCATCACGACCAAGATTCCCGATCTTGACGAGATGGGTATGCCGCCAATTCTCAAGGATATCGTAATGGGCAAGCGCGGCCTGGTGATCGTGGTTGGCGGAACCGGTTCCGGAAAATCGACCACGCTGGCCGGCATGATCGGGCATCGCAACAAGAACAGCTACGGCCACATCATCACCATCGAAGACCCGGTGGAATATGTGCATGACCATATCAACAGCATCATCACGCACCGCGAGGTCGGGGTGGACACCGAGTCCTGGCATAACGCGCTGAAGAACACCCTGCGCCAGGCCCCCGATGTGATATTGATCGGCGAGATCCGTGATCACGAAACCATGGAATATGCCATTGCATTTGCCGAGACGGGACACTTGTGTCTGGCCACGCTGCACGCCAACAGTTCCAACCAGGCGCTCGATCGCATCATCAACTTCTTTCCGGAAGAACGGCGCGCCCAGCTGTTGATGGACTTGTCGCTCAACGTCAAGGCGTTTATTTCACAACGCCTGATTCCGAAAAAAGCCGGTGAGGGGCGTGTCGCCGCAATGGAGATCATGCTCAACTCGCCGCTGATCGCCGACATGATCTTCAAGGGCGAAGTCAATGAGATCAAGGGCGTGATGGCGCAATCGCGTGAACTGGGCATGGAGACTTTCGACGGCGCGCTGTTCAGCCTGTACGAATCCGGCACGATCTCCTACGAGGAAGCACTGAAGAATGCGGACTCGGTCAACGATCTGCGCCTGCGCATCAAGCTGGATAGCAAGTTGTCGACCGACAGGGACCTGATGAGCGGCACGGAAAAGATGCAGCTCAACTAGCTGCCGGTTTTTTCACCGGATTACTTTGATCACGGGATGCTTTGGGCCGGTTGCTGCCCGCAACGATCTTGTATTCCAGCAACCGGCACTCGATCGCCCCGTTGAATAACGGCGTGCGCTTTGATGGCGACAGGCGCATCATCTTCAGGATGGCCTTGTCGGCAGTGAACAGATAAGCCGTCCAGCCGCCGAATTTCTGTTTCAACGCATCGCCCAGCTTGGGGTATAGCTCGGCCAATTCGTCCAGTTCGCCCATGCGCTCGCCATAGGGCAGGTTGGCCACCAGGGTGCCTTGTGGAGCGGGCGCGGATATTTCCAGCACATTGGCCTGTTTCAATTCCACGCATTCCAACAGTCCGGCTTCTTCCAGGTTGCGCGACGAAGTCTTCAGCGCGTCGCCGTACAGATCGCTGCCGTAAATATCCAGCGGCTTGACGGGCAGTTGCGCGGCGATTGCCTGTTCGCGCATCTTGCCCCAAGTCACCGCATCAAAATTCTTCAGTTTCTCGAACGCGAATCCACGCGCGATGCCGGGCTGGATGTTCAGCGACATCTGTGCCGCTTCGATCAGGAACGTGCCGCTGCCGCACATCGGGTCAAGCAGCGGCGTGCCGGGTTGCCAACCGGCGAGTTTCAATA
Organism: Burkholderiales bacterium; assembly: GCA_038329705.1. Taxonomy (GTDB): domain Bacteria; phylum Pseudomonadota; class Gammaproteobacteria; order Burkholderiales; family Gallionellaceae; genus Gallionella. The sequence continues at coordinate 4,132 of JBBQNH010000102.1, read as the reverse complement.
TCCCTGCCGCGAGGTTCTCGCGGATCGGCGCGATGTTGGTGTGTGAGCGCACGCCGCGCTTGAATAACGCATCGCCCGAGGTGTCCAGATACAACATCAGCTTGTCGTCCTCGATGAACACGTGGATGCGCATGTCCGGCGTCACGGTATCCACACTGGGTCGCTCGTTGCAATGTGCGCGGAAGCGGTCGCACAACGCGTCCTTGACCAGCAGCGTGATGTACTCCAGGCTCTTGAGTGGGCAGCGTATCGCCGTGGTGTTCACGCGTATCGTGTGCGTGACATCGAACCAGCGCTGCCATTGCAGCTCGAACACCGCCTTGTAGATATCCTGTTCGCTGCGGTAACGCGTTTCCTTGGCGCGCCACAGGATGCGGCTGGCGATGCGGCTCTCGAGATTGGCGCGATAACATAGCGGCCATTCGCCGGAGAATGCCACGCCGCCTTCGGTGGCGCGCGCCTCGGCTGCGCCGAATGAAGTCAATTCATCGGTGAGCAGTTTTTCCAGGCCGCGCGGGCAAGGGGCAAAAAAATCGGGCATGCAGTTAATCCAAGAAAAAGAAATTTGCCACAGAGATCACAGAGTACACAGAGCGCGCATGACGGTTTTCTCTGTGGTCTCCGTGTGCTCTGTGGCTAAAATGGTTTTACAGTAACCAGGATGACGACGGCCGTCAGCACCAGTACCGGAATCTCATTGAACCAGCGAAAGAAGATATGACTGCGTGTGTTCCGGTCCGCGGCGAATTGTTTCACCAGCACGCCGCAGTACCAGTGATATACGATCAGTCCCAATACCAGCAGCAGCTTGGCATGCAGCCAGCCGCCGCTGAATCCGTAACCCAGCCACAGCCACATGCCTAAACCCAGCGCCAGCCAGGCGATCGGCGTGACGAAGCGATACAGTTTTCTTTCCATCAGCTTCAGCCGCGCGATCTCGGCTGGCTCGGTCGCCATCGCGTGATTCACGAAGATACGCGGCAGATAGAACAGGCCGGCGAACCAGCTGACGACGAAGATGATGTGAAATGCTTTAACCCATAACATGCGTATTTCCTATTGAGATAGTCTTTTTCTGAACAATACCAGCGACAGGTAATAACCGAATACGGTGTAAGCGAGCAACACCAATAAGTCGAACAGCAAGTCGGGTGGCAATATACCATTCATTAAAGGCCTGGCGATGCCCACCGCATGGGACAAAGGTAAAACAGTGGACACTGCCTGCAGCCACATGGGCAGGCGCTCGACCGGAAAAAACACCCCGGAAAGAAACATTGTCGGCGTGATCACCAGCGTGAAGTAGTACATGAAAAAACTGTAACCGGGCGCCAGGGCGGTCATGATCAGTCCTAGCGAGGCGAAGCAAAGTCCTATCAATAGCGACAGCGGGATCAGCCATATCGACAGCAAGGAATGCGACAGCCCCATCGCCCATATCACTGCCAGCACCGCCAATCCCGACAGTAGGCTCTTGCTGGCCGCCCAGAGTATTTCCGACAATACGATGTCATCCAGTGTGACTGGTGTATTCATGATCGCATCCCAGGTGCGCTGCTCGTGCATGCGCGCGAAGCAGGAGTACAGCGCTTCGAAGGTGGCACTGTTCATCGTGCTGTAACAAACCGTGCCCGCGGAGAGGAATACCAGGTACGAGGTGCCGCCCATCTCCGGCAACAGGCTGCCCAGCCCCAGCCCCAGACCGAGCATGTAGATCAACGGGTCGGCAAGATGCCCAAGTATGGAAGTGACCGCCATTTTTTTCCACACCAGAAAATGGCGTTGCCAGATCGGTATGAACCTGAGGCTGAGTTGCGGCAACGCAAAGTTCCGTTTATTCATTTCAGTCTGTCCTGTTCCACTGCGGCTATCGCATCGGCCGGGCTGACCACACCGATCCCGCGCGCGTAGACGCAGCCTTTCGAAGTGCCTTCCGCAGCGACGCGCTCGTTGCTGATGAAGGTGTGTTGCATGTAGAAATATTTTTCGTCCCAGTGGGTCACTTCCAATTCCACGCGGAAGCGCTGGAACAGCCCCAGCGGCTTCTTGTAGGACATCGTATGCTCGGCAATGACGGGTATCCAGTTGCGCCTGAACATGGCCTTCAGCAATCCGGTACGGATAAACAGGTCCACACGATTGAGATCGCAGATGGTCAGGTAACGGCCGTTGTTCATGTGGAGATTGATGTCCAGATCGCTCGGCAATACGCGCAGGTTCAACGTGCTTAAGGATTTGCCGATGCCGAGCGGCTCGCGGAATTGAGACAGAACGAAAACATAGAGCATGCGAAAGATGAGATTCATTCGCGCATCTCACGGCCAGTTAATTTTAAAAATACATCTTCCAGATTCGCTGGACGGTGCAGGTAACGCAGCGTGGCATGGCCGCTCAAGTGCGCAAGCAGCGGCTGGGCGTTTTCCACATAGCAGAACGCGGTTTCACCACTGACCTCGAATCGCACCGAAAATTGCGCCGCGTACTGTCGCGCCCATTCACCCACCTGTTCACCGAATACCTCCACCACATGCGCTTCGATATGCTGATGAATCAAGGCTTGCGGTGTGTCCTGTGCGATCATGCTACCCTCGTCCAGGATGGCGAGACGGTGACACAGGCGTTCCGCCTCATCCATGAAGTGCGTGGTGAGCACCAGGGTTTTTCCCTGCGCGGTAAGTTCGCGCAAGCGCTGCCAGATCAGATGGCGCGCCTGGGGGTCAAGTCCCGTAGTCGGCTCATCCAGAAAGATGATGTCCGGGTCATTCACCAAAGAACGTGCCAGCGTGAGGCGCCGCTTCATGCCACCCGACAGTGTGGGGATTTTCGCATTGCGCTTGTGAGTGAGATTGGCAAACTCGAGCAACTCCGGCAGGCGCGCTTCGATCGCCGCATCGCTGATGCCGAAATATCGGCCATACACCAGCAGGTTTTCCGTGACCGTAAAGTCGGGGTCGAGATTATCCATCTGTGGCACGACGCCGACGCACAGGCGTGCGCTACGTGCCTGTTGAGGTACGGCATGGCCAAGCAGGCTCAATTCGCCCGAGTCCGGCTCGATCAGGCCGAGCATCAGACGCAGAGTAGTGGTCTTGCCCGCGCCGTTCGGCCCGAGCAGACCGAAACATTCGCCGCGCTGTATGGACAGGTTCAACCCGTCCACCACCACCTGATCGCCATAGGATTTACGCAGGTTGCGCGCGCTAAGTATTGCGCTCATACCGGCTGTCCGTTGAAGGTGTGCAGCACGACCTGCTTGAGCTGGTTCAGTCGTCCATGGAAGAAATGTCCCGCTTCCGGCAATACCACGATGGGCAGGTGCAGCGGGCGCGCCCAGTCGAACACTTCGCTCAGCGGCACGACCTCGTCCAATTCGCCATGCACCAGCAGCGTGTCATGCCGCACAGCCGGCATGCCTGTACTATTTTTGAATGAAGGAACGGATCGTCCCACCGCCGGCGCGATCAGCACCAGCCGGTGAGGATGCAGCTGCTGCGCAACGCGTGCCTGCACATAGCCACCGAAAGAAAAACCGGACAGGATCAGTGGCAGGTCGCCGAATTCCTGTTGCGCATGATGCACGATGGCCAACACATCCTTCATCTCGCCATCGCCACTGTCGAATTCTCCTTCACTGTTACCAACGCCGCGAAAGTTGAAACGCAGTGCGACAAAACCCAACTCCACAAAGGTCTTTGCAAGCGTCGTGATGACCTTGTTGTCCATCGTGCCGCCCATGGTGGGTAGCGGATGCGCCAGCACTGCGATGGCGCGTGGAGCCTCATCAGGCCGGTGTATGACACCTTCAAGATTGCCGGCCGGGCCGGTGAGAGTGAATTTTTTCAGGGTAGGCATTTTGGTCGGGTTAACGATATTCCAGTGGTTGCATTCCGGATGTTGCAAAAATCAGGGCTTTTCAATAGGCCGTGAGGTTAATTGCGGTAGCGGTAATTGTTAAATTCCGGGTTAGATCTTCAGGCGCTCCACCACGCGCCCGTTCTTCAGATGCTCCTCGATGATCTCGTCGAGATCGCTATTATCCACGTAGGTATACCAGGTGCCTTCGGGGTACACCACGATGACCGGGCCCTCGTCGCAGCGGTCGAGGCATCCGGACGAGTTGATGCGGATTTTA
>JBBQNH010000101.1:0-7732 GCA_038329705.1 Burkholderiales bacterium | reverse complement strand
AAAGAGGCCGGGCAGACCAGTGGTACAGAAAGTTCAGAGTGCAAGGGTTGAGGATCAATCTGATTTTGGATTTTGAACGGTAGATGCTGAATATGAAAATTTAATGTGGTGGTCACCACTGCGGTATCATTCTGTCCCTTGCAAATCCGCCGTGCAGTTCAATCGTAATGACATCCGAGACTTTCATCGACCTTCCTCCCCTGCTGAGTGCGCGCGGCACCATCACGCTGCCCGGTTCGAAGAGCATTTCCAATCGCATCTTGCTACTGTCGGCTTTGGCGGAGGGGACGACAGAGATACGCGATGTGTTGCTTTCGGATGATACCGAACGTATGGTGGAAGGCTTGCGCATGCTGGGTGCCAGTGTGGAGCAATCGGGGTTGAATGTATTCCATGTGCGGGGCTGTGGCGGGGATTTTCCGGTCAAGCAGGCGGCATTGTTCCTGGGTAATGCCGGGACCGCGTTTCGTCCGCTGACGGCTGCGTTGGCGTTGTCCGGCGGCGACTTCAAATTATCGGGCACGCCCCGCATGCATGAGCGACCGATTGGCGATCTGGTGGATGCGTTGCGCGAATTCGGTGCGGACATTGAATACCTGGACAATGAAGGTTTTCCGCCATTGGAGATCCATCCGGCGATACTTACCGGGACCGATCGCGTCAGTGTGCGGGGAGATGTCTCCAGCCAATTCCTCACCGCATTGCTGATGGCTTTGCCGTTGCTGGGACGGGAGATTACCGTCGATGTGGTCGGCGAATTGATCTCGAAGCCTTATATCGAGATCACGCTGGCGATGATGGCGCGCTTTGGCGTCAGCGTGCGGAGGAATGAGTGGCGCAGCTTTACAGTCGGCGCAGCCAGTCGCTATGTTTCGCCTGGCGTGATCTATGTGGAAGGCGACGCTTCGTCTGCCTCGTATTTTCTTGCGGCAGGTGCGATCGGCGGCGGGCCGGTGCGCATTGCAGGGGTGGGCAGTGGCAGCATACAAGGGGATGTGCGTTTCGCAGATGCACTGGCATTGATGGGCGCGCAGATCGAGCAGGGCAAGAACTGGATGGAAGCGCGGGCTCCGATATCCGGGAGACTCAAAGCGATCGAGCTCGATTGCAATCACATCCCCGATGCGGCGATGACGCTGGCCGTGGCCGCACTGTTCGCCGAGGGCACGACCACATTGCGCAACATTGCCAGCTGGCGCGTCAAGGAGACCGATCGCATCGCCGCGATGGCAACCGAGTTGCGCAAGGTCGGGGCGACCGTGGAAGAGGGCGTGGATTGCCTGCGCATCACGCCGCCGGAAACGATACACCATGCCGCGATTGATACTTATGACGATCACCGCATGGCGATGTGTTTCTCACTGGCCGCTTTTGGTGCGCAAGGCATGCGGATCAACGATCCGCGCTGTGTCGCCAAGACCTTTCCGAATTATTTCACACTGTTGCATGACGTGGTGCAGGCTGTGCCGGTGATTGCGATCGACGGACCCTCGGCATCCGGCAAGGGAACGGTGGCGCAACGGGTTGCGAAGAAGCTGGGTTATCACTACCTGGACAGTGGCGCGTTGTATCGCCTGTTGGCTTTGGCAGCGCAGCGGGATCGGATAGTACTGACCGATGAACCGGGTTTGGCGAAATTGGCCGAACGCATGGATATCCGGTTCGAAGGTAACCTGATATTCCTTGACGGCGTGCTGGTCGGCGATGAATTGCGCGGCGAGCAATGTGCGGCCGCGGCTTCTGTGGTGGCCGCCTTGCCCGGGGTTCGTGCCGCGCTGTTGAACAAACAACATGCTTTCCGCAGGGCGCCGGGGCTGGTCGCCGATGGGCGCGATATGGGTTCGGTGGTTTTCCCGGATGCCGTGTTGAAGATATTTTTGACCGCCAGCGCCGAAGCGCGTGCCGAGCGGCGTTATAAGCAGTTGATGGAAAAAGGGATCGGTGCTAATATCACCGCCCTTTTGCTGGATATACGCGTACGCGACGAGCGAGATACTCAGCGTAGCGCATCTCCGCTGCAACAGGCACCGGGAGCAAGTCTGCTGGACACCACAGCACTAAGCATCGATGAAGCAGTTCAGGACATCGGGCAGGCGTATCACAAGGCAATGGCAAGCCACCCGGAGAATGGTTCCAAGAATCAGGCCCCATAAGACTCTCCGTCTGGCGGGAACTTTAACTAACCCACTGTGCCGATTTATTGTTTCGGGCAGATTTTTTTCTTTAGGTATATCCGATGAACGCAACCGCAACAGCAACAGCCGTACAAGATCCCGATAGTTTTGCAGCAATGTTTGAAGAAAGCTTGACGCGCAAGGAAATGCGCGCAGGCGAACTGATCACCGCGCAAGTCGTGCGCGTCGACCACAACATGGTGGTCGTGAATGCCGGGCTGAAATCCGAAAGTTTGATCCCCATCGAGGAGTTCCTCGATGCGCAGGGCGAATTGGAGGTCAAGGCGGATGATTTTGTCACCGTCGCGATCGAATCGCTGGAGAACGGCTATGGCGAAACCAAGCTGTCGCGCGAAAAAGCCAAGCGCCTCGCTGCATGGCACGAGCTGGAAATCGCCATGGAAGAAGGCAAGGTCGTGGAAGGTTATGTCAGCGGCAAGGTCAAGGGCGGCCTGACCGCGATGGTCAACGGCATTCGTGCATTCCTGCCGGGTTCGCTGGTCGATATTCGTCCGGTCAAGGACACCACTCCCTACGAAAACAAGACCATGGAACTCAAGGTCATCAAGCTGGACCGCAAGCGCAACAACGTGGTGGTTTCCCGCCGCGCGGTGCTGGAGTCCACGATGGGCGCGGACCGTGAAGCGATCATGGAAAACCTCAAGGAAGGTGCGATCGTCAAGGGTGTGGTCAAGAACATCACTGACTACGGTGCATTTGTTGATCTGGGCGGCATCGATGGCCTGTTGCACATCACCGATTTGGCCTGGCGTCGCGTGAAACATCCATCCGAAGTGTTGACGGTGGGCGACGAGATCGAAGCCAAGATCCTCAAGTTCGACCAGGAGAAGAACCGCGTTTCGCTGGGCATCAAGCAAATGGGCGACGACCCATGGAATGGTCTGGCACGCCGCTATCCGCAAGGTACCCGCATGTTCGGCAAGGTGACCAACCTGACCGACTACGGCGCGTTCGTGGAGATCGAACAGGGTATCGAAGGACTGGTTCACGTATCCGAAATGGATTGGACCAACAAGAACGTACATCCTTCCAAGGTGGTTGCTTTGGGAGACGAAGTTGAAGTGATGATCCTGGAGATCGACGAAGCACGTCGCCGCATCTCGCTGGGCATGAAGCAATGCCAATCCAATCCATGGGATGATTTCGAGATCAACCACAAAAAAGGCGACAAGGTCAAGGGACAGATCAAGTCCATCACAGACTTCGGCGTGTTTATCGGTTTGGATGGCGGCATAGACGGTCTGGTGCATTTGTCCGACCTGTCGTGGAGTCAGCCAGGTGAAGAAGCAGTGCGCAGCTACAAGAAGAGCGATGAAGTCGAAGCCGTGGTTTTGGCGATCGATGTTGAACGCGAGCGCATCTCTCTCGGCATCAAACAACTGGAAGGTGACCCGTTCGGCGGCTTTACTTCCAGTCACGAAAAGGGTGCCGTGGTCACCGGTACGGTGAAGTCACTGGATGCCAAGGGCGCAACGATTGCGCTGGAAGGCGATGTTGAAGCCTATCTGAAAGCGTCAGAAGTTTCTGCTGATCGTGTCGAGGATATCCGCACCCACCTGAAAGAAGGCGACAGTGTCACTGCTGTCATCATCAATGTGGATCGCAAGAATCGCGGCATCAATTTGTCCATCAAGGCGCTGTCCAAGACCGAGGATACTGCGGCGATGCAGAAGCTTTCCGCGGAAAGCAACGCCAATGCTGGTACCACCAATCTGGGCGCATTGCTAAAAGCCAAGATGAGCGGTAGCAAGACCGAAGCTTAAGTTTGAGGATCCATAATGATTCGTTCTGATTTGATTGCCAAGCTGGCCGAGTTGCATCCGCAACTGTTGGCCAAGGACGCAGAGTTGGCTGTTAAAGTGATTCTGGATGCGTTGTCTGCGACATTGTCGCGTGGCGGTCGCGTTGAGATTCGCGGTTTTGGCAGCTTCGGTTTGAATTACCGCCCACCCCGCCAGGGACGCAATCCAAAGACCGGTGACAAGGTCAAAGTGCCGGCCAAGTATGTTCCGCACTTCAAGGCAGGGAAGGAACTCAGGGAGCGGGTCTGCGAAAAGATGACTTGATTGCCGAGTCAGCGTTTCAAGTGGCGGCATATCGCAAGGTATGGCCGCCTTTTTTTATGCTATCGTTGCGGTGATTTTATCGGGGTAAGCCATGCGTATCGTTAATTGGATTTTCCGGGTTGTACTGTTCATCGCGTTGCTTGGTTTGGCAGTGAAAAATGATCAGCCGGTCACGCTAAGCTACTTTTTCGGCTTGGAGTGGCAGTCTTATCTGGTGATTGTGTTGCTGATATTTTTTTCGGCTGGCGTGGCTGTCGGCGCACTGGCGATGTTGACCAATGTGTTGCGGCTGCGACGTGAGATATCGGCTCTGAAGCGCGATATCCGTGCTATAAAAAAACAACAAGATAGTGCCGAGATACAACAATCACCGGGATAATTAGTTTAGGTTATGGAATTCCAACTCTGGATGCTGCTGATCTTCCCGTTGTTTTTTGGTATGGGCTGGATGGCTGCACGCATCGACATAAAGGATCTGCTTTCGGAATCGAGTGTGCTGCCGCATTCGTATTTTCAGGGGCTGAATTTCCTGCTCAATGAGCAGCAGGATAAAGCCATCGAGGCATTCATTGAGGTGGTGAAGGTCGATCCGCAAACTGTCGAACTGCACTTTGCGCTGGGTAGCCTGTTTCGCCGTCGCGGCGAAGTGGATCGCGCCTTGCGCATGCACCACAATCTGGTCGACAGGGCCGATCTGGATGACGACAAACGCCAGCAGGCGATCTTCGAACTGGCCCAGGATTACCTGAAAGCAGGCATTCTGGATCGGGCAGAAAGCCTGTTCGGTGAATTGGAAAACACACCCTATGCGAAACAGTCTTTGGAGTTCCTGCTGGAGTTGTTTCAAAAAGAACATGACTGGCTCAAAGCGATCGAGGTGTCACAGCGGTTGGACAAGTTTGCCAACCAGTCATACAGCAAACAGCGGGCATTTTTTTATTGCGAATTGGCCAAAGAGAAGAGCGCCGGCGACGACGTGGTAGAGGCTCGCGAACATTTGCAACAGGCACTGCAGGTTGATCCGAAATCGGTACGTGCCACCATGATGTTGGGCGATTTCCTTGCCGGCGAGAACAAGTACGCGGAAGCGATCGAAGTCTGGAAAACTATAGAGACACAGGATGCGCAATATTTACCGCTGGTTGCGGAACGCCTGCTGGATGCGTTTGGCAGGCTGAATCGCGAGGCGGATGGTGTTGCCATGTTGCGGGAATATCTGAACAAATATCATTCCCTGGATTTGATGAATGTGGTGTTCTCCGGCGTGCTCAAAAAAGAAGGCTCATCAGCCGCATATAAATTGGTACGCGAAGAATTGGGGCGCAATCCGACCTTGCTTGGTCTGGACAAGTTGCTTGAAGCAAGGTTGCTGGAGGTGCCTCCGGACATGCGTATCGATGTCGAGATGGTGAAAGATCTGGTGCACAAACGCACGCGTAATCTTGCCACATATCAATGCGCCCATTGCGGTTTCAAAGCGCGCCAATTCTATTGGCACTGCCCGGCCTGCCAGGCCTGGGGCAGTTATTCGCCACGACGTGTCGAAGAGACAGGTATGTCTTTATGAATGATCCAAAAATCATCGTTGCGTTGGATTTTTCGACTGCCAGGCACGCACTGGAGCTGGTCGGCAGGCTGGAGCCTTCAATGTGCCGGTTGAAAGTCGGCAAGGAGTTATTTACTGCGGCGGGTCCGGCCCTGGTGGAAGAATTCATGAAGCGCGGATTTGAAGTTTTTCTAGACCTGAAATTCCACGATATCCCCAATACTACCGCGCAGGCTTGCAAAGCGGCGGCTGGTTTGGGTGTGTGGATGATTAACGTCCATGCGCTGGGTGGGCGCAAGATGATGGTAGCTGCACGCGAGGCGGTGGCACAGGCGGTGCGGCCGCCCAAGTTAATCGCGGTGACTGTGCTTACCAGCATGGCCAGGGAGGACTTGATAGACATCGGCATAGTAGACGCTCCCGCCGAGATGGTGCTGCGCCTCGCAAAACTGGCGTGCGACAGCGGGCTGGATGGTGTGGTTTGTTCCGCGCAAGAAGCTAGTCAGCTACGCCCCAGATACGGCGAAAAATTCTGCCTGGTTACGCCCGGTATCCGTCCGGCGGGGACGCCGGTTGACGACCAATCGCGCATCATGACACCGCTTGCCGCATTGAAAGCCGGTTCGAGCTATCTGGTGATAGGCAGGCCGATTACACAAGCAGTAGACCCGTTGCAGGTTTTACTGAATATCAACAAGGAAATTGGAGTGCAGGCATGAGCGCGTTGCCAAAATTTGATGAAGCAAAAATATTGGTGGTCGGCGATGTGATGCTGGATCGCTATTGGTTTGGCGATGTTACCCGCATCTCGCCGGAAGCACCTGTGCCGGTACTTAAGGTTGAACGTGTCGAGGAGCGTCCCGGCGGTGCGGCCAACGTGGCACGCAATATCGCCGCGCTCGGGGCGCATGCAACACTGCTATCAGCCGTTGGCAACGATGAGGCGGGTGCCTGCCTGGAAAAGTTGCTCAAGGAACATCACAACCTCACCGCGTTGCTGCATCGCGATAATACCTTTTCCACCATTATCAAATTGCGCGCCGTCGCGCGCCACCAGCAATTGCTGCGCATCGACTTTGAAACACCGCCGAGTCATGAAGTTCTGCACGCCGCCCTTGAGGATTTTCGCGTGCAGTTGCCGCTGGCTGATGTGGTGATCCTGTCCGATTACGGTAAAGGCGGATTGACGCATATCGCCGATATGATCCGATTGGCACGGGCAGCTGGCAAAGCAGTGCTGGTTGATCCCAAGGGAGACGACTATGCCCGTTATCGCGGTGCAACCATACTGACGCCAAACCGCAGCGAATTTCGCGAAGTGGCGGGCAGCTGGAACAACGAAACCGAGTTGGGCGCCAAGGCAGAGAAACTGCGTAACGAATTGCAGCTTGATGCGTTGCTGGTCACACGCAGCGAGGATGGCATGAGCCTGTACCGCGCCAACGAAGTGATGCACGAACCGACGCATACCCGCGAAGTGTTTGATGTCAGCGGTGCGGGTGATACCGTGATCGCCACGCTGGCAGTGATGCTGGCGAGCGGCGCAGGCTTTCCGGAAGCGGTGCGCATCGCCAATCGTGCGGCCGGCATTGTGGTCGGCAAACTGGGGACGGCGGTGGTCAGTCGTGACGAGATTATCCAGAATTTGGGATCAACGGCAGAACTTTAAGGTTCAAGGTTCAAGGTTCAAGGTTCAAGATACAAGGGAAAACCTGGTTTTCCCTTGTATCTGGCTCTTTCACTTTTGCCCTGTTCCCTGCACCTGAAAATGTGAGGAGAATGGATATGTATTACATCATCACCGGCGCTGCCGGATTCATCGGTTCCAATTTGGTCAAAGCACTCAATCAACGCGGCGAGAAAAATATTATCGCGGTTGATAATCTTAAAAATGCTGACAAGTTCAAGAATCTCGTGGATTGCGA
>JBBQNH010000100.1:0-7748 GCA_038329705.1 Burkholderiales bacterium | reverse complement strand
CCCGGTGCACCTTCACCCGGGAACCCAATGTTTTGTTATCTGCGTATAGCCTGGATCCCGCCAGTTTCTCTTCGAGATACGCAAAGCGTACCCCTGCCTTACCGAGCCGCAGCCAGTACTCATAGTCCATGCAGTAATTCAGGGATTCATCGAGCAAGCCAAACTTTTCCACAACCCGCCGCCGGAAGAACAGTGCCGGCTGGCAAATGTAGCAGGTTTCTTTCAGCCGCTCAAAATTCCAGGGCTCACTGGGGTAGCTTTCGAATGCGTGATCATTCAGGTCAATATGATCGGCCATGCCATAGACCACATCAACATCTGGGTTGGCTTCAAAAAAATCCACAACACGGGCGATGGCGCCGGGGTAATAGATATCGTCAGAGTTCAGCCAGCCGATGATCTCGCCATCCGTGGCGCGGATGCCTTTGTTAACGGCATCGGTTTGGCCCTTGTCTTTTTTCGATACCCAACTCACTGGTGGACTAAAATGCTTGAGCATTTCCACCGTGTTGTCCGTGCTGCCGCCATCGAAAACCACATGCTCGATTTCGGTACCGGTCTGGCTGGCTACGCTTTGCAGCGTGCGCTCGATAAATTGTCCCTGATTAAACGAGGGAGTGACAACGCTGACTTTCATGCGACCCGCATTGAGAGCCAACCGCGCTGTTTATGAGTGGCTACGGCAAATTTAAAGAGATCCCAATACTCTTCGGCCATGCGATGAGAATCCGAGAACTCAGCAGCGCGAACCTTGCCTGCTTCTATGCAACGATTACGCATTGGCTGATTCATAACCAGTGTAAGAAGTGCTTGAGCCATTTCGGCAGGTAATTTTGGATTAAATAAAACGGCCGCATCACTGGCCACCTCCGGCAGAGAGGTTATGTTGCTGCACGCCACTGGTACGCCTGCTGCCATAGCCTCCACAACGGGCAATCCAAATCCCTCATACAACGAAGGAAAGATTATCCCACATGCGTTAGCCATAATTATTGCCAATTCTGAATCCGGCAAATAGCCGGGAAAAACAACCCTGTCTTCCAACCCAAAGCCGATTGTGGCTTGATGCAACCATGCCTGCCGCTCACCTGGCGCCCCAGTGCACACCAGCTTCATGTCTTTAGGTAGCCCTTGGGCGCAAGCCATGCCGAAGGCGGTGAGCAGCATTTCATGATTTTTGTGCTTCCAGAAATTGGCTGGATAAAGCAAATAGCGCTGCTCAATCAAACCAAGCTGGTCAAGAATAGGCGCGCCAACTTCTTGCGGTCGAACGATGCGCTGCGCCATCCGTAGGTAAATAGTGCGAATTTTTTCCTGCGGAAGTTTGCCGTAGAAGATAGCCGATTGTCTTGAATAGTCAGAAATGGCAGCCAAAGCTGTGGCGCGACGGCATGCATCCTGAAACGTTTTCTTTCGTTGGGCAACATCCTCGGAGGTGAAAAATTTCGGGTAGGCTTTGAACTGCAAATCATAAATTGTGCACACGGTGGGCACAGTCCGGTCGAAAAAGGTAGGCGCAGTAAAAGGGCAAAAAAGAAGATCGGCACCCAATTCCCGGAGTATGGAACCATTCCCGAATCGCTTAAGCGCTCTATTCACAGAGTATGCGAATCGGGCAACTATCCTGCGTAATAGCTCTGGCAAATAGGGCAGGAGCCGGGCAGTCGCACCCCTAATGCTTGGCCTTACAGTATTGCCTACTGCAGACCCAACCAACATGACTCGTCGGACATTATCACGATCAAGCGCTGATAATTCTTCGTGCGAAGCGGCTTGCGTCAACAAGACAAAATTTGTACTGGGATGCCACTCCGCCAAACAACGCAGTAGCTCTAAAACAAAAATCTTCGCGCCCCCATTTTCTCCACCGGGGAGAATGGGCGTCAGATCGACAGCGATGGTGTTTGATTCCTTCAAGGTAATCAACTTACGATCAGTTTGACGCGAAACTAGCGCTCCAGCACCAATACCCACCTCAACCACAAATCAGGATTGATCGTCTCCCAACGGCTGATTTTCAACAAACGTGGACGAAGACCGGCAGCTATTGCGGGTTCATGAACGCGCTCCATGAATGCTTTTGGCGAGTAATGGCGACCAAAACGGTTCTGCCACTCAGGAATCAGACAATAGTGCTGCGCATCCGTATCCCAACTGATTGATTCTTGCCCAGTTGGATCGCTCACCCCGGTTACGTTGCAATGCGAATCGTTAAGGTAGAGAGGGAGAATGACGCATAGTCCGCCTTTACGTAGCAATCGTGCGCATTCATTCACAAATCCGGTATCAATCTTTCCTTCAAAATGCTCGAAGGTACAATGCAATGTCATGAAATCCACGGATTTGTCAGGCAAAGGGATTGCATCTGCACTACTCCCAATGCGATCACCATTTACACCGGCAGGATATTCCAAGTCCTGCTCGTAGTAATGAACGCCATAAATTCTTCGCACCAAAACGGGGAAAACGGATTGGCAGCTTCCAATATCAATGCCGGTCATTCCTGACTTCGGCTTGATGAGAATCAGGCTAATAAAGTGTTCAAGTGTTTTTTCAAGTAAACAATGTTCTAACTTGCCATTATAGATGGCGTAGTCACCCTCGTATTCGCCGAGGTGACGCCATGCGTGATATTCAGTTTCCAATGAAGTAAGGTCAAGAGTCTCAATCAAGGCCCCTTCCTTGCGGAGGGCGGCTTCGATCTTATCTTGAGCAGGGGCAGTAATATCGATGCTGCTCCAGCCGGTTTGTGCAAACGAGCTCGGTTTCATTTTTTTCTCCGAAAAATCAAAACGTTTCTATCCTTGTTTCATTTAACCTGAGCGACAGGTGACGATCATCGTCCACGTTATGCAAGTCGCGAGGTACAAAATAAGAACTGCTTCTTACCTCTGCGATTACCTTACTGTCACGGCATGCAGAAACATCTGCAACGAGGGAAAAGCTGTTTGCCTCGATAAGCCTCTTGGAATCTGCTAAGACCCCATTCACTAGAAGTTCAACCTTGTTTTTTCTGTGATGCCCAACCGGGTGGTGCTCTAGCGAAATAATGAGGCGTTTCCCTTCAGCGGGAATTTCAACCTGTTCACGAAAAAATGGCCCAATCCACCCGTCTGCATAGCGCCCGGTAAACCCCTCACGCTTCAAAATCAGCTTCTCAAGAAACCATACCTTCTTTCCGGCTAACCAGCCATAGAGCAAACGGTCACGCGCCATCGCAGGGGAAAAGCGCAGGGTATGCATAAATTCATAAAGCGCGGTAATGAAGCGTCTTTCACGAAATGCTTCTTCAGCTTGACGCGCATGATGTCGAGCGTATTCATGTGCATGGCGGCTGTATAGCCAATATGAAAGTTCGCATCGCCAGCGCAACGGTGAAAACCACGAGCCCCAATGCTTACGGCTGACCTGGATCGACAGCTCCAGCACTTCCGCCTCCGTGCGCTGCGACGACTTGGAGGCGTCGTGCATGCGGTAAGTGCTCCACAGCTCATCAACCCGGTGGAAATCATATTTTTTGCTAAAGCGGCAAAACAAATCGTAGTCGAGTGCGTGTTGCTCATTGACGTCGAGACAGCCGCATTGCTCCCAAACCCTGCGGTGCCAGAATATCGAGGGCTGAGGAATAGTGTTGAATCCGCGCTTCCAGATGGCCAGGTGCTCAAAATGGCTAATGTATTCTGCCGGGTGTTCGACGCCGACATAACGCGAATTTTCCCCGGTAAAAAGGCAGCGTCCCATCACCACATAACGGTTACGCGCTGGATCGATTTCGGCTGCGACTTGATGCAGGATACGCGGCAAATAGGTGTCATCAGAATTCAGGAAAGCCAGAATCTCTCCATTCGTCCGAGCGAAGCCGCGATTAATCGCATCAGCCTGGCCTGAGTCTTTTTCAACGAATAACTGAAAAACATCGGGGAAACGGCGGACAAAATCTTCCGCGATATTCACGCTGCCATCAGAAGAACCGCCGTCTTGAATAACCACCTGGAGCTTCGGATATTCCTGGTCGACCAAGCTCTGGAGTGTCTCTTCAATATATTGTGCTTGATTGAATGAAGGAACGACAATTGAAATGGATGGCAACTGTTTCATAATTTAACCGCCGTAAATCTCTTCATGAACACGGTGATACACCGCAAGGGTTTGAATGGCACTGCGACGGGCGGAGAAGAGCGGCCGCCGCCGAAGGGCTGCGCCAGCCAGTGCCGCGCGCAAATCGGGCTGAGTTGCCAGTTCGACCAACCGAGCCCCAATATCCGCAGCATCGTGGGGGTTGAAGGTGATTGCCGCATCCCCGGCAATTTCCGGAAGTGAAGTAACATTGGAGCAAGCTACAGGCTTGCCAGCGATCAGCGCCTCGGCGACCGGCATGCCGAAACCTTCAAATAGTGAAGGAAACACCAAACCCAAGCAACCCTGGAAAAGAGCACGTATCTCAAGCGGGGAGCGATAGCCAAGATGAATGATGCGATCACTCAAGCCATATTCACGAATTAACTCCATAGCCGGATGATCTGCGGGAAATGCGCGCCCCGTAAAAACCAGCTTGAGCTCCTTCGGCAATTTGGAAATAACAAGGTGAAAGGCCTCCACCAGTTTTGCATGGTTCTTGTGAGGCCAGCAATGGGCCGGGAAAAAAAGGAATTCACCGGAAGAAAGCCCCATGCGGGTCAGCAAGGACTGTCGCTCGTGCTCAGCAAGCTGCTGCCAGACGTTGCGACTGGGGATAATCCACACTGTGCTCATTTTTTCTAGCGGTATGCCATATTGCTTGTGCACGTCCTGCCGCGTGAATTCGGAAATGCAAATAATGTGTTGCGCACGAGTTGCCGACTCGCGATAAAGCTTTTCGCGCTCTGCCCATTCGTTCGGTGAGAAAAACTGCGGATAGTGCAGGTGCTGTAGGTCGTTGATCGTAAGGATGCCGGGAAAGCCGATCAGGTCTGGATGGGTGTAGCCGCAAACCGAGTGAACAAGATTGAAGTCCATGCGGCGAAACTCTGCGAGGGTGCGCATGGCAGGGTTCAATAACGCAGGCATCGCCAGGCTTTCAGCCAAGCGATTTGTCAAAAACGATTTGAGCACTTCGGTTTGTCGCTCAATCGGGTCCGAGTAATGCCTATCCACTTTGAAGCCGGATGGAAAATCCCACTCGCCGCAGGTGCTGCGCGGTGCGAAGAGATGGTATCCGTTACGATGGTCGAGCTGGCCGATGGCAGCGATCAACTCATAGGTGGCCTGCTCAGTCCCCCCAGCTTTTCCGATCTCCATCCAGCGCAAGTCGTAGAGCAATTTGAAGGGCCGTTGATAGTTTATGCGCACCGCCTTTTCCACCAAATCCTGAAAACGAGGTGCGGCAGCAGCTACGGAATTTTTGGCTTCAACATGGCTTTTGGCCGTATCGGTCAAAGCAATGGATTTGTCCGTGCTGAGCACGGAAGCGACTCTCTCGGCAAAGGAGGCGGGGGCATCCTCCAGCCAGCAGTGGGTGCCAGTTTCTGCGCCCGTACCTTCGGCCGCCATGGTGGTGCATACCACCGGTACACGCATGGACCAAGCCTCAAACAGCTTCTGACGTACACCACCGCCGTACCGCATGGGGACTACGTAAACACCGGCATTCCAGAAATACGGACGAATATCGGGGACGTTCGCATGCAGCTCGCATTGCAAAGCATGCGTAGCAGCCTCCTGAATTTCAGGGGCAGGCATCATGCCGACGATTTGGAACACCGCGCCAGGGTTGCGCTCAAGGATATGCGGCCAAATCTCCCGAATGAAATAGAGCACGGCATCCACATTAGGGGGATGCGAGAGATGTCCGGTAAACAACACGATGAGTCGGGTGTCGCTCACCCAATCACTGGGAGGGGGGGCATAGTAATCCGTATCGACGGGGATAGGCGCCACCCCGCTCGCTGCTTGCATCTGGAACATACGACCGGCGCGCTGAAGATCGAGTTCTGACACGAAAGCGACTACGTCGGCCCGTTCTGTGACCTGCTGCTCTTGCCGGCGAATCGCGGCGATTTCATACGCGGGCTGCTTCGGCTGCCCCGGAAGAGGAATTACCCGTTCCAGGTAATCGGCGCGTACATCGTGGAAATAGACCAGCTTTCCCCCTATTGCCGGCAGATAATCAAGCCAGGGTTCGAGGCTGGTTTGAATCAGCACAATAGCTTGCGGGTGCGCAGATGTCAGAGCATCCAGCAAATGGGGCGCACAGTTCGCCAGTATCGCCAGCTTGTCATACGCATCACTAGGCCGCTGATGAATTTGCAAGAGGTGGCGCAAAGCCCACCAGCGCAGGCGGCGGGGTAGACGCAAAATCCACCAGCTTAATTGCCCGTTTGGCTCAGCAGCGACAAAGGGTATCAGCGTGCCCGCAACCCCTGGCCACAAGTGTGCGTGGTGCAGAAACTGCATCAAGTTGGCCACGCCTTCCTTGGGGAACCACTCGAAGTTGGGCGCGACAATGCTAACCTGGTGATCACGAGCAAGATGCCGCAGATTGAAAAAATCCACACCCATTTTGCCGGGAAAATAAGGTAAATCAGTTGTAAGGATGAGGATGTGGGCCATGGTTTTATTACTTTCAGATCGTTCTAATTGCTTTACCAATCCGGCACTACAAACTAGAGCGAAGCGTTTCCAACTGCACCTTTAACTCGCCAATCTCGCGGCCCTGGCTGTGGATCACTTCCAGACGCGCGGCCCGGTCAGATTCAGCATTGCTCCATTTGCTTTGAAAATCCAACTCACGTTCCCGCAAATCAAGCAACGCTAAAGCAATTCGCCCGTTTGGTGTTGCGAGTAGCGCCGCTTCGACCTGTTCGGGTGCATTAACTCGAAATGGCACCCGACTCACCGCAAGAAACATGTCGTAGTGGGCGAAGATCGCTGATTCGAACTGGATGTGATCCACCCCCAAGCGCTTAAAGAACTCGGTGACGGAACGTTCGCTGAAGTGATAGAGGTGCTCATCGGGCTGTAACAGGCTTAAAAATGGATGACTGGTGGCAACCAGCGATTCATAACTGATGCCCTCCCTAAACTGTGGGGTCTGGATTAGCAATATGCCATCAGGCTTAAGTAATTCCAAGCAATGTCGTAACGTCACAAGCGGGTCAGGTAAATGTTCTAGAACATCCATCATAGCGATTACGTCAAGGCTAGCCTTCTGCAGATTCTGCGTCTCTACCGGCCCCACAAGTATCGGTACATCAAAAGTATCATGTCCAAATTTTGCAACCCACGGACTCAGTTCAAGGCCGGTTGCCTGGTAACCAGCTTGCTTCAGCAATGCCACGAAACTACCATGAGCACATCCAAGTTCCAGTATACTGGCAGGAGGGAGAGAAAATCGCTGCAGAGTCTTCAACCAGTGCAGATTCCGCTCGGTCAGATCACGTCTTGACCGTTGAAAAATACTCGGTAAACCCAGGTCCTCCTGCTGATGATCAAGCCAATATTTTTTACTGTAAAAACCCTGCTCATCATCTTGCACGACAAGCTTTTCAGGTGTAAACCCCGACAGTGAAACCAGTGTGCCGCACTTCCGACATTCGGCATATTCATTTGAAAAGTCATATGGTTGTGTATTGCCGCACCAACATATAAATTTATTTTTCATATGACATCCCATTTAATACTTCCCGGTAAATCTGCAACACCATGGTGTGTTAATTGCGCCCCGTCAAACTTGTGTCGTAAGCCAACAGAAAAAACACCTGCATTCGGCA
>JBBQNH010000099.1:0-7810 GCA_038329705.1 Burkholderiales bacterium | reverse complement strand
CCTGGTCGGGCGTAACGAATTGCTGACCTTGCAGGTGCTGATCTGGACCGTGGTGCGCGAATTGGGGCCATTGCTGACTGCGATCGTGATCGTCGGGCGCAGCAGTTCGGCGATCGCCACCGAGCTTGCCTCGATGCGGGTCAACGGCGAGATCAAGAGTTTGCGGCGCATGGGTGTCCCGCCGGTCGCCTATCTGGTCGTGCCGCGCATGCTGGCGATGACGATCACCAGTTTGGTGCTGACGTTCTACTTCCAGGTCGTCGCGCTCGGTACCGGCATGATCGTCACGGCCTGGCATATCGATGTTTCGCTGAGCGGCGAACTCGGTCATTTTTTCGAGATGATCAGCTACCGGGAAATATTCGCGGCAGTGCTTAAAAGCCTGTGCTTCGGCATGCTGATGTCGGTGGTGTCCTGCTATTACGGATTGACTGTCAAGCATGGCATGACCGAGATCCCGATCGCCGCGTCGCACGCGGTGATGCGCAGCCTGATGGCGGTATTCGTTTGTGACGGGCTGATCACGGTGTTGCTGTTCTGATCATGGATGCCCTGTTCAGATTCGTCGATGTGCGCTGCCAGGGATCGAGTCGCGCCTATGTGTTCACCCTGCATGCGGGCGAGATACGGCAACTGACGCTGGCATCCCGCGCCGAAAAACATGCCATGATCGACTGTGCGATCGGCGAAACGGCTTGTGCGCAAGGTGCCATCGAGATCGTGCAGGGCGAGCGCAGGCAGAAAAAGGTCGCTGTCACCGGACCGCTCGGGGAAAGAAGGTACCATAACGGGCCTGTGCCGGTGATATGGCAGTCGGTGAATGCAGGCCGGCCGGGTCGCGTGGCCTGGGTGGCGACAAACGGTGGTCTGATCAGTAATCTCAGGATCTGGGAGAATGTCACACTGCCGCTGTGGTATCACACCCGTCGCGATGTGCAGGAAACGGAACAACTTGTCAGAGACTGGCTGGATGTATTGGGCATGGAAGAACATGAGTTCGAGGAATTCATGGTTGCCAAACCGGACAGCATGGATTTCTGGCAACGCAAATTGGCCGGTCTGTTGCGCGCCTTGCTGCAGAATTCACCTGTGCTGGTGGTGGATGCATGGCTGTTCGAGGATATCGGGTCACGCTTGGCAAGCTGCTGGATCGCGGCGCTGGAAACGTATGCTGCACAAGGCCTGGCAGTATTGGTGATGACGGACAAGCCGACGACGTTACCCTTTGCGGAGACCGGGACAGAAATCGGTGCCATCGCCGGGATCGGAAAAGACACCGGGGCAGAGGCCCGGTGATAAAAATCAAAGTGAGGTGCATGTGACATTGTTCGACGACAAGGACGCACGATTCAGGAACCTGTTCGGCAAGGCCGCGGTATTCGTATTGTTCGCCGTAGTCGGCATCGGCGCGGTATTCGTCTGGAGCGGGGTAAAAAAAGGCGCATTCACCGCAACCTCGCCGATCTATTTTGTCGCCGATAGCGGACAGGACCTGAACGAAGGCATGCCGGTCAAGTTCAGCGGTTTCAAGATCGGCAAGCTGAATACGCTGGCGCTCGATGAACAGGGACACGTTCAAGTGGAAGTCGGTATCGAAACGAAATATCTCAAGTTGATCCGGCAGGATGCCGTGATGAGCCTGAAGAAGGAAGGGGTGATCGGCGACGGAATCCTGGAAATCAGCCGCGGGGCGGAAGGCAAGCCCGTACTGGCGGCGGGAGACAAGGTGCGATTCGAGCGCGCCAGCGGATTGGAACAGGCGGTGGTCGACGTGAAGAATCGCATCCTGCCGCTGCTCGATGACATCCACCAGACCCTGCAAGATCCCGACGGCGACGTGCGCCAGACATTGAAGAATCTGCGTGAATTATCCGCCGGGATGCGTGTGACACAGCAGCGCCTGGACAGTGTGCTGAAAAAGGCCGATGCCAATCTCGATCATGACGTGGAGCCAATGCTGCGTTCCTTGAAAAAATCGGCGGCGAATGCCGAATCGCTGACGGGGAGACTCGACTACCAGTTGCCGGAGCTGCTGAAAAAGGCCGACACCAGCATGGAGGCCCTGCGTGCCGCCACCCAGACCATCAATGACGCGGTACAGCATACCGCCCCGCAGTTGCCGGCGATGATTGACGAGACGCGTGACACGCTGGGCAAGAGCCGGAAATTGATCGGCGATACCCAGCAGACCCTCGACACCCTGAATTCACACTGGCCGTTGAAGCGTGATGTGCAGCCGGAAACCGGGCCGGTCAGGATGGATAGCCATGACTAAATTTTCTGCAGCCGTGTTTAAACTTGTCTTGATGATGATCGCCGGATTATTGGCTGCCTGCGGCAGCGCGCCGGTTGCGCGCCAGCCGCTGGCAATCGAGCAGGCCCGGGCAGCCGACCGGGATGCGCGCAAGGCGCTGGGGGAAGGGGAACTGCAGTTCGCGCAACAACAGTTTGCCAGAGCGCTGGCTCTGCAACGATCGCTGGATGACACCGCGGCTGCGGCCACGAGCATGATCAACCTGGCCACGGTGACTCATCGTTTGCACGATGACGCGGAGGCGTTGACATGGTTGGACGGGATATTGCTGGAACAGGAAGGTATCTATCCGCAGCAAGCGAAACTCGCCGCGGCGTTTCGCAAGGCGGTGATCTTGACCGATCTGGCACGATTGGCCGAAGCGGATTCCGCGTTGCAGTCCGCCGAAAAGTTGTGCGCGGGACAATGCGCCTTGAGCGCCGGCATCGGCGCATTGCGCGCACGTTTGTTGTTGCTGAACGGCGATGCGGAGGGTGCGCTGATATTGGCACAGCGAGTGAGCAAGCAAGAAAAGTCAGACAAAGCGGAGCGGGCCAACGCCGTGCGTATCGTCGCCGCTGCGGAAGAAAAGCTGGCGCGACCCGCGCCTGCCTTGCAGCATTACCTGGAGGCACTTGAAATGGATAAGGCGTTGGGCCTGGGCGTGCGTATCGGTGAAGACCTGAACGGCATGGCACGCGTGTCGGCACAACTCGGGATGGATCGCGAGGCAACCGAATATGCCCGGCGCGCCGTTCTGGCGAACGGGTCCCAAAGTGGTCAGCTTCCTTGAACAGGATATGCCGGGCCTGAACAGGAAATGCCCGGACAGAATTCGGACCTGCAAATATTAAAGTATTAAAGAGGACGTGCGATGAGTGTGTGGGATGAACGCTATGCCGGCGAGGATTATTTGTTCGGCACCGAACCCAATGATTTTCTGGTGTCGCAGCGGCAGCTGTTGAAGCCCGGTATGAGCTGCCTGGCAGTGGCGGACGGAGAAGGACGCAACGGCGTGTGGCTGGCGCAGCAGGGCTTGCAGGTGCTGTCGGTGGAAGCCTCGGCGGTGGCGCTGGAAAAGGCGAAAAAGCTTGCCCGGCAACGCGGCGTGGCGATCGAATTCGAGCGGGCCGATCTGACGCAGTGGCAATGGGGCGAGAATCGCTTTGATGTGGTGGCGGCGATCTTCATCCAGTTTGCGTCACCCGTTTTGCGTGTGCAGATGTTTGCGGGTATCCGGCGTTGTCTGAAACCGGGCGGGCTGTTGCTGCTGCAGGGCTACACGCCGCGCCAGCTCGAATACAAGACCGGCGGTCCGTCGGCGGCCGGGAACCTGTACACCGAAGCGATGTTGCGAGAGGCTTTTGGCGACATGGAGATATTGCATCTGAGCGAGCATGACGATCACATCGGTGAGGGTGCCGGACACAGCGGCATGTCGGCGCTGATCGACTTGGTGGTGCGCAAATGATGCGGGGTGGCGCGCAAATGACCCGGCCGCGGCTTGAATTATCGATTAGGTACGGGGCGGTTCAATTTCAATTTTGGGAGAAATCATGTTCATGAAGCATTCGGCAAAAGTATTTTCCCTGTTCAGCGGGTTCCTCCTGGCAGGCTGCTCTGCCGGCAATATGTTTCCAGCCGCAGGGGACAACCCTATCAAGGTCGAGTCGGTGCCCGCCGGCGCGGATGTTTATGTGATGGGAGAAAAGATCGGCGTGACACCGATGACGGTCACCCATCATGATGTCTTCCCGAATATTTATCCGAGCGAAAAAGTTTCCGTGTATGGCCGAATCACTCTCAAGAAGGAAGGTTGTCTGGATTTCACCAGGACGGTCAGCGGGGAAATCAGCAATAACGGCCTGCACGCAAAGCTCGATTGCGGCGTTGCGAATCCCGCACCATCTGCCGATACCGTGGCGGATGTCCCGCGCATCACTCAGACTGTCGAGCAGCGATTGGGCAAGATCAGGGAGTTGCTGGGCAAAGGCCTGATCAGCGACGAAGAAGCAAAACAGGCGAGAGCACGCATCCTCAAGGACCTCTGATAGTTCTTTGTCCCGTGTGGTCTGGTCCGGTTACCGATTGTCTGCGCGCAACCCGCCTTGAGTGTGCCTGAGTTCTTCAAAGCGGTCACGGATCTCCCTGAAACTGCGGTGCTGGATATTGCGTGCCTGGGGCGTGATGAAGGATTGCAACCGGGTTTGCAGCCGGATCGTGTTGTATTCCTGCGCGATCAGCACGACCCCTTCGGTGATCAGCTTCTGGATCAACAATTCTTCCTGTGTCCTGGCGTGGATATTTTCGGCGATAGGGATGAAAAAAAAGTAAGCCAACAGGATACCGTACAGCGTCGATGTCAGCGCGATGGGGATGGTCTTAAGGATGACGCCGGTATCGCCTATCCCGGCCAGCATCCCCACCAGTCCGATCACCCCGCCGGCCACGCCGAATGCCGGTGCCAGCAGGGCCATATGGCGGAACACCCGTTCATGCAGCGCACGACGATGCTGGAAAAAGTGGATCTCGGTGTACAGTGCATCGCGCAACTCATCCATCTTGAAACCGTCCACCAGCATCGACAGGGCACGCCCGAGGAACAGCACACTGGCGCGCTCCCCTTCTTTTTCCAGTGCCAGCAGGCCTTCCAGTCTGGATTGCAGGGACAGGTCCAGCAGCGAGTCGACGATTTCCTGTTCCGAGGGCACGGATGAGCGATAGCTGTTGATCGCCACACGGGTCGCCAAAACGAGCGATCTTTTCGGAAAGCTGATAAAGGTGGCGCCCAGCGTGCCTGCCACGACTACGATCATGCCGATCAGATTGAACATCAGGGAACGGCCCTGGGGGATCAGCGTGGCGGCGAGCAACAGGAAGGTGCAAGTGACGATGCCGAAAATATAATGGGTATTGGGTTTCATGGTGTGTACTCGTTTCGTGTGATGATGATCTCCACTCTTCTGTTCTTGGCCTTGTTTTCGGGAGAGGTGTTGGGCACGGACGGCCGGTAGAACGCATGGCCGATGAGGGTGAATCGGCCGGGCTCGAGCCCGCCGGTCTGGATCAGGTAACGTGCGACGCGCGCCGCTCTGGCTGTGGAAAGTTCCCAGTTGGTCGGATATGCCGGGTTGCTGATCGGGAAGTTGTCGGTATGGCCGACGATCTCGACCTCGAAGTTGTTGTTGGCGATGATCTCGGCCAGCTTGTCGAGAAACGAGATGGCCTCGGGTTTGAGATCGGCCTTGCCCAGATCGAACAGCAGGTTTCCACGCACACTGACCTTGACGGCCTGATTATCGGTGAGCGCCACATCGATATCCTCGAGTTTGGCTTGGGTGACCAGTGATTGGCTCAAGCGGAGTATCTCGTCCGCCGAGATCGGGCTGTTTTGAACGATCACCTTCTTCGCGGCCGCGGGTTCCTGGAGAGGCTGGTATTTGGCTTCCTTGCTGAACATGTCGCCGACATTCGTTTCCGATATCTTGGTGACGTACATCACCGCGAACATCACCATCATCACCATCATCAGGTCGGACCAGGGGACAGCCCAGTGCGGTGGAATTTCGATGCCGGCCCCCACCGGGTCGAAGCGGTTGTGAAAGTCGTAGATGCGGGAATGTTGCGCGTTATTCCCGGGCGGCGGCAGGGAACCGCCAACCGGGTTGCTCTCCGGCCAACTCTGCGGCCAGCCCAATACAGTATCGAACTCCGGATCCGGCGAATTTGTAGGTTCGTTAAACATCCGGCTCGGCTACCCTTTCTGGTGATTGCTGCCACTTTGTCATATGTTGTCGGGTCATATGCTGTTGGGACATACGTTGGTGGGTCATAAGCTGATGGGCTCGAGGCCGGTTGGTTGCCGGCCAAAATTATCCAATTCTTGGGCAGGATTCTAATCCGGCCGACCCGCATTCCAATCCGTCGAATAGCGTAACGAATGTCGGGCAATTCCTTTTATTGGGCGGTTTCGACGCTTCGTTACCGGGCCAGCCGTCGGTCGGCAAACCCGCGGAGACGCGCACCATTCCAGATTTTTCCGAATAGCAGTAATTCGTATGCCCAAACCGGATCGCGGTAACAGTAATCACCGGAAGGTAGTATTATTTGCCCCGGAGACACAGGCCGGAAGCTAAATGCAAGAATCTTTCATGTGCTGTTTTGCGGTTGTGCGGGAAAGCGGCGCGATGGAACGAGCATGATCGGGCGATGATACTTACGGACAGAGTCAATTCATTCGGACAGCACCTGCTGCGCCGACATGGCGGCCAAAATAGAGTCGCGCTTGATGCGCGGGTGATCGGTAAACACCCACAGCAAAGTTGTCAGATCGGATATTCGATACATATCCGGTGTTACCTTAATGTCGTAGCCGGTGCGCATTGAGCAACCATGCAAACATATCATGGCGATAAAACAGATCATCTATGTGCCGGGGAAAAACCCCAAGCCTGAAACGGCGCAGCATCGCGAATTGCTGTGGCGTACACTGGTCGAAGGGGTGCGCCGCGCTGACAGTTTCGTAGCGGATACGCTTCAGGCGGGCTACCCGCAGTTCCATCTGGCCGGTTGGAACTACCTTTATTACCAGAAGTATAAGGACATCACCCCGGATATCCCCTGGATAGACGCGCTGATCAACAAGCACGGTCCCACCCAGCAGGACATTAGCGATGCCCGTTCATGGAACATCTGGTTGAGCCGTGTCATGTTGACTTTGGCTGACCGCATTCACTTGCTGATACGTTTCCTGCCGAAAGAAGTGCGCAGTACCGCCCTGGAGATCGACCGCTATTTCAACGATAGCGATGGTATCGCCAGCAAAATTCGCGAACTGTTGAAACAGACATTGCGCCCAATGTTGCAAAGACAAGAAGCGGTGCTGTTGATCGGGCATAGTCTCGGCGCGGTCATCGCCTACGATACTTTGTGGGAACTCTCCGCTGAAGA
Source organism: Burkholderiales bacterium (assembly GCA_038329705.1). GTDB lineage: Bacteria > Pseudomonadota > Gammaproteobacteria > Burkholderiales > Gallionellaceae > Gallionella. The sequence goes on along the minus strand of JBBQNH010000099.1, from coordinate 567 downwards.
AGGCATACAAGGCAAAGTGGATTTTCTGACGCTCGGCAGTCCCTTGGGCATGCACTATATCCAACGGCGCCTGCTGGGGATGAACAATCATGGCGAAAAAAGCTATCCACGGCTGATCCGTCACTGGTTCAATTTTTCAGCCGAGGGCGATGTGGCCGCTCTGAACAAGAATCTGAAAGAAAGTTTTCAGCCCATGCTGGAACTGGGACTGCTGGAGTCGATAGAGGATCACAGCCACGGAATATACAACTACTTCCGCAGCGACGCAGGTCTCAATTGCCACCGTTCCTACGGTTATCTGGTGAGTCCCGCGGTGGGCAGTGTCATAGCGGACTGGTGGAAGCATTGAAGTTTGCGGATCAGGCCGGTACGCTTATTGGCAGCGGCCTTGAACCCGGCTGCATTGCAGAATCCTGACGCGCCATGCGGGCAGGAAACCCCGACCCGGTGTAGCATGATGACCAGAGTGCTACAAGGGAGCTTGAAATGAGCAAAAGCAAATCGGATTTTGTCGACATCGATCATCTGGCGATCTTCGACACGAGCCGTGATGCGATTTTCATCCTC
>JBBQNH010000098.1:0-7831 GCA_038329705.1 Burkholderiales bacterium | reverse complement strand
GGCTGGATGTTCACATTGAAAGCGCCTTCCTGCATGCCGGTGTTGCAGTACGCCGACAACCGCAAACTGCGTGAACAAATGTATCGCGCCTATAGCACGCGTGCCAGCGAGTTTGGCAAACCGGAATGGGATAACACTGCGTTGATGGATGAGATCATCAAGTTGCGCGGAGAAGAGGCCCGCTTGCTCGGCTTCGCCAACTATGGCGAATTGTCGCTGGTGAGCAAAATGGCGAACTCGCCGCAGCAGGTGGCCGAATTCATGCGCGAACTCGCGCAACGTGCCCGACCGTTCGCGGAAAAGGACCTGGCCGAATTGCGTGCATTTGCCAAAACCGAATTGGGTATCGAGGATCTGCAATCCTGGGATGTGGCCTATGCCAGCGAAAAACTGCGCGAGCGCCGCTATGCATTCTCCGAACAGGAGGTCAAACAGTATTTCCCCGAAGACGCCGTGCTGCCCGGTATGTACAAGCTGATCGAGACGCTGTACGGCTTGCAGATCAAGCCCGCCAGTGCGGCGGTATGGCATGAAAGTGTACGTTTCTTCGATATCAGAAATGAGCAGGGGGAGCTGATTGGCCAGTTCTATCTCGACCTGTATGCGCGCAACAGCAAGCGCGGCGGGGCATGGATGGACGACGTGATCACGCGTCGCCGTCTGGCTTCGGGTATTCAAACGCCGGTTGCCTATCTGAATTGCAACTTCTCTGCGCCGGTGGGCGGAAAACCCGCCGTATTCACGCATGATGAAGTCATCACCCTGTTCCATGAATTCGGCCACGGCCTGCATCATCTGCTGACCGAAGTCGAAGATCTCGGCGTGTCCGGCATCAACGGAGTGGAATGGGATGCGGTCGAGTTGCCCAGCCAGTTCATGGAAAACTTCTGCTGGGAATGGGATGTGCTGCACGGGATGACGCGCCATGTCGATAGCGGCGAAAAACTGCCCCGCGCTTTGTTCGACAAGATGCAGGCCGCAAAGAATTTCCAGAGCGGTTTGCAGACGTTGCGGCAGATTGAATTCTCGCTGTTCGACATGCTGATGCACAGCGACTTTGAGGCGGGCGGTGGCAAGAGTATCCTGCAGTTGCTCGACGAGGTGCGCGCCGAGGTGGCGGTGCTGATCCCGCCCGCGTTCCATCGTTTCCCCCATAGTTTCTCGCACATTTTTGCCAGTGGCTATGCGGCCGGGTATTACAGCTACAAATGGGCGGAAGTCCTGTCTGCCGATGCTTACAGCCTGTTCGAAGAGCAGGGCGTGTTGAATCCCGATGTGGGTGCGCGCTTTCGCGGCGAAATATTGGCGATGGGCGGCAGCCGTGGTGCGATGGAATCCTTCACCGGATTCATGGGACGCGAGCCAAGCATGGATGCGTTGTTGCGGCATAACGGGTTGGTCGAAACTTCATAAGGGGGCAACAATGAAACGCATGCTTCTGCTGTTTGCTTGCCTGGCATTCATGTCGACTGCGATCCAGGCCGGCGAGTTGTTTCGCTGGACTGACAGGGAAGGCAAGGTGAATTACGGCGATACGCCGCCGCTGGGTGCCATCAATGTCGGGAAAGTGAATTTTTCCAGCGCGCCGGCGCAGAATGACGATCTGCCGTATGAGACCCGTATCGCGCAGCAGAATTTCCCGGTTACCCTGTATGTGGGGACCGGCTGCGGAGCGCCCTGTGATAATGGGCGCAGCCTGCTGAACAAGCGCGGCATCCCGTTCAAAGAGAAGGCGCTGAAGACCAAGGAGGATATCGAAGCTTTCAAGCAACTTTCCGGCATGGAAGGGTTCGTTCCGGTGCTGCAGGTGGGCAATAGTTTTTTCAAGGGATTTTTGGAATCGCAGTGGAACAGCGAACTTGACATAGCAGGTTATGCCAAGACTGCCAGCTATCGCCAGCGTATCTCTCAACCGGCGCCGGCAACCCCGGAAGCGCCACAAAAGTCGCCTGAAGAAAGGCAATCAACTCCTGCTGAATCGGCGCAGTGAACTGATCCCCGGTGAACGTTGGCCAGGTTGCTATTGAGCAGTGCCCACCCGTGCGGGAAAATTTTCCCGGTCGGTTTTGTTCTCCGGCCGGCAGTGATTCGATCATTCTCATCCGGGATGAATTGAATGCATTGAATGTGATGCGGTTAGTTCCTGTCAGCCTTCCGGCAATGCGTCTTCAGCCTTCGTGGTGTATTATTTGTCCGGCATGATAGCAAGCGGTGATGACATGACTTGCCGCCACGCATCCAAATCGCGCGACGTTTCAACAGCCCGGCCTTGACAGTCAAGCGGTCGCGGTTTCGCAAAGAGAGCATACCAACACGATGACACAACCCATACAGCCAGGACTATCCGCTTCACCGCCACCCGGATCTCGTTTCAGGCCGAAAGGTGGGATCGTGTTGTTCGGCGAGGTGCTGGCAGACATTTTTGCGGACAGATCTGTATTGGGCGGCGCGCCGTTCAATGTCGCGCGACACCTGAAGGCATTCGGACAAAATCCGATCCTGGTCACAAGAGTGGGCCATGATGCCCTGGGTGATGAAGTGCTCGACGCGATGAAAAAAATCGGGATGGAAACACTGGGGGTCCAGTATGACAACAGCTACCCTACAGGCCGAGTGCAGGTGCACATGAAGGATGGTGGGCATGATTTCGAGATACTAACCGCCCAAGCCTATGATTTCATCCATCCCGCAGTGGTGCGCATGACCGCACTTTCGGTGAATCCCGAACTGGTCTATTTCGGAACGCTTGCGCAACGAAGCGAGATTTCCAAGCGAGCCCTTAAAACCCTGCTGCGCAGTACCGGCGCGGCGAAATTCCTCGACATCAACTTGCGTGCTCCCTGGTACGAGGAAAAGACATTGAGGCGATCCCTCAGATATGCGGATATCGTAAAGCTGAATGACGATGAGGTGGGGGTTCTGGCAAACATGTTCGAGATGTCGCAAAATGATACAGAAGGACAGGTCCGGGAATTGATCAACCGGTTCGGTCTGGAACAGGTGGTGGTGACCTGCGGTTCGGAAGGTGCATGGCAACTCAACCGGAATGGCAAGAAACTGGTCGCGGGAACAGAAAACCGGATCACGCAGCTGGTGGATACGGTGGGCGCCGGTGATGGGTTTGCGTCCGTCTGCATATTGGGTACCCTGTTAGGCTGGCCGGCAGCCATGACACTGGAACGGGCCAATACCTTTGCCGCGGCGATCTGCGGGATCCGCGGGGCCATTCCGGATCATGCGGATTTCTACCAGCCATTTACCCATCAGTGGAAAGCATGAAAAAACAGACGGCCAAGCCCAAGCAACCCTTGTACATCGTATTGATCAGTGTGCACGGGTTGATTCGCGGCCACGATCTCGAGTTGGGTCGCGATGCGGATACCGGCGGACAGACCAAATATGTCGTTGAACTCGCGCGCGCGCTGGCCGAACGAGCCGATGTCGAAAAAGTCGTTCTGCTGACGCGGCGCGTCATCGACAGCCAGATCAGCCCGGATTACGCCGTGCCGGTCGAGCCGCTGTCCGATAAAGCCGGCATCGTGCGCATCGAATGCGGTGAACACAAGTATCTGCGCAAGGAAATGCTGTGGGACTCGCTGGATAGCTTTGCCGACAACGCACTCGCCTGGCTGAAAAGCGAGGGACGCTTTCCGGATGTCATTCACAGCCATTATGCGGATGCAGGCTACGTCGGTTCACGGCTCTCCCACCAACTGGGTGTCCCGCTGGTGCATACCGGACATTCGCTGGGGCGCAGTAAACGCAAACAGCTTCTGGCCAGCGGCATCAAGCGCAACGAGATCGAAAACACCTATACCATCTCGCGACGTATCGAGGCGGAAGAGACCACGCTGGGTGTGGCCGAGCGTGTCATTACCAGTACGCAACAGGAAATCGAACAGCAGTACGGGTTGTATGACTTCTATCAACCGGAGCGCATGCGCGTGGTTCCGCCCGGGACAGATCTGGAGAAGTTCTTCCCGTCGCAGGGAAACGAGAAAGACAATGACATCGCCAAAGAAGTCAGGCGCTTTCTGAAGAAGCCCAACAAGCCGATCATTCTGGCGTTGTCGCGGCCCGACCCGAGAAAGAACATCGTGGCATTGATCGAAGCCTATGGCGAATCGCCCGAGCTGCAGCAGGCAGCGAATCTGGTCATCGTGGCCGGCAATCGCGACGATATCCAGGACATGGAAAGTGTTTCGGGTACCGTTCTGAATGACATATTGCTGACCATAGACAAATACGACCTGTATGGGAAAGTGGCATATCCGAAGCATCACAGACCCGAGGAGGTGGCGGAGCTTTACCGTATCGCCGCGGATTCGCGCGGTGTGTTCGTCAATCCCGCGCTAACCGAACCGTTCGGCCTGACGCTGATCGAAGCGGCCGCCTGCGGGCTGCCGATCGTGGCGACCGAGGACGGCGGGCCGATCGATATCATCAGAAATTGCCAGAACGGTTATCTGATCGATCCGCTCGACAAGCCGGCGATGGCGGACACGATACTGAAAACGTTGACGGATAAATCCGGGTGGAGGCGTTTGGCAAAGAACGGCATCAAGGGGGTACGCAGTCATTATTCATGGCAGGCACATGTGGAAAAATACCTTTCCGTGATCCGCCCTCTGGTGGAAAAGACCGAGCCGGTCGCCCGTATCAACCTGAGTCGACGGCATGAAGTGTTTCGCAAGCGGGCGATAGTCGCCACACTCGATCTGAACCTGATCAGTGACCAGTCGTCATTGCAGGTCTTCCTGAACACCATGCAGCAACACCGCAAATCGACCATCTTTGGAATTGCGACCGGACGCCCGCTGGATGATGCGCTGGCGCAACTGCGCCAAAACAATATCCCGAAGCCCGATGTGCTGATCACCGGACAGGGGACGCAGGTTCATTATGCGCCGAACCTGACCCGTTCCCAGGCATGGGAGCGACACATCAATCACCTGTGGAACCCGCAGGCGGTACGCGACATTCTCAACGAGATGCCGGGGCTCAAGGCGCAGCCGAAATTCAGCCAGGAAAAATTCAAGATCAGTTACTACGTCGATCATGCACTGGTCAACATCAAGGAGATCCGCCAGGCATTGTTGCGCAACGAGCAGGCGGTGAATACGATCTTTTCCTTCGGGCAATTCCTCGATGTGGTTCCGGTCCGGGCGTCCAAAGGACTGGCGTTGCGCTGGTGTGCGGAACAGCTCGGCTTTGCACTGGAAACCACGCTGGTCGCCGGGGTAACCGGTGCCGATGCCGACATGCTGCGCGGCAACACGCTGGGGGCGGTGGTGGATGACCATCATCTGGATGAGTTATCCGATCTGAGCGACATCGAAAATATCTATTTCTCGAAGCAGCATCACGCCGCGGGCATACTTGAGGCGATAGACCACTACAAGTTCTTCGCAGCCGCCCAGGAAAATGCAGCGAGAATTTCTGCGAAAAATACGGCGACATGAAGCGCTTCCTGCTTTGCACCGACCTGGACCGGACGCTGATCCCGAATGGCAAACAGCCCGAATCGCCGGCGGCCATGGATCGGTTTCGCCGCTTGGTGGATTGCGAGGAAGTCACGCTTGTCTATGTGACCGGCCGGCATCGCGCGCTGATCGAGCAGGCCATCGCCGAATTCGACCTGCCGCAACCGGATTTCGCCATCGCCGATGTCGGCACGACGATCTACCGGATCGATGCGTCGGGCTGGCGGCAGCGGGATGAATGGGATACGCAGATCGCGCCCGACTGGCAGGGTTTGACGCATGACGGGCTGTATCGATTGCTTAGTGTCTTTCCGGATATGCAATTGCAGGAACAGGAAAAGCAGAACCGTCACAAACTGAGCTTCTACGTCGGGCTCGAAACGGATACGAAGAAATTACTCGGGGAAGTGGATGGCCGGCTGAAACAGTCGGACATCAGGGCGAACCTGATCTGGAGCATCGATGAAAAGGCCGGGGTGGGTTTGCTGGACGTGCTCCCGGCCGGCGCCAACAAGCTGCACGCCATCCGGTTCCTGATGCAGCAACAGGGTTTCGCCCAAGAGTGCACGGTGTTCGCCGGCGACAGCGGCAACGATCTGGACGTGCTGCTGAGTTCGATCCCCGCTGTATTGGTGGCCAATGCCGACGAAGAGGTGAAAGGTCAGGCGGCCAACGCGCACGAGGATACACTGTATATCGCCAAGGGCGGCTATCTCGGCATGAACGGGAATTACAGCGCGGGTATCCTTGAAGGGGTCGCGCATTACCTTCCCGAAGTGGATACCTGGCTGCGCCAAACAAACTGAAGAGAACCAGAGGTCGCTGATGTACGAACAAGTTTCCCATTCATTGCTGAATGAAATACTGGAAGAGTTGAAACCGGAGATCAGGAATCTGCGGTTGCGCCACTTTTTCACCCGCCTGGGGGCAAATTTTTATGCCATCCATTCCCTGTTCAATGCGCTGTACGGGGAACGTCCCGATTTCAAGGAGCAGATGGTCAGCCTGGTCGAGACACTCGCCTTGCGCTACATCGAACGCGACAAGCAATTGCGCAAATCCGATCTGGACCGCGAAAAGCATCACAACTGGTTTCTGAGCCAGAAATGGGTCGGTATGGCGCTGTACCTTAATCGTTTTGCCGGCGACATCAAGGGTCTGAGAAACAGGCTTCCCTATCTGCAGGAACTGGGCATCAACATGCTGCATGTCATGCCGATGCTGGATTGCCCGCCGGATGCAAACGACGGCGGCTATGCGGTGCGCGACTTCCAGAAGATCGACCCGCGCTTCGGCACCACCGCCGATGTCGCGACGCTGGCTTCCAATCTCAGGAAGCGCGATATGCTGCTGGTGCTCGATGTCGTCGTCAACCATACCTCGAACCAGCACGACTGGGCGCAACGGGCGCGCAGTGGCGAACAGAAATACCAGGATTACTACTATGTCTTCGACGACCGCGAGACGCCCGATCTCTATGAAGAGAACATGCCGGAAATCTTCCCCAGTATCGCACCCGGCAACTTCACCTGGGATGAGGAGATGGGCAAGTGGGTGATGACGGTATTCAACAGTTACCAGTGGGACTTGAATTATCGCAACCCGGAAGTGCTGATCGAAATGATCGACATCATCCTGTTCTGGGCCAACAAGGGAGCGGATATCCTGCGCCTGGATGCGGTGGCGTTCATGTGGAAAAAGATCGGCACTGCCTGCCAGAACGAGCGCGAGGCGCATCTGTTGCTGCAGCTGATGAAGGATTGCTGCCAGGTCACCGCGCCGGGTGTGCTGTTCATCGCGGAAGCCATCGTGGCACCCGGCGAGGTCACCAAATATTTCGGCGATGATGCGATCAATGCCAAGGAATGTGAGATCGCCTACAACGCCACCTTCATGTCGCTGCTGTGGGATGCGGTTGCGACCAAGAACGCGATCCTGCTCAACCGCGGGATCAAGAGCCTGCCCGAGAAACTGGAACGGGCAACCTGGCTGAACTACGTGCGCTGCCATGATGATATCGGTCTGGGTTTCGATGATAACGACGCGCGCCTGTCGGGCTATGATCCTCTGCAGCACCGCCGTTTCCTGATCGATTACTTCACCGGGAAATTTCCCGGATCGCCGGCCAAGGGGCTGCCGTTCGGCGAGAACCCCAAGACCGGCGATGCGCGCATCTCCGGCTCGCTTGCTTCACTGGTGGGGCTGGAGACGGCGCTCGAGAACAACGATGCGGCCGCCATCGATGCAGCGATCAAGACCATCGTGCTGCTGCACAGCATGATCCTGTCGTTCGGCGGGATTCCGCTGCTCTATTACGGCGATGCGATCGGCACGCTCAACAGCGTTGA
>JBBQNH010000097.1:0-7860 GCA_038329705.1 Burkholderiales bacterium | reverse complement strand
ACACTTTGCTACAGATTCTTTCGGTATCTGTTTTTGAGAAAACCCAGCTATCTCGGGCCTTCGCAGACAGCTTGCTGATCTCGGAACAGACGAATTTTTATAACCAACTAAATTTGTTCGACTTTTAACCGGACACTACTGATTTCAAGTATTGAATTCAGGTGCTGGGTGGCGTATTCATCTCCATGCTGCCGCATCGGCGCACAAGCATCGCGCAATTGACATTTCAAGTAACGGTTGTAGCCCGGCCTTGTTCATGCAAAATATAGCCACTGAACTTTTCAAAGCCTGGTTCGGCCCAGCCGCAACGCATTCGTGATCACCGACACCGAACTGAAGCTCATCGCCGCTGCCGCAATGATAGGCGATAGCAGCAAGCCGAAGAACGGATACAGCGCTCCCGCCGCGATCGGCACGCCCAGCATGTTGTAGAAGAAGGCGAAGAACAGATTCTGCCGGATGTTACGCATCGTCGCCTGGCTCAGGTGTCGTGCGCGCACGATGCCGTTCAGGTCACCCTTGACCAGCGTCACCCCGGCACTTTGCATCGCCACGTCGGTGCCGGTGCCCATCGCGATGCCCACCTGCGCCTGCGCCAGCGCCGGTGCATCGTTGATACCGTCGCCCGCCATCGCGACGATACGTCCTTCGGCTTGCAGTTGCTTGACGATCTCGACCTTTTGCTCCGGCATCACTTCGGCCACCACGCGCTTGATGCCCAGTTTTTTTGCGACCACATCGGCAGTAGCTTGACTGTCGCCGGTGAGCATCACCAGTTCCAATCCGGCAGCTTGCAAGGCACGCACTGCTTCCAACGTGGATTCTTTGATCGGGTCGGATACGCCGATCAGACCCGCAGGCTTGCCATCGACAGCCACGAACATCACGGTCTGGCCTTCCGCACGCAATGCATCGGCGCGCTGCAACAGTTCGCCCATTGCTATGCCTGCGTCCTCAAATAATTTCTGGTTGCCGATGGCGATCTTGCGGCCCGCCACCAGGCCGTTGATTCCCTTGCCGCTGACCGATTGGAACTCTTTCACCTCGGTCAATGTCAGGCTGCGTGCTTCGGCACCTTTGACGATCGCGTCCGCCAGCGGATGTTCGCTGGCGCGCTCCAGACTGGCGCTCGATCGCAGCACCTCATTTTCTTCGAAGCCATTGATGACAACCACCGATGTCAGCTTCGGCTTGCCTTCGGTCAGTGTGCCGGTTTTGTCGGTCACCAGCGTGTTGACCTTTTCCATGATCTCCAGCGCCTCGGCGTTCTTGATCAGCACCCCTGCGGTCGCGCCGCGCCCGGTGCCCACCATGATCGAGATCGGCGTCGCCAGACCCAACGCGCACGGGCAGGCGATGATCAGCACCGACACTGCCGCCACGATGGCATGTGCGAATCTGGGTTCGGGCCCCCAGATCATCCAGATAGCGAAGGCTGACAGCGCCACGGCTACAACGATGGGCACGAAATAGCCTGATACCGTATCGGCCAGCCTTTGTATCGGTGCGCGCGAACGCTGCGCTTCGCTGACCATCTGAATGATCTGTGCAAGCAAGGTTTCGGCACCGACCTTTTCCGCGCGCATCAGCAAGCCACCGGTGCCGTTCAACGTCGCACCGATCAGCCGGTCGCCCGCACCCTTCTCTACCGGGATCGGCTCTCCTGTCACCATCGCCTCATCAACTGCACTGCTGCCCTCAACGACTTGGCCATCCACCGGGATCTTTTCACCGGGACGTACGCGCAACATGTCGCCGACCTTAACCTGTTCCAGCGGAATGTCTTCTTCCTTGGCATCGCTACGCACGATGCGCGCTGTCTTGGGTGCGAGACCCAGCAACAGTTTGATCGCGGTGTTAGTGCGGCTGCGCGCTTTCAGTTCCAGCACCTGTCCCATCAGCACCAGCACGGTGATCATCGCCGCCGCTTCAAAATAGATCGGCAGCGTGCCGTCTTCACGGCGCAGTGTCGCAGGAAAGATGTCCGGCAGGAATGTTCCCACCACGCTGTAAGACCAGGCCACGCCGACGCCCAGTGCGATCAGCGTGAACATGTTCAGATGCCAGTTGACCAGCGATGACCAGCCGCGCTGGAAGAATGGCCAGCCGCACCACAGCACCACCGGTGTCGCCAACAGGAATTCCAGCCATTGCAGATGCGTGAACGAGATCATCTGCGGGACGATACCCTTCACCATATCGGCAGACATCGCCATCACGAATACCGGCACGGCCAACGCCACGCCGATCCAGAAGCGCCGCGTCATGTCGTCCAGCTCGGGATTCTCTTCCGTGGCGGCCACTGTTCTGGGTTCCAGCGCCATGCCGCAAATCGGGCAATCGCCGGGCTCGCTGCGCACGATCTGCGGATGCATCGGGCAAACGTATTCGGTGATATCGGGCTTGGGCAGCGCATTCTCGGGTTCCAGTGCCATGCCGCAGATTGGGCAGGCGCCGGGCTTGGTTTCGCGCACCTCCGGATCCATCGGACAGATATAAACCGTGCCAGGTATGGCAATTTCCGGCTCAGCCGGTGCAGGATGCAGGTATTTTTCAGGGTCGGAGGAGAATTTCGCCTGGCACTTCGGGTTGCAGAACAGATAGGTCTTGCCGTCGTGCTCGTGGCGCAATGGCGAATCCGGCTTGACCGTCATTCCGCACACTGGGTCTTTGATTATGCCTTCGTCAGTCATACCGCCGTAAAGATATTTGTCAGGATCAGCCGAAAACTTCGCGAGGCACTTCGAGCTGCAGAACAGATAGGTCTTTTCCTCGTGAACATGGCGAAGCTCGGTGTCGGGCTTCACTTTCATCCCGCACACAGGGTCTTTGTCGATCACTTCATCTTTAGCCGTGTTCATGATGTTCGCTCCATTGATGTAAATAATTCCCGGGGGAAAATTATCGTCCCATTCTAACAGCTGCACTAATTTCGTTGTCTTGCGCTATAAGCCGCCGAACGCAACGGCGATGGATAGCCCTATCCCGAAGATCGCGCACGAGAGGATGGTCATCCAGGCGAGGACGCCGACCGATACCGGTTTCGCTTCGCCGCCCATTGCGGGTTTGCTCTCTGCTTGCGCCCCGCCCGAGCGGTCGCCGGGTGTATGTTTGTCATGCATGGTTTTATCTGCTCCGCCGTTTGTCATATCATCCGGTGATCGCACCGTCATCATGCCGTGCTTCATGTGTCGCGATACCAGCCACCAATTCATCGGATACGCGGTGATGAATCCCACCAGAAGCGCCATGGACATGATGAACCAGAATGCAGGCGCGGATGGGTCGTGGCTCCCCGGCGTGCCTTCCATGGCAATAGTCATCACCGGCACCATGCCGGCCATCAGGCAGTTCATCGACAACAGCTCCGGAAAGAAAGTGCCGGTGAGCGAACGCCGGTATGAACCGCCGGCCATGTCCCGCATGAACAGCGCCTGAAAAATGCTCCATCCGAAGCCGAAGCCCAACACATATTCCAGCGCAACATCGGTAACTTTAGTCAGATGAAACACGCTCGCGATGACTGCGCCCGTCAAAATCCCCACGCCGTCACCGGCCACACAATGCATGGTCGAACCCAGCACCTGTCTCCAACGCGTTGCAACGTAGCGCTCGTGCACTCCAGGCAACGGTTCGCGGCAACCCAACACATACAGAAACGCACCCAGCGGCCCCGTATATGCAGTGAGCAAGACAAATCCCCATTTGAGCACCGGGGATGCCGGCGTGGTGCGAATATCTATCGCTACAAACAGGAGAGACATCGCCGTAAGCACGAACCAGAAAAGCATCACACCATCAAGCATTTCGACGATTCCTTTGTTTTGTGCCAAGAAGCAAACGGTTCGACTTGATGCTCATCCGAACTGATAGTCTAGCTGCCAATATCGCTCTTCCGTTGATCGAACTCGTCTTTGCCAATCTCGCCCCGGGCATAACGCTCCTTGAGAATGTCGAGGGCGGTTTTCTCACCGGAGCCAAATCCGGGGCGCTTGGACAAAAAAACAATGATCGCAACTACCAGCACGACAGGAATCAGCCACATCAAAATCATGGCTGAGCCACCACCAAACATTCCTGAACCATGCATCCATGAACCATAATCTGAACCATACATCGCCACTCCTTTAACGGAAAATATTGTGAAATATTCCCAAGCAATTAGCAGATCCCGGATTTGAGGCAGTCTCAAATCTGTACCTGGAAACTATAATGCGCCTATCTCACATCAATCACTGTTCGCCAGCCAACATAAAGATACCAACGCCGCGAGACTACCAAACAGGCCAAAGTAATAAATCGGTAGATTGAGTGCCCTGATTTGTCCGAACCGAAGTACCAATCAGAGTTCAATGTGAACTTTCGTGAATGGCACATTGCAGCCGTTCATAATTCTACAAAACGGCGGTTATTTTCAGACATAATCGCACCTCTCAACGTATGCCATTCTCTCTCTGCCACCACCGAATAAACTGAATTATCTGTCCGATGTCCTGATTGGTAATCCCCTCCACGGGGGGCATGTTTCCGAAATGCCAGTGATGTGCTTGTACACCCGATAGCGCAGCCCGGAAAAATGAATCGTCATCATGGTGCGATGGCTTATAGTAGGGGTGAACCAAGGGAGGTCCTTTTTCTGCAGTCCCCTCCGCCCACTTGCCATGGCACGCGGAACATTTCTCCTGAAATTTCTGCATGCCAACGCCAAATTGAAATGGTACGCTGGGATTCTTTGGTAATCCGGTTATCGGGCTTGGACCAGCGGGGCCATGGTGCATTCCTTCGGCACTCGCATTCGGGATCGTTAGAACAGACAATGTGCCGATCATGATCGCAAGTCCGGTTACGATTGTTGTTATACGCTTCAATTTTTTCACGATTCGGTTTCCTTTTATGTCGTATTCATCAACGTTAAAGATGTTTCCCTAACGACAATAACAATATACAAACTGTTGGACTCCGCCTATTGCTATCAATCCATGGAAATATGGCCCGGTATTCCAAATTTTAATTGAAGTGCAGCCCGCGCCGGAGTCCGGCGCGGATTTCATCCTCAGTGCATCCACATATAACCCTGATGTTCCATCATCTGGTCAATCATTTGCTGTTGCATACCCATATATTGGTCCATCATGTACTGACGTTGTTTCAGTTGGTCGGGACTCATACGCCGGTATTCGTTCCATATCATCGGGCCGCCGGGACCACGCATCATCGGGCCGCCGGGACCACGCATCATCGGGCCGCCCATTCGCCCGGGTCCCCACATCCCGTCCATCATGCCTCGCGCGTTCTGCATGGTGTTCCAATGTTCCTCAAGCAGTTTTTGCCGTTCGTGTGGATCGGTAGTTTGCCGGATTTGATCCATTTGAGCCTGCATCAATGTCATCTGTTCCTGCATTTGAGCAACACTATTGTCGAAATTCTGTTCTTCCCGACTAATTTGAGCAGGATTTTTTCCAGTCTTGGCATCATCGGCAAAAGCCGGCATTGAAAGAGGGATGGCCAACATCGTTATTAATAAAATATTCTTCATTTCATTCTCCTTTATCACTTAAAAATGAACATTAGGCTCTTCAAACTTATCGAGCCTACACTGGTAAATCACGAACACAACGTGCTACAAGAACGATACTCATTTAATACCGCCTCGCTTCAACCATTCACTGTAAATTTCGTTCGACCAAAAATTCTGAAAATAGGAAATGACCGCCAGCTCCTCTTCCTCGTTCAATTTCCCTCCAAAGCCCGGCATTTTTCCACCCAGCGGAATGCCGCCTTCATCTATAACCTTTTTCAATATCTTTAGCGGATGATGCCAGGCATGTGCGGTTCCATTCAGCGGAGGTGGCGGATAACTGCCATCCGGTCCAGTTTCTTTCCAGTTTGCTATTCCTTGTGCATTCGGGTTATGGCAGCCGATGCAATTGTCCGCATACGCTTTCCTGCCCAGCTCGACTTGTGATGGTGTGTACCACCTCCCCGCTACCTTAGGCTCACCGCTGCTTTGCTCGCAGCCGACAAGGACCAAACATACGCATAACGTCCAGGTGACTTTATTCATGTCGTATCTCTCCATTCAATTGCAGATCATTGTGGCGCAAACTCTGCCCGGTATTATCACAATTCAAATCGCAGGATCGTTTCGTTCCTACCGCCTTATATCTCTTCAGGCAGCATTTCCGCACGCTTGCGAATTCGATAGACCTTGTCGACGGGCAGCACGGCCACTATCCCGTCACCTTCCACGCCGGTGTGAGCCGCATCCATGATGGCCTGTGCAATGACCTCGGCACGCTGTGCAGAAGTAAATATTTCAACCCGTGCATGTGTCGTCATGCAGTCAAGGCTGTAGAAGTTGGTGTACTCACCACATCCTTTGACTTGCATCACACTGTAGCCATGCACCCTGAGTTCCTGCAGGCGAAGTTCCACTTTATCCAATAATTCGCATCGGATGATTGCTGTCACTTTACAAAAATTTGTCTCCATTTCATTTCCATCCTTTCATCTGAATGATTCGGGCCATCACACCGGCAGACTTATCCATCGATGCTCGTATTATTCATCTTTGAATTTGGCGCTTCGTAATAACACTGGATATCAACCTCACTGCGTTTCTCCAACAGCAGCAATACCCAACAGTAAATCACCGGCAGTACCAGCAGCGAAAGTATCGTCGCGGTGAACATGCCGCCTATCATCGGCGCCGCGATACGCTGCATCACATCCGAACCGGTTCCACTGCCCCACATGATGGGCACCAGGCCGGCGATCACGGCTGTCGCCGTCATCGCGATGGGACGCACCCGCTGGGTGGTGCCCGACAACACGGCAGCCATGATCTCGTCAGCACTCAAATGTCCGCCGCTTTCAGCGCGGCGCTTGGCGATGGCCTGGTCGATAAAGGTCAGCACCAGCACGCCAATCTCGGCCGACACCCCGGCCAGCGCGATGAACCCCACCGCAACGGCCACCGACATGTTGTAGCCGAGCAGCCAGATCAGCCAGAACCCGCCGATCAGCGCGAACGGGATGGAAAGCATCACCACCGCCGGTGCGGTCAGGTTGCGGAAATTGAAATACAGCAGCAGGAGGATGGTCAGCAGTGTCAACGGCACCACCACTTTCAGGCGCGCGGCGGCACGTTCCATGTATTCGAACTGTCCCGACCAGACCAGCGAATATCCGGCCGGTATCTTGACCATTTCCTCGACCTGTTTTTTGGCCGTGGACACATAACCGCCGATGTCGCTGGTCTTGATGTCCACATAGATCCACGCATTGGGCGTGGCGTTTTCGGTTTTCACCATTGGCGGGCCGCGGCGCAGCTTCAGATCGGCCACCAGTGACAACGGGATCTGTGCGCCGGTCGGTGTCGGGATCAGCACCCTTTTCAGGGATTCCAGGTTGTCGCGCAACTCCCTCGGATAGCGCAGATTCACCGGGTAACGCTCCAGACCCTCAACGGTCTCGGTCACGTTCATGCCGCCAATGGCCGACTGCACCACATCCTGTATATCGCCCACGGTCAACCCGTAGCGCGCCGCTTCTTCGCGCCTGATGTCGAAGTCGAGATAATATCCACCGGCTGCCTTGTCGGCGAACGCAGACAGCGTATCCGGCAGATTCTTCAGCGTCTTCTCGATGTCGCCCGCCACCTTTTCCAGCACATACAGATCTGGGCCGGATACCTTGATGCCGATCGGTGTCTTGATGCCGGTCGACAGCATGTCGATGCGCGTCTTGATCGGATAGGTCCAGGCGTTCGCGACACCGGGAAAGCGGATCGCCTGGTCCATTTCCTTCATCAAATCCCTGGTGGTCTTGTCTGGGTTAGGCCATTTCGCTCTGGGTTTC
>JBBQNH010000096.1:0-7945 GCA_038329705.1 Burkholderiales bacterium | reverse complement strand
CAGGAATTCAAGCAATTCGCAATCAAGGGCAACGTGGTCGACATGGCCGTCGGTGTGATCATCGGCGCGGCATTCGGCAAGATCGTCTCGTCATTTGTCACCGATGTCGTGATGCCGCCCATCGGCGTGCTGATCGGCGGGGTGGATTTTTCGAAACTTGCCTTTACCCTGCTGGATGCGTCCGCAAACGCGCCGGCAGTTGTGATCAGTTATGGCAAATTCATCCAGACGGTGGTGGACTTCACCATCATCGCCGCTGTGATCTTTATGGTCATCAAGGGTATCAACAAGATGAAGAAGAAAGAAGAAGCTGCCGAAGCAGCAGCACCCGCGGCACCGCCCGCTCAGGAAATACTGCTGACGGAAATACGCGATCTATTGAAAAAATGATCCGGTGAAAAACCCGGTCTGAAAATATGGCCGACCGAAACGCCCCGCTGCCGGGGCGTTTTTTATTGGTCCCGAACGCAGGACAAACAGGTCATGGCGGGCAATGAACCGTTGTTCACTTCTTCACCCGACTGCCGGATTTTCCTTCCCGGTGTTCCAGTCGCAGTATGTCCAGGGTTCTTTCACGCACGGCATGCAACAAGTCCTCGTTCTCGTCCAGGGATTCGCCGTAGGAAGGGATCATCAGTTTCAGTTTGTGCTGCCAGTCGGCGCTTTTCACCCGCGACTTGAAGCACCGCTCGATCACCTCGATCATCGCCTGAACCGCAGTCGACGCGCCCGGAGAAGCGCCCAGCAGCGAAGCCAGCGAGCCGTCTTTGGCGGTGACGATCTCGGTGCCGAATTCGAGACGGCCGCCGTTGATGTCGCAGTCCTTGATGATCTGCACGCGCAATCCGGCGGAAGCCAGTTCCCAATCCTTCACTTTTGCATCCGCATAGAATTCCTGCAGGCTGGCCACGCGTTCCTTGTGGGACCTGAATGCCTCGGCAACCAGATAGCGGGTCAGTGCGAGATTGTCCCGCGCCACCGAAAGCATCGGCTTGAGGTTGTTCGACTTGATCGAGGAAAACATGTCCAGCACCGAACCGCCTTTCAGGAACTTGGTGGTGATGCTGGCGAACGGCCCGAATAGCAGGCCCGGTTGCCCGTCGATGATGCGCGCGTCCAGATGGGGTACCGACATCGGCGGTGCACCCACCGCCGCCTTGCCGTAGACCTTGCTGGTATGACGCTTCACCACGGCCGGATTCTTGCAGATCAGCCATTGCCCGCTCACCGGGAATCCGGCGTATCCCCGGCCTTCGCGTATGCCGGATTTCTGCAGCAGCGGCAGTGCCCCGCCGCCGGCGCCGAGAAACACGAAACCCGCGTCGATGGTCTTGCTGTGGCCGAGATGGTTGTCCGTGACGCGCACATGCCAGCGGCCGTCCGGGAATTGTTTCAGACCGGTGATGGTATGGCCCAGTCTTAGTTCAAAGGTGGGATGACTCCTCATCGCGCTGACCATCTTGCGCGTCAGCATGCCGAAGTCGACATCCGTGCCGTGCTTGACCTGCGTCCCTGCGACAGCCTGTTTGGGGTCGCGATGTTCCATCACCAGCGGCATCCATTCGCGTAACACTGCGGGGTCCTCGCTGTATTCCATTTCTTCGAACAGATGATG
The DNA here is from genome assembly GCA_038329705.1 of Burkholderiales bacterium. Taxonomy (GTDB): domain Bacteria; phylum Pseudomonadota; class Gammaproteobacteria; order Burkholderiales; family Gallionellaceae; genus Gallionella. The sequence goes on along the minus strand of JBBQNH010000096.1, from coordinate 6,330 downwards.
GGTGCGCAACGCTTCATAACGTTTGCGCAGGAAGGCGACGTTTTCCTTGCCCCAGACGAAACTCTGGTGAAAGATCGGGTTGATGAATTTGTCGGATGCCGGCAGCACGCCCTGTTCCACCAGATAAGACCAGAATTGCAGCGATACTTCATAGGCGGCGTTGATCGCCAGCGCCCGGCTGATATCCACGCTGCCATCGGCGCGTTGCGGGGTGTAATTCAGCTCGCAATAGCCGGCATGCCCGGTGCCGGCATTGTTCAGGCCGTGCGAACTTTCGTGTGCTACCTTGCTGAGGCGCTCGACCATCATGATCTTCAGGGTGGGGTCGAGTTGCGCCAGCAACTTGCCCAGCGTGGCGCTCATCACACCCGCACCGACCAGCAACACATCCACTTTCTTGAGCGACATAAACAATCTTTCCTTTACTTCTGATGCCGACACCGGGCTACCGATACGGCGATTACACCCGCAGCGAAACGCGCTGCGGAAATATTTTCTGTCAGCGCGATCGTCGCTTCATGGAAAGCGTCAATCTGAATGTGGCGACCGGGTCGTCGCCCTGCGCCGGGACGGTCGCGATCACGTCGACCGGCATCTCGACCCGTTCATCCGACGATGCTGCGCTGGTGATCAGGTCCGATATCTCGTCTCCCTGGCTGCAGCAAAAATCCACATCTCCTTCGGCGCGGCGGAGAAACTCCGCGTGGCAGTCCTTGAAGATCATGCTGATGTTTTCGCGCTGCTGTTTGAGCAGATGCATGACCAGCGCGCCGACCGAACAATCCGCGCCGACGCTGAGCGCACCGAAGTACATCGACCCGAGATGGTTCCGGTTTCTGCGCAGCAACGGTATTCTCACCACCACCCGTTGGTTCGTGAGCGTCCTGACGGAAGGCCTGACATAAAGCATCATCGGGATCTTCGCGAAGCCGAACAGGCGTAACGCCCACGTCGCACGTGTCGTTGCGGAGATCAGTTTGGGTGTCCGGTTGTTGATGGTGATCCTGACAGGATGTTAATGATTTACACGACGACATCGTGCAGGGTATCAAACGAAATATCAAGTTTTGGTCAACAAACGGCATTTACCCGGGCAGTGATTGCCATTGCGATATCGTATGCGCAATAATTAACCGGGTTCGCCACCTGCACTAATCGAATAACCATGGCACGCCGCAACCATTATCACGTCTATGTGATCGAACTGTCGAAAGACGTCCTGTACGAAGGCCGCTTCAAGCGCTGCAATCCCGAATACATTCCCGGCAAGCCCTGCGTCTACGTGGGCATGACCGGACTCGACCCGGATGTTCGCTTTGACAAGCACAAGGCGGGCATCCAGTCCAATCGCTACGTCAAACAATACGGCTTGCGGCTGTTGCCCGATCTTTATGAGGGTTTCAATCCGATGTCCTATGACGAGGCATGCGCAAGGGAAGTGGAGATCGGCATTGATTTGCGCGAAGCGGGATTCGGTGTCTGGCAGGCTTGAGTGCCTGTAACCGGCATATTTTCCGGGAACGTCCGGGCTGTTCCGGCCCGTGAAAATTCGGGTAGCAGGAACCTTCCCTTGTCATCAATGTCTGATCGTCGCGGTCACATGAGCGCTTCCGTTCCGGGGCGAAAAAAATAAGGGTGCCTTGATCCATGTCCGATTCTTCCTCGCCAGCACAAAATAAATACCTTCTGCCCGTAGTTAGGCTACTGGTGATCTTGACGGTAACGGCATTCCTTGAAGAGCTGCTGGTGTTGTTCCTCCTGGATATGTTGCCGCCCATGCCAAAAACGGTCGAATTCCTGCTGGACGCAGTTTTGTTGTCGGCTTTGCTTTTTCCGGTATTCTACTTGCTGGTTTATCGCCCGATGGCGCGGAACATCACCGAGCTCAGACAGGCAGAGGAAAATCTGCGTACCGTCTCGGTCGCGTTCGAGAGCAAAGACCCGATTCTGATCACTGATGCGCAAGCCAACATCCTCCGGGCAAACAAGATGTTCCTGAAGCTCAGCGGCTATAGTGCCGGCGAGATCATTGGAAAAAATCCGCGCATCTTCAAGGCTGACCGGTTTGGCCAGGATTATTACAAAAAGATGTGGGCTGAGCTGCTGGTCAAAGGTTCTTGGGCCGGTGAATCGCGCCTCAGGGACAAGCGGGGCAATGAATTCCCGATCGGCATGGTCATTACAGCCGTAAAAAACGACCGGCATGAAACCACGCATTACGTGGCTATTTATAATATGTAGTCATACCGGATTTTGGCCGGGGCAGCGTACCGGCTGCCGGATTGTTCAGTTCGTTTCAGATATGCTCGCAGGCAGTTCGATGTGCCGCACCAGCACCTTGTCCACGCGGTTCTTGTCCATATCGACTACCTCAAAACGGAATCCCGATACCTCGAAATAATCCGCGGCCTTGGGGATGCGGTCCAGCATGAACATCACAAACCCGCCCAGCGTGTAGAAGGAACTGCCTTCCTCGCCCGGCAATGCCGTTTCGATATTGAGCGCCGACTTCATGCGTTCGATGGTGACGCTGCCGTCGATCAGCCACGAGTGATCCTGGCGCACGACGATATCCTGTGCCGCATCGATCTCCGAGCCGGGAATATCCCCGACGATGGCGATCATCACGTCGGTCAGCGTGACCATGCCCTGCAATTCGCCGTATTCGTCCACGACCAGCGCACATTGCTTGCGCGCCTTGCGGAAATTCTCCATCAGGTGGGTGGTGGACACGCCTTCCGGCACGTACAGCGGACTGCGCAACGAATTCTCCAGCGCGAGCGGCTTGCCTGTCATCAGGTCCCTGAGCAGATCGGTGATACGCAGGATGCCGATGATGTTATCCAGTCCGCCGCGGCAAACGACCACGCGCGTATAGGGACTCGCGGCGATGCGCTGGCGTATCGATTCCTCGGGTTCGTCGAGGTCGAGCACATAGATGTCATTGCGGTGCGTCATGATCGCGGTGATGTGCTGCTCGTCGAGGCGCAGCACATTGGAGACGATGGCTCGCTCGCTCACATGAAACACGCCGGCTTTCGCCCCCTGTGCCATCAATGTCTTGATCTCCTCATCGGTGACCGGCGGCTCCGGCCTGCGTACCGCGCCCGCCACGCGCAGCAGGAATCCGGACGATGTCGACAGCAGCCAGACCAGCGGATGCACCACACGGGCCAGCACATTCATCGGCGGCGCGATCAATGAGGCGACCTTCTCGGGCGCCAGCAGCCCAAGATGTTTGGGCACCAGTTCACCGACCACCACGGTGAAATAGGTCAGTCCCGCCACCACGATGGTCAGTGCGATCCCCCTGGCATGGGGCTCGACCGGCGCAAAACCGCCCAGCCATGCCGTCAGCGGATCGGCCAGCGTAGCCTCGCCGATCGCGCCGCTCAGGATGGCTATCGTGGTAATGCCGACCTGTATCGTGGAAAGAAAGATCGAAGGTTCGTTGTACAGCGCCAGTGCCGATTTCGCGCCGCGCTTGTTGTCATCGGCCAGTTTTTGCAATCGCGCCCTGCGCGAAGAGACCACGGCGATCTCAGACATCGAGAACACCCCGTTGAGCAGGATCAGGAAAAGTAGCAGCATGATATCCATGAAGTATGCCTTTCGTCTCTCGGCTGACGTGCAGAGCCGGTCCGCTCCGAATTTTCGTCAGGTGCCCATCTTACTCCCGCGTACCGGTTGCTTGCTGCCGCTACTTCATGCAGCCACGGCAGGGCAAGCTCCCAGGTTTTTCGGGGCGACAATATATCGAGTCCCCGTTCACTCACTCCAATAAAGGCAAGCTTCAGACTTCCGGCAAGGCTGCCGGAATTGTCGGCATATTTGCTTGCATACTAATGCATGATCAGCCCGACCGCGCGTGTCTGGCCGATGTCGATGATCTGATCATTCCAGCTCGCCTCGTCGCAAAAGCTTGTTCGCGGATCCATGTTAAATTAAATAACGGCGGGCGTGATATTTATTGGCGGCAGAATGCAGACACATTTTCAGCGGACAGCCTGAACAAATGGTTTAACATTACGTACCGGGATCGGGAAGCGAACCTTCGGATAATGGGTAATACATTTACGGATGTTCTCCAACACAACCAGTACGAGATGACATGATGCAAAAAATACTGATTATTTTTTCGATGATGATGCTGGCCGGTTGCGCGAGCACCGGCACGGCAACTGTCAAGGAACATGGTGTCGTGGCGATCAATTCCTATCTGTACGAGGTGGCCGCAACAAGATCCAATGGCGCTTCCGATCTGGAAGATGTCCGGCAACAGGTCTACATCGCGGCCAAGGCCTTCTGTGCCAAACAGGCGCGCACCGTGGAAACCGATTCTCTTACCAGGCTCCAGGAGGATATGGGCAGGCCGGCGAGCGCCACCCTGCGTTTCAGGTGTGTCGAATCCGACCAGTCGCTGCCACCGCTTCAGGCCCCAAGCAAACCGGCGGCCTGAATCCTCAGCCGGCATCCCTGCCTGACCACGATCGTGTTTTAGGGTAAAGTGGATTCCTGCAATTCACACCGGACGATAGTCATGAGCACAGAAGAGTTAAGCAAGGAACAACGCATCCTGCGCCTGATGCGCAAGACGCTGGGCAACGTTGTCAAGGACGTTACGCCAATCGGCGGACGCGCCAACCCATTGTCGGAAAGCACCATCCAGGATATCAAGGATTGTTTCGGTTTGATCTCGGATCGTGAAAGAGAGTTGGCCGAAGCGCTCAACTTCGACCGGGCCAAACCCTATTACGCGGACGGCGAGCTGCCGAGTGCGAAAGTGATCAGCATCGTCAAACCGCCCAAAAAATAATTCACTGCATTCAATTCCTGTGATCCGCGATGCGGCGGATTGTAATTACGATGCGCCTGCATTCCGGGTATTGTGTGGATAGCGCATTGGAAATCGGCCAAACGGAATAGCCGGGATTATTGTGTTAGTGTGATCGAAGCAAATGTTGGTGCGTTTGCAGATGCAAACAGGGCTCTTCAGGAGACATCTAATGAATCAACCGTTACAGGCGCTGGATGACAGGGCCGTTATTACGCTGACAAACAGAGGAGAGCAAGCGCTGCTCGAACCCGGGACAACGCTTACGCCGCCCCAACTGGAAGCGCTGGTGCTGATCGGTGGCAGTTCGACAGTCAGCAAGATTCTCAAGCGCGCGCCGCACAGTATGCCCCATGATGTTCTGCGGGTAAGCCTGAATGAACTAATCGAGAGAAAATATATAAGCGCCAATAACGAGCTGGCCGACAACATCATCGATCCGGGGGATTTCTTCATCCCGGATAAAACCAGCACGACTATCCCGGAGCTGGGCGAGCAAGTCCATGCCCGGATCGATGCGGATGCGGAATTTCTCAGGCAAAACGGCTATTACGTCAGCCTGGTCCGTAAAACGGCAGTTCAGCCCAGTCGCGCTGAAGGACAAAAATTATCGGTACTGGTTGTCGAGGACGATCCGGAAATCCTTAAATTGCTGCAGATATTCCTCACGTTTGAAGGCTTCGAAACCCGCATTGCATCCAATCGCGACGAGATCGTTGCCGCGTTTCGCGCCCCACCGTTACCGGATCTGGTGTTGCTCGATATCAGGCTGCCGGACACCAACGGTTTCGATGTTCTCGCCAGTGTACGCCGGCACCCGGCGATGAAGACGCTTCCTGTCATCATGTTGACCGCCGAGGCGACGCGCGAAGCAGTGCTCAAAGGATTGGTGGGCGGGGCTGACGGCTTTGTCACCAAACCATTTCAAATCGATCGTCTGGTCAAAGCCGTCAAGACGGTACTCGGGCTCAGGCAGGGTCCGGAGAATAGAACCCCGACTGACTGATCGCGGGGAATGCCGCCTGCCGCCACCGCTTCCATCACATGATGAAACTCACACCATTCACGCTGCGTAATAGATATATGCATGATCTTTTGTCTCGTCCCGATTTTCGCGCCGAGGCGGATCGTGATCTTGCCCAGCGTTCCGTCGCTGGTTTGTTCTCGTATTTTGTCCTCTGGCTGATCATCTATTCCACAAGGGAACATGAGATCAATAGAGTATTGATGGAGTTTTTGGGTTTCTTGCTGGCGGCTTTTGCCGTCGGCCGGCTTTATCTGGCTTTGCGATTTGACGAGTTATATGCCACTGAACAACGGCGATGGCGTTTTTTGTTTGCTTTGGGAACCGTCATGTCTGCTTTGGCATGGGGCGGGGTGTGCGCAATGGCACTGTATTTCAATCAACTTGGTCCGACTTCGGTCATGGTCATGCTGGCCACCGCAGGAATCGCTGCCGGCGGGATCGTCGCGCTCGCACCTGCTGCCTGGGTGGG
>JBBQNH010000095.1:0-8020 GCA_038329705.1 Burkholderiales bacterium | reverse complement strand
CCACACGCAGCTAATCCCAATGTCTGACAAGAACAGTCCTTTGTAGGAGCGGGCCATGCCCGCGACAGGCGCTCGCGGGCATGGCCCGCTTCTACATAATTCGCCCATCTGCCGAATTCAGATTTAAACACCATGACTGACGACGATCTTTCCAAACGACACATCCGTAGTTATGTATTGCGGCAAGGGCGCGTCTCGCCTGCCCAGCAACGCGCCTGCGAAATGTTGCTGCCGCGCTTCGGGATCGAATATGCCGCAAGGCAACTGGACCTGGAGCAATCCTTCGGGCGCACTGCGCCCAGGATACTGGAGATCGGTTTCGGTATGGGCGACAGCACCGCAACCATCGCGCTTGCCCACCCGGACAATGATTATCTGGCACTGGAGGTGCACACGCCTGGGGTGGGCAACCTGCTGAAACTCATCGATGCGCAGCAGATAGCCAATATCCGCATCATCCGGCACGACGCGGTTGAAGTTTTGCGCGATATGCTCGCCGATGGCACGCTGGATGGCGTGCATATCTTTTTCCCCGACCCGTGGCACAAGGCGCGCCACAACAAGCGCCGCCTGATCCAGGCGCCGTTCATCGCGCAACTGGTAACGAAGCTGAAGCCGGGCGGTTATATCCATGTCGCCACCGATTGGCAGGATTATGCGGAACAGGTATTAGCGGTATTGCGTGCCGAACCGTTGCTGGAAAACACGTCGGAGAATTACGCACCCCGCCCTGACTATCGCCCGCTTACCAAATTCGAGCAGCGCGGGATACGCCTGGGACACGGGGTATGGGATATGGTATTCCGGCGCAGGAAATAGCCGGACAAACTACAGCGTGGATCAATCACCCTCAAACTCCAGATTGGGTGTGCGATTCAACAGCGTGGCGACCATCTCTGCAGCCGGAACGTGTTCGTAGATGATGCGATAAACAGCTTCGCAGATCGGCATGGATACACCCAGTCGCCGGGCAAGGTGATGCACTTCACGCACCGTGTAAACGCCCTCGGCGACATGTCCGAGCTTGCGCAAAATTTCCGGCAGTTCGTGCTGCTGGGCCAGCATCAAACCGACCTTGCGGTTGCGCGACAGGTCGCCGGTACAGGTGAGGATCAGATCGCCCAGTCCGGAAAGACCGCTCAACGTTTCCGGGTGTGCGCCAAGCTTCAGCCCAAGCCGGGTGATCTCGACCAGACCGCGTGTCAGCAATGCCGCGCGTGCATTCAGCCCCAACCCCATACCGTCACAGATGCCGGCAGCGATCGCCATCACGTTCTTCACCGCCCCGCCGACCTCGACCCCTACCAGGTCATTGCTTGCATAGATGCGCAAATAAGCGTGATGCAGCGCCTGCGCGGTGTCGCGGGCAAATTCATCGTCCGCAGAGGCCAGTGTCATCGCGGTGGGGAAACCGCGCGCGACCTCCTGTGCGAAGCTGGGCCCGGACAATACCCCGTATTTGTATCCTTCTGGCAACACTTCTGCCACGACCTGGTGCGGTAATTTTGCGGTCTCTGCCTCGAAACCCTTGCACAACCAGATCACGTTGAAACACCGCGGCAATGGCGAGAGCTGCTGCAAGATCGGACGCAATGCGGATGTGGGCACTGCAATGATCGCCAACTCTGCCGCAGCCAAAGCGGAGGCAAGATCCGAGCTTAGTTCGATCTGGTCGGGCAGCGGAATCTCGGGAAGGTAGTGCTGGTTGATGCGGTTGGCACGCATCGCTTCGACTTGAGTGGCATCGCGCGCCCACAGGGTAACTTGATGACCCGCCGACAGGCTGATGGCAAGTGCTGTCCCCCATGCTCCCGCGCCGACGATCGTGATATTCATCTGATTATCCCAAATCCGGTCGGGCAACAATGCAGAAAACCGCCCGGGACTTGGGACACAGTTCCGTTTGCATCATGACATACCGGAAACCGGACAGGCTGCCGGCGGATATTACAGGCCGCATCGTTCCCGATCGTCATACTCAGCCACCCCATACATCTGTTTTACGCACATAACCCATGTTTCCATCTTGATGGCGCACCATGAGCCATCCGGCGCCGTTGGCGTCGATCAGTTCCAGGGACACTTGCTGGCGAACTTGAAACGCCCGTTTCGAACCGGGATCAGGTGCCGAGCGAACGTCTACCAGCGGCAATAGCGCCATCACGTAACGCTTGCTGCTGAGCACACGCTTCTCCACCCAATACATGCCACCGGAACGATCCCGTACCTTGACCCAGCTTTCCAGTGTGACAACCTGCTCAAACGGCATATAACGGTTCACCACGAACAACTTTTTCGCAGTGGTCGAGGGCGCGTTATAAAGTATCGCGTGGCTCGCGCTGACTGACACATAATCCATCGCTTGAGCCGCATTTGCAGCAAGCAACAGCACAAGCAGGACAGCCAGACGGGGACACAATTTCATTAGTGGGTGGTAGCTGATGCGGCGACCTGTGATTGTTGTTTTTGCTGCTGGTACAGCGCATCGAAATTGATCGGGTTCAACAACACCGGGGCGAAACCGCCGCGCACCACTACATCGGAAACGACCTGGCGCAAATACGGAAACAGGATGTTGGGGCACATCACCGCCAGGATCGGCTCCAATTCATCGGCCGGCACATTGCGTATCTGGAATATCCCTGCCTGCTTGAGTTCGACCAGGAACATGGTCTTTTCGCCGATCTTGGCGGTGATGGTTGCCATCACCAGCACCTCATACTGTCCTGCTTCAAAGGAACTGGCCTGGGTATGGAGCTGGATATCGACTTGCGGATTCTCACGCTCCATAAATATCTTCGGCGCATGCGGGACTTCCAGTGAAAGATCCTTCACATATATCTTGTCCAGATTGAATATGGGTTGATTGTTGACCTGCGCTGCTTCTGTCATGTTCTTTTCCTTGAAGTATTACTACGAAAATTCCGGTTTTGCCAATAGCTCGTCCAGTCCGCCGGCTTGATCGAGTTCCGCAAGATCGTCATAGCCGCCGACATGGACGCCGTTAATATAGATTTGCGGAACGGTGCGTCGTCCGGTCTCTTCCACCATTGCGATCCGCAATTCCGGCTGCAAGTCGATGCGCACCTTCTCGATATTCTCCACTCCCTTGCGTTTCAGCAGATGTTCGGCGCGTACGCAATAGGGACACACAGCGGTGCAATACATCAGGACGTTTGCCATGTTTATTTTTCCAGCGGCAATTTGTTTTTCTGCCAGGCCTGCACGCCGCCGGCCAGATTGTGAGCCTGGGTAAAACCCTGCTTGCCCAGCAAAAAGCATGCTGTACCGGAACGGTTGCCGCTACGGCATACCACCACGACAGGGCGATCCTTGTATTTTTCCAGTTCACCCATGCGTTCTTTTAGCTTGCCCAATGGAATGTGTTTTGCATTCAGCACATGACCCGAGGCATATTCGTTTGGCTCCCGCACATCCAGCACGATAGCATCCTTGTGATTGATGAGCTGCATCGCCGCCGCCGTATCCACTTCCTTGACCCCGCGAAAGCGATTACCAAAAAATGACCACAACAACATGATGCCGCTGAACACGGCGATAAAAATCGGAAGAATATTACTGCTGATGAACTGCACGGGCATGCTCCTGTTCTTTTTGGGCTGCAAATTCTAACAGAGCCGAAAAATGCGCGGGGTCTTTCTCGGCCAGGCTCATCAGTAACTGGTCCGCGACACTATCCCCCGGATAAGACCAGATCGCCTGTTCAAGCAATTGCTTGGCCTCTGCCAGCTGGCCGTTCTGGGCCAAAAACAGGGCTTGCCGGTAGACCACCGAGGCAACCGGCAAGAATCGCATCACCCGCGAACCCAGCGCGAGTTTTTGCTCGATGTGATCCGGATTCACCTCGGCGTATGAAAGCATATACAACTCGGCATAGGGCCCCAGCAGCGAGCCATTGTTCACCGCAATCAACCCGTCGCGAATCTGTTGTGGTGCATTGGCAATCTTGCCGGTATCGGCACGTATTGCCAAAACGTCTTTCAGCTGCTGGTAACCACTGTGCAACTGCATTAGCGATAACAAACCCAGCAGTAAAATCATCATCAATGCAAGGCGCCCGACTTTGCGCAATTCCAGCCGGTAACGCGTTTCGTCGAATACTCCCAGCAGAATCGCAGCGACTGCCACGAAGTAGGCATACCACATCGGATACTCGAGCAGGCTGTGGATGGCCAGCACGCCCAACGCGGAATATCCCCACCAGTGTGCCGCACTCAGGGCCGCACGCCGCAACCCGTAAAGCCAAACCCCCAGTGATGCAAACAACACCAATAATCCCGCGATGCCGGTTTCCGCGGCAAGCTGGAAAACCAGATTATGCGCGTTGTTGTAAAGCCCGGAAATGTTGCCGGCACGCAACTCGGGCAACAACTGAAAATGATGCCAGGCGAACTGGCCGAAGCCGACCCCCAGCCACGGTGATTGCGAAAACATCAGCCATGCTTCATGCCACAAATACAGCCGTATGCTGCCGCTGGTATCGCCCCCTCCGCTGCTGGCGAGCATCCGCTGCACCGAATTGACGCCGCTATCGGCTCCGATCATGAACGACATCTGCACCAGCAGATGCATCAGCCCGAACCCGGCCACCAGCAGTAAGCTGTAGCGCAGCAATGGCCGCAAGCTGATATCGCGCCGCGCGGACCACCATGCCATGGAGGTCATCAGCAGGAGATACAGCCATGAACTGCGCGAACCGCTCAGGGTCATCGTAAACAGCAGTGGCAATGCCAGCAGGGCCACGTAGATAAACTTGATCTTGCGCTGCTGGAATAACAAGCCCAATGAGATCAAGCCGAGCGCTATGTAATCGGCAAAATGATTGGGTTGGGCCAAGTTGCCATAGACACCGGGGGAAACCAGCCTCACAACCCAGGCATCCAGCGGAGTATGCAGCTTGTAATGCTGCAGTACGCCAATCAATGCATTCAGCTCCGTTCCTGCCAGCAAAAAGAAAGCCAATGTGACAGCCAGCTTTTCGACGCCAAAAACAACCCGCAATCTCGCCCCCAGCAACATCAACAAAGTCGCAAACAACAGATACAACACATAGAGCATGGTCTGGTCGAAATAGGGCATCTTGCCCAAATACAATTGCAATAGCGCGATGAGGATCAACACGGCGGGAAATTGTGCGATGCGCGGGATCTCGGGTTTCTGCCAGAATTCCCGCTCGGCCAGTAGCGTGACGGCGAGCAGGCCCAGCATGGCACTCCACCATTCCTGGTCGAAAGTCGTCAGCGGATTTTCATGGCGGTAATGCAGGAATGGAAGCACCCACATCAGCCCGGTCAAAGCCAGACTAAGGTAAGCCAGCTTGGAGTTTTCCGGTCTGCCTGACCAAAGTGACTTACTCAACACGAACCGCTTTTAACACCGAATTTGGCGAGGATGCTGTTCAGCGGACAGATTTTGGTAAAACCACTCTGAAACAGATTCAAACCGACAAATGCGGTGAACAACAAAAAGTATTTGCTCACAAATACCGGGCTGGCTTCTACGCCCAGCGCCAGAGAAAGCAGTATGAAAGAACCTGCGACGATACGAACGATACGTTCTGCATTCATTACTTGAAACTCCTTCGGGAAGGGAAGCGATTTTACTGGAATTTTTTGTACCGGGTGGCGTAATACTCTGGCGGTTCAACCACTACTTCGGTTTTTCGGAACATGGATGGCGGATACGCAAGCAATTTCCAGCACACCAAGCATCACGCTATTCTAATATTAAAAAGAGTTCAACCCCAACCCCTGACTGATGATGCGATGGCCCCAAATCCATACAGCGCGCCAAGGCAGAAACCTCGACTGGCACGTTCTCCGGCCAAGTACGCGCTTTTCTTCAGGTTCGGGACAAACGAATCGCGGCACAACTTTCTGTCACCAGCGACGCGCCGCGATAGATCAAACCACTGTATAGCTGCACCAGGGATGCGCCTGCCCTGATCTTTTCTGCGGCATCCATTCCGCTCAGGATGCCGCCCACACCGATGATGGGCAATTCATCTTGCAGTTCGGCTGCGAGTTGGCGAATCACACTGGTGGATCTGTCGCGTAGCGGGGCACCGCTCAAACCCCCGGTTTCTGTACCATGCGGCAGATTCTCCACTCCCTCGCGCGACAGCGTGGTGTTGGTGGCGATCACACCATCCATGCGGTGCCGCACCAGCAGGCGCGCGATCTGGACGACTTGCACAGCCTCCATATCCGGCGCGATCTTCAAAACAACGGGAACGTATCTGCCATGCTTGTCGGCCAGCCTTTGCTGCTCTGCCTTGAGTTGCGTCAGGAGATCGTTCAATTCATCCCCGCCCTGCAATTGACGCAGATTTTTGGTGTTGGGCGAGGAAACGTTGACGGTGACGTAACTGGCATATGCGTACACTTTGCGCAGGCATGCCAGATAATCTTCGGCCGCCTTGTCGATCGGCGTGGACGCGTTCTTGCCGATATTGATGCCCAATATCCCCCGATAGTCGCTGCGCCGGACGTTCTCGATCAGCACATCCACACCGCCGTTGTTGAAACCCATGCGATTGATCAAGGCGCTGGCTTGCGGCACGCGAAACAGGCGCGGCTTGGCATTACCGGGTTGGGGCAAAGGGGTGACCGTACCGATCTCGATGAAACCAAAGCCCAGCGCCGCCAATCCGCCTATGCAATCGCCGTTCTTGTCGAGTCCGGCAGCGAGGCCGACCGGATTGGGGAAATCCAGTCCCATCACGGTGCGCGGATCGGCAACAGGTTGCGGTGCAATGAATCCGCTAAAACCCAATGAATGCATGACCTTCAGGCTACCCAGCGCAAGATGGTGCGCGACTTCGGGGTCAAGCTGAAACAGCGCGGGACGCAACAGTGAATACATGGTCAAGATTACCCGGGCGCGATAACGATCAATGTCATGCGGGATGTCCTTCTGCCGGATCCGGAACAGATGTATCGAGTGGTCGCCAAAGGCCGTTCTGCAGACCCTGGGCAGGCTGATACTGGGTTTTATAGGCCATCTTGCGACTGTGTTCGATCCAGTAACCCAGGTAGACATGGTCCAGGTCCAACTTTCTGCACAGCTCGATCTGCCACAACACGTTGTAGATCCCGAGGCGGGCACGCGGCAGATCCGGATCATAGAATGTATACACCGAGGACAAACCGTCGCTGAGCAAGTCGATCACACTGACCATGCGCAGCACACCCTGCCCGTCACGGCCAATTTCCATGGGTTCGCGAAATTCCACCAAAAGCGAATCCACATGACTTTGCAACAGGAAGTTCTGGTATGACTCGCGGTCATCATTGTCCATGCCCCCGTCTTTATGGCGTGCCCGCTGGTAACGTTGATACAGGTCGTAATATTCGACATGGTCCTGCAACGGGTGCAACGTGGCATCGAGATGCGCATGTTGCCTCCAGGCACGCCGCTGCGAGCGATTTGCAGAGAATTTTTTTGCCAGAATGCGCAGCGGGACACAGGCACGGCAATTGTCGCAATACGGTTGATAGGTATAGGAACCGCTGCGACGGAACCCGTGTTGCACCAGTTCCGAATAGACCGCCGTGCTGATCAATAATGCCGGGGTGGCAACTTGCGAGCGTGCCTGCCGATCGGGCAGGTAACTGCACGGATAGGGCGCGGTCAGATAATAATGCAGCGCGGAGAGTGGAATGTCGTTGAGCAGGCTCATGTAAAAAGATCTTGATCGAATTGCCAGTCTGTTACCGGCGCACAGTGTATCAATTCTTTCAGGCCAGCGAGAAACTGACTGCGCGGAATCTCGCGGGCACCCAGCGAGGCCAGGTGCGGGGTGTACATCTGGCAATCGATCATGCCGAACTGCCAGCGCTCAAGTTGCCTGGCCAGATGAGCCAGTGCGATCTTCGAAGCGTTGCCGACCTCGCTGAACATGGATTCGCCGTAAAACATCCGTCCTATACCGACACCGTACAAACCACCCGTCAGTTTGCCGTCCATCCAGGTTTCCACGGAATGCGCATACCCGGAC
>JBBQNH010000094.1:0-8141 GCA_038329705.1 Burkholderiales bacterium | reverse complement strand
ATCGCCCACACCACAGTAGCGCCGCTCGGCAGATCAAACCATGCGGACAGCAGCAACCCGGCCGCATAACCGCTAACGCCGATCGCAAAGGCATAAAGTGTGCGCCACCGGCGGATGCGGCAGGTGGCGAGTGCAGGAACGATCAGGCTGGCAAATACCAGATACACGCCGACCAATTGTACCGAGGCGGTGACCGCCAGGGCGAACAGCGCGTAAAAACCCAGATAATGAGTCTTCAATTCGCTCCACTGCCAAAGCGCCAGTAGCGCAATAGTCAATAACGCCGTGGCGATCAGCTGATTGGTGTTTACCCACAATATCTGCCCGACCAGCAGATCCTTGAGATGTTCGCCCGCGTGCACGTCATGGCTCATTAGCAGGATTCCGCCGCTGGCGGCAAGCACAAAGGTCAGGCCAATGCAGGCTTCCTTGACTTCGGCCAGACGATTTTCGATCCATGCCAGCAAACCAGCACCGCACAATGCGCTGGCGGCGGCGATCGCCTGCACCAGCACCGGTTTTTCGGTCAGATCGAGCAGGCCCGCAATGATCACACCCAGTCCGGCGATTTGCGCGACGGCAAGATCGGCAAAGATCACGCCGCGCTCCAGCACCTTCATGCCAAACGGAATATGGGTTGCCAGCACCAGCAATCCCGCGATGAATGCGGGCAACAAAATACTGAGTTCGATGTCGTTCATTTCAGCCCCGCCAGCAACCGTTGAATGGTGTCGTCGAACAACGTGAACAGGTCGGTCGCTTGTGGTGTCCCGCCCACGGTAAAGGGCAGGTTCACAGCCGGAATATGCGCGCGCTCGGCGATCCATTCCGAAGGGCGCTCATTTTGATATGCGGCACGTATCACCATCCTGGCCGGATGTTGTTGCAGCTCACCCAGTACCTTGCCCAGATATGCCGCGCTGGGTTCCATGCCGGGCTTGGGTTCCAGTTCGGCGACTTCATTCAGACCCAGCCAGTCGTTCAGGTAGGCAAAGCCCTTGTGATGCACGATGACGGGTATGCCCTTCAACGGCGCGGCCTGTTGTTCCCACTTTTTGATCGCGGCACGCCATTGCTGATCGAATGCGGCGAGCCGTTGCCGGTAAAGCGTCGTGTTGGCCGGATCAAGCTGGATCAGGCGTTTGCTCAGGGCATCCGCGATAGGCAGAAAATTGCGTGCGTCGGTCTGGATATGCGGATTGCCTTCCGCATGCACGTCACCATCGGCACGATCGAGTCTGGTTGGCACCTCCAGCATCGTGACATATTTCGCTGCTGCAAAATTGCCGATGCTGCCCGGTTGAATGGCGCTATTCACCGATTCGCGCAACACCACCGGCATCCAGCCGATCTCGAGTTCCGCGCCGCTACACACCACCAGTTGTGCGTTGCGTGCCCTGGCGATCAGGCTGGGGCGCGCCTGCACCTGATGCGGATCCTGCAGCGGCCCGGTGGCAGTGTAAATGTCAGCCTTATCACCGGCGAGTTGTTGCGTGAGCGCTGCCCATTCCGGTTCGCAGGCGAACACATTGAGGGCTGCGTGGACGTTGCCGCTCAGCAGCAACAGCAAAAATGTATGGATAATTTTCTTCATGTTCTTTCCTTTTTGGTTGCGCGTATCAATACTGGTGCGCGCCATGCGCGCCCAGGCTCATGATGTATTGCACGAACAGCTGGTTGTCGGTCAGCCCCTGGCGTGATTCGTCGTGTGCCAGTTGCAAACGTATCCGGGTGAACTCGCTCGGGTTGTAATCCGTCATCCAGGTCAGGCGCGACGGACTGTATCCGTAATTACTGACGATACTGCCGGCGATGGATGCACCGACACTCGCCGTCCCGGGGTCAAGCCGGTCATAGCGCAGGCCGGTGCGCCAGGTCGGCATGAACTGGTAGACGCTTTGCAGGTACCAACCTGATTGGGTATTGGAGTAACTGCCCGTGTTGGCAAGGTTGTCAGTCAACAAGCCATCCTCTCTGCGCTGGAAATATTCGCTCTGCACCTTGAGGTAGCGTTCGCGGATATTGCCGTTGGGCGAGTATTTCCAGACGAAATCCAGCCCGGCGGTGCGGCTGTCGCCGGTGAAGCTATTGAGCTGATTGTTTATCGGCACACCGAGCGAATCCACGGCATTGCTGACCGCATCTACACGTCTGGTTTGCTGATAGGAGACCCCGGCACGCCAACTGTTTTCGATGCCGACATCGTCGCCGATATGCGCGAACGCCACGGTCGATCCTGCGCCATTCTTGTTCTGGTCGGTTCCCGGAAATCCAAGCCCGCGACCAAGCTCGCCGCCGATTTCGAGGAACATATCGGTCGGCGCCAGCCACTTCAGCTGCACGCCATCGTCGGCGTACTGGTTGTCCCACAACACGCGATATACCAGCGGCTGATCGGCAAAATCCCAGACATGCGCATGTTGTTCGTTGAGATAACCGAGGCCGGAGAAGAAGCGCCCGAATTTGAGGTTGAGGCCGCTGCCCAACGCGCCGGTCTGCACGAATCCGTTCTCCACGCTGACACCGCCTTCCGGGGCCAGCGAGAATGTACCCACACCGCTGAACAGCGGATCGATGTCGGCAGAGATGCTCAACTCGGACTCCTGCAGCGAAAACCCGCGCGTATAACCCGTATTGTTTGCAGCCATCGCAAAGCCGGTAACGGGAATGGCAGGGTCCTGTCTGAATTGTTCGTAAGTGCCGGACAGGATCATGGCCACGGCGGGATTGAAACTGTTGGCACTGCTTGGGGCGGCAATGCTGCGTGGTTGTTGTGCAGAGGCCTGGGCCTGCGCGGCAGCATTTTCAGCTTGCTGGACGCGCTGTTGCAGTTGCAGGATATTTTGCTCGCTGCTTTGCTTCAATTGTTGCATCTGATCGCGAATGGCTTGCAGGTCGGCATCGTCTGCCGCGTAGGCACAGAGCGGATTGCCGAGCAACGCGGCAACAGCCGCGCACCAATATAAATTTCGGGACATGGTTACTCCTTATAAGCATGGCAAAACCCCGCACACTTGCGGCGGGGAAGTTGAATAGGCTTAAGCGGAGTAAGGCGGGGCGCGCGCCGCGAATGCGACGAAGGTAACCGAGGATGAAGAAGCGGGTTGGTTGAAATGCAGCGTCTCAAAACTCTCGCTGCAGGCAAAACTGATGCTGCTGCTACCGATCGCCCCGCCGATCTGGCCGTAAGCCTCGCACTGGCTGCAGTATTTGTCATGCGGCAGCGATTGGCTCGAATCATGGGAACGCTCGGCAATTATGTGTGAAATGCCATGGGCCAGACCGCCCATCTGGGCGAACAGCAAGGCAAGGATCAGCAGAAGCCGGGAGGTCAAAAAACGCATGGCGCGCACTCTAGCGAAATAAACCGGGCACAGCAAGGCGTTACTCGCTTTCCAACCGCGCGGACGGGGTGAATGTCCAGGTACGCGTGATGGTCAGGATATCGGTATCTTTGGTGATGCTCGGCGGCAACGGGGCATAGGGTGCGGCGAGTTTGACGATACGCATTGCCGCCGCATCCAGGATACGCTGGCCTGAAGTTCTGCTCACTTCCACACTTTCCAGACTGCCGTCCGCGCGTATCGAGACGCTGAGCTGCAGGCTGCCGAATATCTGCTGGCGGCGCGCCTGTTCAGGATAGTTCAGGTTGCCGATACGCTCCACTTTGACACGCCAGTCCTCGATGTATTGTGCAAAGCGGTACTCCTGCGTGCGTGCGCCGATGAATTTCCGGCGTGGCATCTTCTGGTAGGCATCCCAGTTCTTGCTGATCTGCGCTTCAAGCCGCGCCATCTCCAGCGCACGCTGCACCAGTTCCTCACCGTTGCTGGCCGTACTGCTTTTCTGCATTTTCGGTTCCGTTTGCACGGTTGTGTAATCACTCTTCAAGCTGGTCAGCATGCGCTTCGACTCCTGTTCCAGTGCCGCGATGCGCTTGGCCTGCTGTTCGGGGGTGAACTTGGGATCGTTGCGTATCGTGGGCAACGGACTCTTGGCGCGCCTGTCATCGGCGGTGTTGCCGCCGCCATCCAGATTGTGCTGTGCCAAAGCATCGGCTTGGACGGGCTTTGACTTTGATTTGCTGTTGACCAGCACCACCTGCAGCGGATCCAGAAAATTAGCCGCGCTGCGCGGATCGGGCAACACCAGTGCGATGCCGAACAACAGGAACGCATGCAGCGCGATGGAGAAATACATCGAAAAGGACAACCTGGTGCGGAAATGTCCCAGAGTTCCCTGCGACCGACTTTTGTGGCCGGGTTTCAAACAGTTTCCTCTATGTTCGCGATAAATCGCGTTTGCAGATTCAAGTCCAGCAGGTCGATCGAGACGATAGCCAGTTTCACCCGGGAATTGGCGGGCAGTTCGGGCAGGGAAGGCACTTTGAAGGCAAGCGGGATGTTGCCCAGTTTCACCAGGTTTTCGCGCAGCACGGTCGCTTCGACTTCCTCGAGTTGTTCCTGTTGCAACCAGCGCAAACACCAGTAGCGTTCCATGCTGCGCTGGAAGTCGTTATAGATGCCGTACATGGTATCGAAATCGCGCATCGTGGCATACAGCGCGGGGTCGTTTTTCGGATAGGCCGGTTCCGCGTCGCGCAACATCGCGATGATCTGGCGCTGGTTCACCATATCCACATAACGGCGCAACGGCGAGCTCGACCACATGTATTGCGCCACACCAAGACCCTGATGCGGTGCGGCGACCGTGCTCATCTTCACCTTGCCGTTTTGCTGGGTGCGGTAGATGCCGACGAACCCATGCTCTGCAAGGTGCTTGCCCCATTCGCTGTTGACCAGAATCATCAGCTCGGAAACCACCTTATCGATGGGCGAACCGCGCCGCCGCTGGGTGATGCTGACCCGGCTGTTTTCATTGACTGCGCCATTCTCACTGTCCGGGGCATACTCGATATGGAAATTGTAATCCACCTGCTGCGTGCTGTTGTCGGACGGCTTGCCGCGCCCGGCTTCCAGTTTTTGCACCAGATTCCACAGCAGGGTCAGTTCGCCCGCATAGGGATAATCCAGCTTGCCGGCAGCCAGTGTCTCCTCGTTGAACAGCGGTTCCAGTGTGTCATGGCGCAGATTCGCCGCGATATGGATGCGTTCGACGCGGCTCTCGTGAGCCAGTATCGCCAACGTTTCGCAATCAACCTCGTTATACATCGACAATGCCGGGCACACTCGATCGGCGCATAGCGTGAACGCCTCCACCACACTGTCGGGCAGCATGGTGATCTTGGCGCCCGGCATGTACACCGTGGAGAGCCGTCCTGCGGCGATCCTGTCACCCGCTGAATCGCGCGGCATTCCCAGAGCGGGAACGGCAATATGCACACCGATCCGCCAGTTTCCGTTATCCAGTTTTTCCACCGAGAACGCATCGTCGATCTCCGTGGTGGTCGCATCGTCGATGCTGAATGCATTGACCCCTGCCAGTGGCAATTCTTCCCATCCGCTCAATTCGACAGGCGGGAAACCGGTGCCATCCGGGAAATGCTCGAACAGGAATTTCTGCAGATGGTAGTCCTGTATAGATGGCAAAGCACCGCAGCCTTGCAGCAGGTGCGCGGCAGACAGATGGGTTGCGGCACAGGCCGCCTCCAGCGCCTTGACCTCGAGGGTGTTGCGGTCGGGTTTGTAAAGCAGATTCGCAAGATGCCCGGCGAACTCGGCGGGTAATTCAAAACGGCTCAGCTGCTCG
The DNA here is from genome assembly GCA_038329705.1 of Burkholderiales bacterium. Taxonomy (GTDB): domain Bacteria; phylum Pseudomonadota; class Gammaproteobacteria; order Burkholderiales; family Gallionellaceae; genus Gallionella. The sequence continues at coordinate 2,432 of JBBQNH010000094.1, read as the reverse complement.
GTGTAGCGCGCCTGCATCGCCAGTTGCTGGCGTTTCTTCTCTGCCCCGGCCAGTGCCGCCTTGAGCACGTCGGGCGGTGCGGCACGATAACGTCCTTTTCCCTTCTTGTGAAAATAGATCGGCGCACTGTGCAGCCGTATCAGGACTGCAGCGGCTTCCAGCGCGCTCGGCTCATGTCCGAAATATTCGGCGGCGATTAGCTCGGCGCCAAACTCGTCCGACGGGCAGCATTCCCACAGGAACTCCACCTCGATGGATTCCGACAGCGCCTCGGCCTGGGCCATGAATTCTGCCAGGGCAGGCTGGGTGAAACGCAGCATCACATTGGCTGCCTTGACCTTGCTGCGCTTGCCGGACAAACTTTCGATCTGTAGCGAGGTGGTGTTGTCGGCCATGATGCTGCCGACCTTGAAACTGCCGTCTTCTTCGTAAAGGATATTCATCGGGGGGTGAGACTAAAAAAGTGGCGCAATTATACCCTGTCGGCGCTTCGGGACTTAGCCCGGTTTTTGCTTTTTGGGAGATGGCCCGATGTACCGATACGCGCCCGGATGCCGTACGATTGAATAGGTTAAACTTGTGCGACCGTTGATCCTTTGAAGTTACTGAACATGCCGGAACAAAAGACAAATCCCCCCCTTATCACCGGACACCGCTTGCGGTTGAACGTCTGGCTGACGATCGGCTATACACTATTCATCATGTACGGGAGCCTGTCACCGTTCTCGGGCTGGCGCGAACAGGGCTTGAAGTTTACCGACGTCCTCGCCACACCTTTTCAACTCACCTATACCGCCTTCGATGCGGTCATCAACCTGCTGTCCTATCTACCTTTCGGTTTACTGGTCGGACTGGTGTTGCGCGTTCGCTTCGGCGCGATCGTCAGCGTGATTCTGGGTCTGTGCCTGGGCATGCTGTTGTCGTCCGGCATGGAATATCTGCAGATGTATTTGCCGACCCGTACCAGTTCCAATATGGATCTGCTGACCAACAGCGCGGGAGCGCTGACAGGCGCAATACTGGCGGCGAGCATGACTTCATGGACATGGCTGTTCTCGCGGATAACCCGCTGGCACACCGAACTGTTTCACCACGGCAAGGAGATGGATTTTGGCCTGGCCTTGCTGGTGCTGTGGATGTTCGGGCAGATCAACCCTTCCCTGCCGATGCTCGGCAATGTGTTCATCAGCGAAGTGGCCCGCCAGCCCTTTGCGGCGCCCGTACCCGCACCGTTCAGCGCATGGGAAAGTTGCGCTGTCGCACTGAATCTGCTGATGCTGGGCACGTTGATACTGACCGTGCTGCGCACACCGCGCAATCTCCTGACAACCTTGTTGGTGATTTTGAGCGTGGTGGCGCTGGCGAAATTCATCATTGCCGCGTTGTTGTTAAAGTCATGGGCATTATTGCTGTGGATCAACAGTGAGGCCGTACTTGGGATTCTCGCGGGAATTCTCCTGCTGTTCACGGTATTGTGGCTGCCGCACAGGACTGCAATCGCCTGCGGCGCCGCAGGTTCGCTATGCTACTTTGCTATTGTGAACTTTGTCTTCAACGACAATTCCCCTTCTGCCGCGAAGTCGATATTTCACTGGCATTACGGGCATCTGCTCAACTACAACGGTTTGGCACAGACCATCACGCTGGTGTTTCCGTTGCTGCTGCTGCTCCACCTGTGGCGCATCCGGAAATTCCAGGCTCACGGCATTTGATTTATTCATCAGAAATTGTTCAGTTGTCTGCCATGAGCTATTTTCGACATACGGGTATATTAACGAAGCGTTCCAGCGAAAACGGGATATTATTTTGCTCATGAAAAAAACGAACTCACCGACTTTTAGCCGCCGCGATTTCCTTAAGGGTGCCGCCAGCCTGGGAACAGTACCGCTGTTTTCCGGTTATGGCTTCATGAATAGTTCATTGCTTGGCGAAAGCAACCCGATCCGCAGCGAGAACAAAAAGTCCGGCACCCGTGAATGGATGCTGACCAATACGAGAGTCGACACCAAGACCCGGGTCAACTGCCCGTGGATCGAAGGATATTGTTCAAAAATGAGCGTTCGATCCGGCGAGAAGATATCGTTCTTCGTCAGCACCGATCCGGTTTCGTCGTTCACGTTAGACATCTATCGCATGGGATATTATGGCGGCACCGGCGGACGGCATGTCTCGAGTCTGGGGCCGTTCCGGGGCATCACTCAAGCCTATCCCCCGGTCGGCACAAACCGTGTGCGCGATTGCCAATGGCAACCGTGCGCAGAGATCACCATCCCGGGCGACTGGCTCAGCGGGGTCTACCTCGGCAAACTCACTGCCGAACGCGAGGGCTTGCAGAGCTATGTGATATTCATCGTGCGTGATGATCGCCGCACCGACTTCATCTTCCAGTGCTCCGACCCGACCTGGCAGGCCTACAATCGCTGGCCGGGCCG
>JBBQNH010000093.1:0-8408 GCA_038329705.1 Burkholderiales bacterium | reverse complement strand
CCGGCTTCCGCCACTTCAGGCATTAATCCGGACGGCCCACGGGACCGTTTCTGTTTTGTAGGAGCCCGACTTGTCGGGCGAGCTCAATAAATATCGCGCAGCAAGCTGCACTCCTACAATAACGCGCTACGCTAAATGAGGTTGAAATGAAAATACTTGTCATCGGTTCCGGCGGACGTGAACACGCGCTGGCCTGGCGTCTCGCGCAGGGCCCCAAAGTACAGAAGGTGTATGTCGCGCCCGGCAATGCCGGTACCGCGCTGGATGAAGGCATGGAGAATATCGCGATCACCGCGATACCCGAGCTGATCGCATTCGCACAACGCGAAGACATCTACATGACCGTGGTCGGCCCGGAAGCCGCACTGGCCGCCGGCGTGGTGGATGACTTTCGCGCCGCAGGCCTGAAGATATTCGGCCCGACCAAAGCGGCGGCACAACTCGAATCCTCCAAGGATTTCTCCAAACGCTTCATGGTGCGCCACAACATTCCTACTGCATTCTTCGAAACCTTCAGCGACGTCAAGGCGGCCAAGGCCTACATCGATAAACACAGCGCGCCGATCGTGGTCAAGGCAGACGGCCTCGCCGCGGGCAAGGGCGTGGTGGTGGCGATGACTAACGACGAGGCCTATGCCGCAGTCGACATGATGCTTGCCCAGGATAAATTTTCTGGCAACAAGTTCGGCGACGCCCATTCTGAAAAGACAGGGCCGCGCGTGGTGATCGAAGAATTCCTCGCCGGCGAGGAAGCCAGTTTCATCGTGATGGTGGATGGCAAGAACATTTTGCCGATGGCGACCAGCCAGGACCACAAACGCTTACTGGACGGCGACAAGGGTCCCAACACCGGCGGCATGGGCGCCTATTCGCCCGCACCGGTGGTCACCCCCCAGCTTCATGCGCGGGTGATACGCGAAGTGATCCAGCCGGTGGTGAGCGGCATGGCCAAGGAAGGCATCGTCTACACCGGATTCCTGTATGCGGGACTGATGATCTCGCCGGACGGCGGCATCAAGGTGCTGGAATTCAACTGCCGCATGGGCGACCCGGAAACCCAGCCCATCATGCTGCGTTTGAAAAGCGATTTCTCAGTCATCGTCGAACACGCCATCAAAGGCACGCTGGACAAGGTGCAGGCGGAATGGGACAGCCGTACCGCGCTCGGCGTGGTGATGGCCGCCACCAATTATCCCGACACGCCGCGCAAGGGCGACGTCATCACCGGGCTGCCCAAAGCGCGCGACAAGAACATGGAAGACGCGCACGTATTTCATGCCGGCACCGCGATGCAGGACGGCAAGGTGGTCACCAGTGGCGGGCGCGTGCTGTGCGTTACCGCGCTGGGCACCATGATCAAACGTGCACAGCAACGTGCCTACGAGATCGCCGACACGATCAAATTCGACGGCTGTCAGATGCGCCGCGATATCGGCTATCGCGCCATCGGGCGGAAATAGATTTCCCAAATCCGTTCGCCCTGAGTGCCGCGCGTAGCGCGGTGTATCGAAGGGGAATGAAATTAGTGTGTGGGGAAGCGACAAGGCTTCCCCCGTTTTTATGCACTTTCTAAAATAAGGCCGAGTGCTATTTTAGATTTTGCGCAAAATCTAAAATAGCATGTGTCGAACCCATCGACACATCGACGAAATGTGTCGATGAAACACGAAAAAATCGACATGAAGTGATTCGACTCAAGCAGAATTGAACAAGTCCCGAATCGTCATTCCGGCGAAAGCCGGAATCCAGTATCTTCAATAGGCTGGACACCGGCCTCCGCCGGTGTGACGGATTATTTAGTGGTTACTTAACAAGGAGCAAGTCAACTTGACACATAACTTGACTTATACTTGACATAGAATTAGCCTCCGTTCATGGCCTACGTCCCGCAATTCACCATCACCCCGGCACTGCTTGCCGAAGTCGAGCAGGTGGCGGCGTTGCGCGAACGGATACAAAGCGCGGTGGTTGATCTCGCCTGGATACCAGCATTGCAAAAGGATACCCGCACACGCAACGTGCATGCCTCGACAGCGATTGAAGGGAATCCGCTAACGCTCGAACAGGTGCGCGCTCTGGAAGAAGGGCGCGAGCTTTCCGCAACCGCGCCGCGTCCGAAGCGCGAGGTCATCAATTATTTTGCCGGCCTGCGCTACGTGGAAAAAAACGCTACCAAAAAGAAAATAGGCCACACGGATATTCTGGAGCTACACCGGATACTGGCCGGCAAAGTGATGGATCAGGGCGAAGCCGGAAAATACCGGATGATCGCCGTCCGGGTTGGGCCATATCTTCCGCCTCCGCCGGATGCCGTTTCGGGATTGATGTTCGAGTTGCTGGAATGGTGGAACAAAGAGGCGAAAAAACTTTCGCCGGTGCTCAGTTCCGCCATCCTGCACCACCGCTTCGAGTCGATACATCCATTCGCCGATGGCAACGGCCGCACAGGTCGGGCACTCGCGCTGTGGGAGCTTTACCGGCGCGGCTTCGACACGCATCACATTTTTTCGGTGGATGAATATTATTGGGAAGACCGGCCAAAGTATTATGCCGCGCTGCAAGGCGTGCGCAAGGCCGGAGAAGACATGAGCGCGTGGCTGGAATATTGTGCGGCGGGGCTGCGGCAAACACTGGAGCGGGTATGGCTGAGAATACAAACCCTGCAGGTGAAGTCGGCGGAGAAGCTGGTTCTGCGTCCAAGGCAGGAACAGCTTCTGCATCTGTTGCGCGATCATGGCGGCATGGCTCCCGGTGAAATATGGAAAGCACTGGGGGTGTCCAGACAAGGCGCGATGGACTTGCTGCGCCCGTTGCTGGATGCGGGCGTAGTCGAGAAGGTCGGCGGCAACAAGACCGGACGATATGTTTTGAAAAACTTGTGAGTAAAATAACTAATATTCGCCGAGCATTGCGCGCATGATCACGCCATTGCAGAATTTATCAGCGCCATCCGCCAATTGATGACACCATTCGATCCCAAGAAAAAACGACCCATCGGCTTGGTGCCGTGGAAGGGAAAATAAAAATGTTCGAACAAGCCTTCAAGAATATCGACGACGACCTGCGCAAGGAAGCTGGCTGCGCCAGCGAACTCGATTACACCGAGCAAACTTCATGGCTGCTGTTCCTTAAATATCTCGACGCGCTGGAACACAGCAAGGCGCTGGAAGCGCAGCTCGAAGGCAAGAAATATACTTTCATCCTCGACAAGCCTTACCGTTGGGATACCTGGGCCGCACCCAAGGATAAGAACGGCAAGCTCGATCACAATGTCGCGATGAGCGGGCCGGACCTCATCGAGTTCGTCAACCTCAAGCTGTTCCCGTATCTGCACGGTTTCAAGGCCAAGGCAACCGACTCCAAAACGCTGGAATACAAGATCGGCGAAATCTACGGCGAGATCAAAAACAAGATCCACAGCGGCTATACCCTGCGCGACATCATCGACCACATCGACGAACTGCGCTTCAACTCGCAGGCCGAGAAACACGAACTCTCGCACCTGTACGAAGCCAAGATCAAGAACATGGGCAACGCCGGGCGCAACGGCGGCGAGTACTACACGCCGCGCCCACTGATCCGCGCCATGGTGCAAGTGGTGCAGCCCAGGATAGGCGAAACCATCTACGACGGCGCCTGCGGCAGCGCGGGCTTTCTGTGCGAAGCATTCGACTACCTGCGCTCCGGCCAAACTTTTAATCCCGTTCGCCCTGAGCCTGATGGAACTACTAGCCATTCGACTAAGCCCGCAAGCGCGCAAGTCGCTGGTTATGTCGAAGGGTTGAACGGCGCACCAACCAGACTCACCACGCGCGACCTCAAGACCTTGCAGGAAGCCACCTTCTACGGCATCGAAAAGAAAAGCCTGGCCTACGTCATCGCCATCATGAACATGATCCTGCATGGCATCGAAGCGCCCAACATCGTCCACGCCAACACCCTCGCGCTCAATCTCGCCGACGTGCAGGACAAGGACCGCTTCGACATCGTTCTCGCCAACCCGCCCTTTGGCGGCAAGGAGCGCAAGGAAGTGCAGCAGAATTTCCCGATCAAGACCGGCGAAACCGCCTTCCTGTTCTTGCAGCACTTCATCAAGTTTTTGAAAGCGGGCGGTCGCGGCGCAGTGGTGATCAAGAATACTTTCCTGAGCAACACCGACAACGCTTCGGTGAGCCTGCGCAAACATTTATTGGAAAGCTGCAATCTGCACACCGTGCTCGATATGCCCGGCGGCACCTTCCAGGGCGCGGGTGTGAAGACCGTGGTGCTATTCTTCGAGAAAGGTTCAGCAACGCGCAAGGTCTGGTACTACCAGCTCGACCCCGGCCGCAACATGGGCAAGACCAACCCGCTCAACGATGCCGACCTTGCCGAATTTGTCGAGCTGCAAAAGACCAAGGCCGATTCGCCGAAGAGCTGGAGCGTGGATACGGTGAATATCGACCAAGCCACTTTCGACCTGTCGGTGAAGAACCCGAACGGCGGCGAAGCCGTCGCGCACCGCAGCCCGCAGGACATCATGGACGAGATCGCCGCGCTGGATGCCGAGAGCGTGGAAGTGCTGGCGAACATCAAGGCTCTGCTGTGAAGGCTGGCTGGCAAACAAAGAAGCTTGGTGAGCTTCTGGAAATTCAGAACGGATATGCATTTAGCAGCAAGGATTATTCGGAGTCAGGTTCTTTTTTGATGCGAATTGGTAATGTGCAAAACGGCTACGTTTCATTGTCAGACCCAAAGTTTGTAGAAATTCCATCTGCGAGTCCTCTGCAAAGGTTCGTTCTTTCAGAGGGTGACATCTTGGTGTCACTCACTGGTAACGTTGGGCGAGTTGGGGTAATCCAGGAGTCGCATCTTCCCGCAGTTCTCAATCAACGTGTAGCTCGAATCGCAATCAATAAAGATTCTCCAGCTACAAGAGACTTATTGCTGTTCTTTCTTTATTCGGATTTGTTTCGGGAAGAGCTTATGGGTGCTGGTCACGGCGCTGCACAGCAGAATGTCTCAACAAAAGACATTGTTGAAATTCAGTTGCCCGTACCACCGCTCCCCGAACAACAGCGCATCGTTGGCATCCTCGACGCAGCGTTTGACGGCATCGCCACCGCCAAAGCCAACGCCGAACAGAACCTGCAAAACGCCCGCGCCCTGTTCGAAAGCCATTTGCAATCCGTCTTCACCCAGAGGCCCCTGAGCAACGCCGAAGGGCGTGGTGATGGATGGGTAGAGAAAAATTTGAAAGAGGTGTGCGAAAAAATCACTGACGGCACACACCAGACGCCAACTTACTTTGAGAATGGAGTGGTTTTTCTTTCTTCGCGAAATGTAACGAGCGGAAAAATTGACTGGGATCGCATCAAGTACATCGACACGAAACAGCACCTTGAAATGCACAAGAGAGTTGCGCCTAGAAGGAATGACATACTGCTGGCAAAGAATGGAACTACGGGCGTAGCCGCAATGGTTGATCGTGATACCACTTTTGATATTTACGTCAGTTTAGCGTTGCTGAGGGCTCTCCCTGTCATACGTCCGCGGTTCCTGCTTTATTTCATCAATTCTCCGATAGCCAAAAGTCAATTCAATAAACGCCTTAAAGGTGTCGGCGTCCCGAATCTTCACTTGGAAGAAATTCGAGAAGTCCATATTTCCTTCCCGCGCAATCTATCTGAACAAGACCGTGTTGTCGCAGATTTAGATGCGTTGTCCAATGAAACCCAACGCCTCGAATCCCTCTACCAGCGCAAGCTCGCCGCGCTAGCCGAACTGAAAAAATCGCTGCTACATCAGGCGTTCAGCGGGGCGTTGTGATGCGGGCGCTGACCATATCGAGGATGCCCTCGATATGGTACACGGCGATGTTGCCGAGTCGGTGACAATTTGTCACCGGTTGGTTTATTGAGCGGCGACGTGATAAGGAAACCGGGTTTTTTATATGTGTCCGCATTGGCGTGTATAGAAAATGGCGATTTCTATACACGTCGACGCCATCGACATATCGACCGAATGTGTCGATAAAAGGGAGAAATTTCGATATGTCTAGCCGCTTTCGTGCCAATACATTGTGGGTATTTTGCCTAATTCCGTGGCGCTATCGGAGCCTGAGTGCTCGGATATAATGCTCAGTATGGAACGCATTCAATCTATTAATCCGGCCCGTATTGCTTGGTGTTGTGCCGATCTAGGCATTACACCGGATCAGCTTGCGGCAGAAACGGGCATTTCTTCCGCAACCATGGATCATGTGATGGCGGGGAAGGATGGCATGACGTTCAACCAGTTGCGCAAGCTAGCCGATCATTTCGGCAGGGGCATCCTGTTCTTTCTTGAGGAGGGGGCGGTTGATGAAGCGCAGGTGCATTCTCCGCAGTTCCGCACTCTTGCAAACCAGAAACCGGAGTTGTCCGCCAAGCTCAAGGCGCTGATCGAACGGGTGGAAAAGCAGCGCGAGGTGTATTTGAGTTTGCGCGAAGACCTTGATGATGCCGACCGCCCACGGTTCACCCCACCAGTATTGCCAAGCGGCGATTTGAGCGAGGTTGCGCGCATTGCCCGCCATTGGCTCGGGTTAGGCGACCATAACAGTTTCGATTCTTACCGCGAAGCCTTGGAATCCCGTGGCGTACTGGTGTTTCGCAGCAACGGCTATAACGGAAAGTGGCAGATCGCCAAGGAAAATCCGATCATAGGTTTTTCCCTGTATGACGAAGTTTGCCCGGTGATAGTCGTCAAGAAGCAGGATAGCGAAACACGGCAGTCTTTCACGCTCATACATGAGCTTGGTCATTTGTTATTGCACAAGACCAGTTCTATTGACGACGAGATCGACCTGCAATCCCATCGTGGTCATGAGCGAGAAGCAAATGCTTTTGCGGGCTCTTTATTAGTGCCGGATGCATTCTTGACCAGCATCAGTGATGCAGAACGGCCCGATAACGTATCCGAATACGATTTTTGGCTTGAGCACCAGCGCAGGGCGTTGGGCGTGAGCGGAGAAGTGATTCTGCGCCGCCTGCTGGATGTTGGACGTTTGCCAACTGATAGATATGAGGCTTATCGGCAATGGGTTGCTCATTCTGTGATTATTCAGAAAGGCGGCGGAAGCAGAGAGTACCGCAACAGAGAGCCAATACATATTTTTGGCGATACGTTTGTGCGGACTGTGCTGGACTCTTTGTACGCTCGCAACATCACGCTAGCCAAGGCGAGCGGTTATCTCGACAACCTGAAGATCAAAGACCTGCATCAGTTGGAGCGCTACTATGCGGGTGTTTGATGCGTCGTCCATGATCTATGCATGGGATAACTACCCGGTAGGGCAGTTTCCCGGCTTGTGGGAATGGATGGCAGGTCAAGTTGCGGCGAAAGAGTTGGTGATGTCCAATGTGGCATTTGATGAGGTGAATCACAAAACACCGGAATGTGGTGAGTGGCTGAAAGAAAATAACTTGGAGCGACTGGAGATCAGCAATGCGATCTTGCAGGATGCAAAACGCATTAAGGGGTTGCTGGGTATTGTGGATGATAACTACCATTCCAAAGGCGTCGGCGAAAACGACATCCTGATAATCGCGACAGCACGGCAGCATGGGGCAGAATTGGTTTCTGATGAAGAACGGCAAACCAATCCGCCCCAAGTTTCTTCAAAGAGAAAAATTCCCGCAGTGTGCGCGATTCCGACGGTTTCGGTTTCTTGTATCAATTTCATAGAGTACATCAGAGCTTCCGGTGCAATATTCCGATAGCTTATACGCAGGGAAACAAAAGGCCTCGATGTATCCACCGAGGCCTTTTGCCGACCGGGAATCCCCAATCCGCAACTTGTGGGTTGAATGTTAGGGTAATTCGGCGTTGTTGCCAACTTGAGGGCGAGAGATGACAGTGTATTTATCAGTACCGAGGCAGAGACAGCGTGCTGCATTAAGAGCGGCAGGATTGCGCCCTGTTGTGATCTGGGTGCCGGATACGCGGCGTGCGGGGTTTGCCGAGGAATGCCGCCGACAGTCTCTCAGTCTTTGCAACGATGAACATGAAGATAAAACGCTAGAGCAGCTTGCCGCTGTATCAGACAATAACGATTGGCAATGAACGAAGCCGAAACCCGCGCCGAACATATCGACCCCGCCTTGCGTGCCGCTGGCTGGGGTGTGGTGGACGGCAGCCGGGTGCGGCGCGAGTTCATCACACCGGGGCGCTTGCAAGGCGCCGGTCAGCGCGGCAAACCGGAGATCGCCGACTATGTGCTGTTTTACAAGAACCGTAAGCTGGCGGTGATCGAGGCGAAGCGCTGGGGCTTGCCGCACACCGAGGGATTGGCGCAAGCCAAGCAATATGCGCACAAGCTTGGTGTGCGTTACACCTACTCCACCAACGGTCAGCGCATCTACGGCGTGGATATGGCAACGGGCAAG
>JBBQNH010000092.1:0-8410 GCA_038329705.1 Burkholderiales bacterium | reverse complement strand
CCGCTTGAAACAAGTGATGAGCTTGTCGGGGCGGAGCCGTCTTCACCGGAACTGTTCAATATCGCAACTAACGAGGTGAAGCAGAATGTCGCTGCTTTGCATCAGCACTTTGTCGAGTTGCGCTCGGCATTACCGCCGCTGGTGAAGTACGACTTCATGCGCGCCGCGCATACACTGGCAGGCGTGGGCCGTACCATGGGATTTGCACCCGTGGTTGAACTCTCTTCCGCACTGGAAGCCTGGTTGCAATCGCGCCTGGATAAGCCGTTCGCGCCGAGCGACAGCCAGATATCGACGCTTGAACAGGCGATCAACGCGCTGGATGATATGACACAACGCATTTGCGACAAAGATGTGCCGCAAACGCGAGGTGATCTGGCCAACCAGCTCCTGGCCGACGTCGAAAGTCCCGATAAATGGCTAAACGAGCCGGCGGATTCGCAGCCGGATGGATCTTCGCAAGCGAATATTAACGCTCCGATGGAGCAACAGCCCGTGGATATGCAGTTGCCCGTTGACATGAACCTGTCAGCTTTGGCCGGTGATGACAAGCTGGATGCAACCAATCAGCTTGCCGGGGTGACTGCAGAAATCTTGTCGAAACCGGCCGCAGTGACTATGGCCGAGACAATAGAAGCGGACAAACATCGGGTGTTTGACGATGTGGACCAGCAGCTTCTACCGCTGTTTCTCGAAGAAGCCGCCGATCTGGGTCCCAAAATCAGCGCGGCGTTGCGGATATTGCGCGACCCGCCCCATGACGAGCAGCAAGTGCAATTATTGAAACGGTTGTTGCATACCCTGAAGGGCAGCTCGCGCATGGTGGGGGCAATGCATATCGGTGAGATCGCCCATGAGATGGAAGACCGCGTGTTGGCGGCTGCCCAATTGCGCGATCAAGCCGGGTACTGGGATGTCCTGGAAAGCGACTTCGATCATATTATGGCGTTGCTTGAAGCGTTGCGCGGGGATCAGCACAAAGAAGGACAAGAACCCGCACCTCCCGGGCGGCGTGCAGCGGACCAGCCGGCGGGGATAGAGCGCAGGACGGATCGGCGCACACCCGAGCAGGGCGTGGAACGCGCCATGCCCGGCAATATGCTGCGTGTGCGTTCCGATGTGGTGGATCGCCTGGTGAATACGGCGGGTGAAATCAGTGTGGCGCGTTCGCACATTGAAACCGAAATGCGTGTCTTGAAGGAAAGCCTGCAGGAATTGACGGGCAGTGTGATACGTTTGCGCCATCAGTTGCGCGAAGTCGAGATCCAGGCAGAGAGCCAGATGCAGGCCCGAGTTTCCCTGGCCAGGGAAAATGCGGAGCAGTTCGATCCGCTGGAGTTCGACCGCTTTACCCGCCTGCAGGAACTGACCCGTTTCATGAACGAAAGCGTGCATGACGTGCAGACCGTGCAGCAATCGATGTTGAAGAACCTCGAAGAAACCGCGGCCGCGATGTTGACGCAGGGGCGCCTTAACCGTGAGTTACAGCAGGATTTGTTGAGCGTGCGCATGGTGTCGTTCAGCAGCATCTCCGATCGTCTGTACCGCATCGTTCGGCAAAGCTGCAAGGAGTTGAACAAACGAGCCAACCTCGAATTGCAGGGCACCACAGTGGAACTTGACCGCAGCGTGCTGGAAAGAATGGTCGCACCGTTCGAGCACTTGCTGAGAAATTCCATCGTGCACGGTCTGGAAAGCGACGAACAACGGTTGCAGAGCGGCAAGCTTCCGATCGGTGAGATCCGTTTGAGTCTGCGCCAGGAAGGCAACGAGGTGGTATTCGAATTCAGTGATGACGGCGCCGGGCTGGATCTTGCAAAGTTGCGCGAGAAGGCATTGGCGGCAGGGTTGTTGCATGACGATGAAGCGGCAGACGACCAGCGCCTGGCACAGCTGATATTCACCGCAGGACTTTCCACGGCTTCAGAAATCACCGAGATCGCCGGGCGCGGCATCGGTATGGATGTGGTGCGCAGTGAAATATCCGCTTTGGGTGGACGTATCGATGTCAGTTCCAGGCCGGGGGAAGGTACGCAATTCCTCATCCATTTGCCGCTGACGCTGGCGGTCACACAAATCCTGATGGTGCGTGCAGGCGATCAGAGATATGCGATCCCGGCCACCATGGTCAAACAGGTCAGGCAGGTAAAGCCGGCGGAAATGGATGCGTTGTACAAAGACCGCCAGATCGAGTGGCAGGAAAAAAAATACCTGCTGCACTACTTGCCCAATCTGCTCGGGAATCTGGATGTCGCCCCGGAAATCCAGCCGCGCAATCCGGTGTTGCTGTTGCGCAGCGGGACGCAGTATATCGCCCTGCATGTTGACGAACTGCTCGGCAATCAGGAAGCGATGGTCAAGAATATCGGCCCGCAATTGGCGCGTTTACCGGGCATTGCCGGTGCAACGGTGCTGGGCGATGGCAAGGTGGTGCTGATCCTGAATCCGGATCAACTGGCGCAACGCTTTGGCAGCGGCAGCAATGCGGAAAACAAGGTCAGCGCAACGCCGCCCCGTTCGGAGCCGTTGATCATGGTGGTCGACGACTCCCTCACGGTACGCAAGATCACCTCACGCATGCTGGTTCGCGCGGGATATCAGGTGGTGACAGCGATAGACGGTGTGGATGCGCTGGAGAAACTTGAGGAGTTCACCCCGGATGTGATGATATTGGACATCGAAATGCCGCGCATGGATGGTTTTTCGCTGGTGCGGGAGCTGCGTCGCGATGCCAGAACGCAGCTCCTGCCGATCATCATGATCACTTCGCGCACCGCCGACAAGCACCGGGATTACGCCATGCAACTGGGTGTGAACACTTACCTTGGCAAGCCTTACCAGGAAGATGAGTTGCTGCAGCGCATCGCGGATTTTGTGGTGGATCACAAGTTCGGCGACTAATGCCGGGATATTGGTTGCGGTTGATCGGCTCCCGCTGCCCTTGCGGCTCCTATTTTGAAATCAGCGCCCCGCGACGGTCATGCCCTCGACCAGGATCGAGCCGCACTGTCGCGAACCTTGTACCAACACATCACTGCCTACCGCGACGATATTGCGGAACATGTCTTTCAGGTTCCCCGCGATGGTGATCTCCTGCACCGGGTATTGGATTTCCCCGTGCTCCACCCAGAAACCTGCCGCACCGCGGGAATAATCGCCGGTCACGGCATTGATCCCCTGACCCAGTAACTCGGTGACCAGCAGGCCGCGCGACATGGTCTTGAGTATCCCCTGGAAATCGAGATCGCCCGATTGCAGGATCAGATTATGGTTGCCGCCCGCATTGCCGGTGGTGCGCAGGCCGAGCTTGCGCGCGGAATAGCTGCCGAGAAAATATCCGCGCAGTACGCCGTTTTCGACGACCACGCGACGCTTGGTCTGCACGCCCTCATCGTCGAACGGGCTGGAAGCCAGGCCTTTGGGTATGTCGTGTACGTCGGTGATATTGATGTGCGGCGCGAAGATCTGCTGGCCCATGCGATCAAGCAGGAATGACGATTTGCGATACAGGCTGCTGCCGCTCACCGCGCCGACAAAGCTGCCCAGCAGGCCCGCAGCGATCGGCGCCTCGAACAATACCGGTACTTGCATGGTGTCGATCTGGCGGGCGTTCAGGCGGCGCACGGTGCGCTCTGCGGCGATGCGCCCGACCTGTTGCGCATCCATCATGTCTTTGGCATCGCGTGACACGGCGTACCAGTAGTCGCGCTCCATCGCATCATCCTGTCCGGCAATCACCGCGCAACTGAGACTGTGCCGGGAAGTCGGGAAGCCGCCGACGAAACCGAGGCTGTTGGCGGTGATGAATTGCGCCTCATGCAGGTTGACGGTCGCGCCTTCGGAATTGCTGATGCGTTTATCGGTATCCAAAGCTGCACGCTCGCACTGTTGTGCCAATGCGATCGCGGCATCGACCGGCAGATCCCACGGGTGATACAGGTCCATGTCGGGACAATCACGCGCCAGCATGTCTGCATCGGGCAGGCCAGAGCAATCATCCTTGGCGGTATAGCGCGCGATCGACAGCGCCGCATCCACCGTATCGCGTACCGCCTGCGGGGAGAAATCCGAGGTGCTGGCATTGCCGCGCTGCTGGCCGAGATAGAGGGTGACGCTCAGGCCCTTGTCCCGGTTGTATTCGATGGTCTCGACTTCGCCGTGGCGCACCGTGACGGACTGGCCGAAACCGACCGAAACGTCGGCGGAAGCGGCGGTTGCGCCGCGCTGTTTGGCATAGTCCAGCATGGATTGCGCGATGTCGCGCAGGCTGTCGGCGGAATGGGAAAAACGGGTAGCAGTGGTGACCGGCGCATTCATAAGCAAAGCAGATGATTGGTGAAAGGCGTTATCATAGCAGCATCGCACCAATTCAATCAGCCCTGGCTCGCTATGGCGGGCAAATCAATTGATATGAACAAACCCAAAGAAGACCACGAAGACGACGAACCGCTGCATATCCATCTTGGTGACGACCAGGATGATCATGACGATGATGAGCAACATGATGACGATGGCGTGGAAGTCATCCGGCCCAAAGGGCCAAATCCGCAGACACGCAATATAAACAGCTCCTCTACCAGGGGGCGCGGACTGCGCAACCAGCCCGTGCCGGATGACGACGAGGAAGAACTGCCGCCGAGCAAGACCAAGATCAAAAAGCAGATGCACGAATTGCGCGACCTCGGCAAAGAGCTGTCGGAACTGGGCAAGGATCAGCTTGCGCAACTCGATATTCCGGAAAATCTGCGCGATGCGTTGCGCGAAATGAAGAATATCAACAAGTTCGGTGCCCAGCGGCGCCAGATACAGTACATCGGCAAGCTGATGCGGGAAGTGGATCCCGCCCCGATACTTGCCAAGCTGGATGGATGGAAAGGAAAGTCGCAACAGCATGTCGCCTATATGCACCTGCTGGAACGCTGGCGCGATCGTTTGCTGGAAAGCGACACGGCGTTCACCGAATTGCTTGACACTCATCCGCAGGCCGATGCGCAACGCCTGCGCACGCTGATCCGCAATGCACAAAAAGAAATCGAGGCGCACAAGCCGCCGAAAAATTTCCGCGAGATATTTCAGGTGCTGCGCGAGATCATTCCCGAGCAGTCCTGACGATCTGTCATGGGCGCCACGCTTACCCACATCACGCTCGAATCCGGCAAGCAGCCGCAACACTGCATCATCTGGTTGCATGGTCTGGGTGCGGACGGCGGCGATTTTGTGCCGGTTGTTGATGAACTGAAACTGCCGGTCGCGGTGCGTTACATCTTTCCCGATGCGCCGCAGCGCCCGGTTACCATCAACGGTGGAATGGTGATGCGTGCCTGGTATGACATTGCCGGCCCAAGCATCGCTGCGCAACAGGACGCGGCGGGGATCCGCACCTCACAATTGCTGATTGAGGAACTGATTGCCCGGGAAGTGGCGCGCGGTATCCTGCCGGGCCATATATTTTTGGCGGGTTTTTCCCAGGGCGGGGCGATCGCCCTGCACACCGCCCTGCGTCAGGCTACTCCGCTGGGTGGCGTGCTGGCGCTCTCCACTTATTTGCCGCTGGCGGAGAGTGCGGCCAGCGAGATACAGGCTGTTACGCGATCCATGCCGATATTCATGGCGCACGGGCGTGCCGACCCGGTCATACCCCGTGCATTGGGGGTCGCTTCAAGAGATGCGCTGCTGAAATTGGGCTATGCGGTGGAATGGCATGAATACGCCATGCAACATTCGGTGTGTGGGGAAGAGTTGAGCGACATCGGGGCCTGGCTGGCCAAGCGAACCGGCTAGCCGGTTCTGAAATCCTGTTCGTTTGGCATGAACTGCCGAAAATCAATCAATGGATTTCCGCGGGATCGACTTCCTGCACGATACGTTTGAATTTTGCCAGGTCATAATCCAGCCCCTTTTCCTGCAATCCGGTGGGGATCAGCAAATAATTTTTTTCTCCCAGCTTTATTTTCAAACTTTGCGTGGATGAGAATGTATCTGCCTCCATCAGCAATAATTGCATGCCGCTGGTTTGCTCGCCCTGCTTTGCATATAACCAAAGCGCCTTCTGCCCTTCGCCAAATCGACCGCCGCCCTGACTCAAATTCACAGCGGTAACCCGGTTGGACAGGATTTCCGCACCGGCGTGCAACAGATTCTTTTCATCGCGCAACAATCGCCGCACCACTGCCACTCCCCAATGAGACACACCATCCGGTTGTATCCCAAGCAGGCTGCCAATGCCGATGCCATCGCTGCGGGGGGGCAGGATGCTGCTGAATCCGCCGACACTGACCTCCTGGGTGAGCCAATGTGCGGGGGCTGCACCGCTCGACGCGGAGGTATTGCCGCGCTCGAATATTTCGTCAAAGCCGTTCACCACGTTCAGAGTGACGTTGGCCATGTGGCGCGCATTGCGTCTTACCGGCGGGGCGATCAAATAAGTCAGCAGGTGTTGCAGCGGCTCGATGATCACCTCGGCATCGTAACTTCCGCCCAGATTGATATCATCGGGAACGATATTCTTCTTCAACACTTTCATCAGGTCTTCCAGCCTGGCCTGCATCGTTGGCACGGCCAGGAATCGCATGGCTGGATGCGTGGTGGCATCCATATTGATGCGACCGGGTTCAGCCTGGTTGTTCAAATCGAAACTGATCCGGACAGCCCCGCTCACTTCATCGAGTATCACGATCGTCGAACAATACTGGGCCACGAGGCGCTCGGTGAGATGTATATGCAGGGGGCTCAGGGCACTCAGGCCGCAGTCGTACCATACCAGCAGGCTGCCCGCCTCGCATTTCACAGTGGTGTTGCCGATCATTCCTGAATATAGTCTGACCGGGGTATCGAGATATTGCAGTTGTTCGGCATGTTTATAGAGCAACGCCAGTTTTGCCCATATCTCGTTGTCGATCTTCCCATAGCGGGCGCTGCTATATTTCAACTGGCACGTGAGGGCATGTGCCGCGCGCGAGGTCAGCAACGGGATATGCATCTTGAGGGTATTGCTGCCTTTGTCTGCGTTGCAAAAGCCACTGAACACTGAAAAATAGGCATGGGCGACCTGGCGGGAAAAATTTTCCAGCACCAGCCATAAACGATTCTCCTGGAATTTACTGATCTCGAAGGGCGTAAAATATTCTCTTGCCAGCTTCCTGACGAAAGGTTGGGCTGCCTCGTCAAGCATGCGCAATACGGCAAACTGGTGATCGACCTTGAACTCGTCTAGCGCCGAAGCCATCTCGATCAGGTCGGCTAACTCGGTCAGCGACCTGTGTGCATCATTTTTGGGCAGATTTTCCAGCAACTCCTGCACTGATTTGAGATCCCCCAGGGGGTGATCAGATTTTTTTCCGAATATTGCCGATAACATTCAACGCCCCTCAACCAAATACTTGATGTACGTGGCAATATAACCACAAAATGCATGTAATGAACAGATATGGAGGTTGCAACTTGATACCGTGGTTAACCGCCGGCATAGCATTTCCTCCTGTAGAACGCGCACTTGTCGAGCCGAATGGTTTATTGGCTGCGGGCGGCGATCTGAGCGAGTCACGGCTGCTGGAGGCCTATCGCAATGGAATATTCCCGTGGTTCAGCCGCGGCGAGCCGACTTTATGGTGGAGTCCGGATCCGCGCATGGTGTTGTTTCCGGATGAATTCAAGCTATCCCGCTCGCTGTTGAAGGCACTGCGCAACAGCGGCTATGAAGTACGCTGTGATACCGTTTTTGAGCAGGTGATGCGCGGCTGCGCTTCGCCCCGTGCCGCGCAGTCCGGCACCTGGATAGGGGAAGACATGGTGGCGGCTTATTGCGCACTGCATCAGTCCGGGTATGCGCATTCCGTGGAAACCTGGATGGACGGCAAGCTGGTGGGCGGATTGTATGGAATCGCTATCGGACGGATGTTTTACGGTGAATCCATGTTCAGCGAGATCAGCAACGCCTCGAAGATCGCGCTGGCTCATCTGGCCAGGCAATTTGAGCGCTGGCAGTTCGGCATGATCGATTGCCAGATGTACACCCCGCACCTGGCCTCGCTGGGTGCCCGCGAGATCCCGCGCAGTGAATTTCTCGCGGGCCTGAAAGAATTGATACACTGTACGCCGGTAAACGACTGGCAATTCGAACACGATCTTTTCTCATGAGCCTGCTTAACGACATTCCGCTCTCCGCGCTGCATTATTATCTGACCGCGCCCTATCCGTGCAGTTACCTGCCCGATCGGCAGGCACGCTCGCAAGTTGCCACCCCGGCATTATTGATCAGCACGGCGGTCTATTCAGAACTGGTGCAACGCGGGTTCCGTCGCAGCGGTTCCTATACCTATCAACCGTATTGCGACAATTGCCGTGCCTGTGTCCCGCTGCGCATTCTGGCAAAAAAATTCTCTGCAAATCGCTCGCAGCGGCGTGCCTGGAG
>JBBQNH010000091.1:0-8718 GCA_038329705.1 Burkholderiales bacterium | reverse complement strand
ATCGAGGCGGTGCTCTATACGCTCAACGGGCGTCTTCACCAGGTCCTGCCGCGTCTGGAGGGCGTGCGCACTTTCGCCGCACTCGAGGTTGCAAAAGATCTGGCTGCGGCCAATAAACGGGTGCAGAACATCATGCGCAAGAACCGGGAAGAGATCGGTACCGATCTGGAAGGTGCGATTCTAAAACCCGCACTGCTGACTGAAGCAGCCGAAAAAGACCTGTACCAGTCCATGCTTGATATAACCCCGTTCGTGCAGGGCTATCTGGATCACGGTGAATATGGAAAGAACCTGAAGGCATTGGTCACGCTCAAGCCTTTCATAGACGATTTTTTTGAGAAGGTCATGGTAATGTGCGAAGACAAGGGTCTGCGACTGAACCGCGCGCTGCTGTTGCAGCAACTCGGAAATCTGATGAATCAGGTCGCCGACATTTCCAAATTGGCCACCTAGTTACCTTGGGATATACCAGTTATGAAGTTAATAGTTCTCGACCGCGACGGCGTGATCAATTTCGATTCAGACCAGTTCATCAAGAACCCGGAAGAATGGAAACCGATCCCCGGCAGCCTTGAAGCCATTGCGCGCTTGA
This sequence comes from Burkholderiales bacterium, assembly GCA_038329705.1. GTDB lineage: Bacteria > Pseudomonadota > Gammaproteobacteria > Burkholderiales > Gallionellaceae > Gallionella. The sequence goes on along the minus strand of JBBQNH010000091.1, from coordinate 8,126 downwards.
ACCAGGCTGGTTATCGCGTGGTGGTGGCGACCAACCAATCCGGCATCGGGCGAGGGTTGTTCGACATGCCGATGTTAAATGCGATTCACGACAAGATGCACAAGGCCTGCGCGCTTGCCGGCGCGCGCATCGACGCGGTATTCTTCTGCCCGCATACGGCAGAAAGCAATTGCCGTTGCCGCAAGCCCAATAGCGGCATGCTGGAAGAGATTTCAGAACGTTATAACGTCAGCTTGGCAGGCATACCCACGGTCGGAGATTCGCTGCGCGATCTGCAATCCGCCGCAACCATGGGGGCGCTGCCTTATCTGGTGTTGACCGGCAAAGGCACTAAAACCAAAGCGGCAGGAGGTTTACCCGAAGGAACGCGAGTATGCGCGGATCTGGCGGCCGTGGCCGCAGAACTGATATAGATCAGACTGATATGCTGATGATTCGATCCCTGGTATTTCTGTTACTGCAACTCGTTATCACCCCGATCTTTGCGCTGTTTGCCCTGCTGACCTTTCCGTTCAGTCCGCTCACCCGCTATCGCATCATCTCGCAATGGGCAAAAATGATGCTGCCCATTCTGCGCGTGATATGTGGCATACACCACGAGGTGCGCGGTATCGAGAATCTGCCGAAACAACCGTGCGTGGTGATGTGCAAACACCAATCGGCCTGGGAGACGCTGGCTTTGCAGAAGATATTCCCGCCGCAAGTCTGGGTATTGAAGCGTGAGTTGTTGTGGATCCCTTTTTTTGGCTGGGCACTGGCACTGACCAGCCCGATCGCTATCAAGCGTAGCGACGGCAAAGGTGCGGTGAAGCAATTACTGAAGCAGGGCAAGCAACGCCTCGAACAGGGATTCTGTGTCGTGGTCTTTCCCGAGGGCACCCGCATTCCCTACGGCCAGCGAGGCAAATACAAGATCGGCGGGGCGCTGCTCGCTGCCAGCAGCGGCGTACCGGTGATTCCTGTGGCACATAACGCCGGTCGCCTGTGGGGCCGCAATGCATTCAGCAAACACCCCGGCCTGATCACCATGAGTATCGGTGCACCTATCGAAACCAGCGGACTCAAGGCGGAAGAGATCAACCGGCGCGTCGAAGCCTGGATAGAAAACGAAATCCAGAATCTTGCCCATTGATGCTGCAACGACTGCGTAAAATCATCACCCCGCCCAATGTCGAACAGCGTGCTGCCCTGCTCGCCGGCAAGCACATCACTTACACCCTGAAACGCAGTAGCAAACGTCGCCGCAGCATCGGCCTGCACATCGATGATCGGGGCCTGATCGTCAGCGTGCCGATGCGGGCATCAGAGAAGTGGCTGAGCAGCGTTTTGCAGGACAAGGCACACTGGGTGGTGAAAAAGCTGGAAGGCTGGCAAGCAAGCATGCCGGACACCATCCGCTGGCAGGATGGCGAAACGATCGATTACCTGGGCGAGCGATTGTTGTTGCGCGTGGCACAAAACCTTTTCGACACGCCAGCATCTCTCCAGGACAACGAGTTGCGGGTTTTTGTAATAGATGACAACGATGTTGCCGTTATAGAGCTGGCAGTGGCATGCTGGTACCGTAACGAAGCCGAACGGATTTTTCTGCAGCGCGTGGCACATTACGCCCCGTTGCTGAATGTCGCGCCGCGTTCGGTCAAGCTTTCGGAAGCAAAGACCCAGTGGGGCAGTTGTTCCGCGGAAGGCTCCATACGGCTGAATCTGCAGATGATCAAACTCCCGGTCAGATTGATCGATTATGTGGTGGTGCATGAACTGGCGCACCTGCGCGAGCTGAATCACTCGTCATCCTTTTGGCGGTTGGTGGGTAGCGCATGTCCTGAATATGCATCCCTGCGCGCCGAGCTCAAGGCTGTTCATATCAAATGACATATAATCCGGCCTGTTGAATCACATGCGGATAGGAAAATGCGTTCATATCTTACCCCCGGGTATTGTTGGGGCTTCATCGTAATTTTGGCGTTATTGGTGGCAGGCTGCGGACACAAAGGACCGCTAAAGCTTCCTGCTGAAACGCAAGCTCGATCATCCGGGGAGCACACCCCCCCCGACAAAAATACAAATCCGCAACCCGCCGACTCATCAACCCCGGTTCTGAACTCCCCTCAGCGTGCCCAGTAGCCATGAATGATCACTTTCACTTTCAAAACGATGTACTTCATGCCGAACAAGTGCCGCTGGACGAAATCGCCGCCCAATTCGGTACACCCTGTTATGTGTACTCACGGGCTGCGCTGACCGAAGGTTTTCTTCAATTCACAAATGCCTTGCAGGGACGCGAACATCTGATTTGCTACGCGGTAAAAGCAAACTCCAATCTGGCGATCCTTAGTGAATTCGCCCGTCTCGGCGCCGGGTTCGATATCGTGTCCGGTGGCGAATTGCAGCGCGTACTCGCAGCGGGAGGCGACCCGCGCAAAGTGGTGTTCTCGGGTGTCGGCAAGACGGTTGCGGAAATGCGTATGGCACTGGAAGCGAATATCCTGTGTTTCAATGTCGAGTCCCCCGCCGAGCTTGAGCGCCTGAACCGGGTGGCGACAAGCATGGACAAGATCGCGGCGATCAGTCTGCGCGTAAACCCAGATGTGGATGCAAAGACTCACCCTTATATCTCGACCGGTTTGAAGCAAAACAAGTTCGGCGTGGCTTATGGCGATGCCATCGCGTTGTATCGCAAGGCACAGGACCTGGCCAATCTCCGCATTACCGGGATGGACTGCCACATTGGATCGCAACTTACCGAGACCAGCCCGTTCATCGCCGCAACAGAAAAGGTGTTGCTGCTGGTTGACTCACTGATCAAGGAGGGAATCCGCCTGGAACATCTTGATCTGGGCGGTGGACTTGGTATCCGCTACAAGGATGAAACACCTCCTGCCATAGCAGATTACATCGCAGATTTATTGTCCGCAATGCGCGGGCGCAGCGAAAGATTGATACTCGAACCCGGGCGGGTGCTCGTCGGCAACGCGGGACTATTGCTGACCCGGATCGAATATCTCAAACATGGCGAAGAAAAGAATTTCGCCATCGTGGATGCCGCAATGAATGATCTGATGCGTCCGGCTTTGTACGATGCCTACCATGACATATTGCCTGCAAGACGCGAGAATCATGTGGAGCAGCGCTACGAAGTGGTAGGCCCGATCTGCGAAACAGGCGATTTCATCGGTCATGACCGGGCGCTCAAGATCGCACCACAATCCCTGCTCGCTATACTTTCAGCCGGCGCATACGGAATGAGCATGAGTTCAAATTACAACTCACGTCCCCGCGCTGCCGAGGTGATGATAGACAAGACTGCCACATATCTGATTCGCGAACGCGAAACACTCGCGCAACTGTATCGCGGGGAAAAACTGATCTCATGACTGTTGCAGTTTCCACAAATATTTTTTGCGAAATTTGTTGCACGAATTTTTAAACGTGGATACAGTACCGATGCCGCAAGCGTTTTTTTCTAAAAAACAGAGCGTTTGGGTGTGCAGTCAGTCGTAATAATTATTCTTAAAATCTTTATGGAGAATTAAAATGGCAACATCCAAAGCTAAAAAGCCAGCAGCCAAAAAGAAAGTGGCCGCTAAAAAGCCCGCAGCAAAAAAAGCCGCAGCCAAGAAACCAGCAGCCAAAAAGAAAGTAGCCGCTAAAAAGCCCGCAGCCAAGAAACCAGCGGCTAAAAAGAAAGTGGCCGCTAAAAAACCCGCAGCAAAAAAAGCCGCAGCCAAGAAGCCAGCAGCCAAAAAGAAAGTGGCCGCTAAAAAGCCCGCAGCTAAAAAGGCCGTAGCCAAGAAGCCAGCGGCTAAAAAGCCAGCAGCCAAGAAAAAAGTGGCCGCTAAAAAGCCCGCCGGGAAAGGTATCCTGGGCGCGTAATCTGGTTTCGCAAGGGGCGCGGTCAACCGCCTCGCCCTTTTTTATGGCTCCAGCCCACCAGAAGCCGTGCCGAAGCACGGCAGTTTTTCACACTTGAAGTGAAGCTTCGATCAATCCCGCACTTGTTACAACACCAGGCCAAGCCATTCGGCCCCCATCAGTCACAGCTTGCCTGTGATCCGCACCAAGATTTCAAATCAGAAAGATTGTCGCCAAGCCCAGGAAGATGAAAAATCCGCCACTGTCGGTAATGGCGGTGATCATCACGCTGGAACCGATGGCAGGGTCACGTCCAAACTTTTGCATGACCAGCGGAATGGCCAAACCAACGATCGCACCGACGACCAGGTTGAGCAGCATCGCACACATCATTACGATGCCCAGAGACATGCTGTGATACAGAAAGTAAGCGAAAAGTCCTGCAACGCCACCCCATACCAAACCATTCAGTCCGCTAATGGCCAGCTCTTTCAACAATAGCCTTCTTGCATTTTCCGGTGTGATTTGCCCCAGGGCCAATGAGCGGATAATGATCGTTGTGGTCTGATTTGCAGAATTACCCGCAATACCCGCGACGATCGGCATAAGCGCTGCCAACGCCACGAATTTTGCAATCGTTCCCTCAAAAATGCCAATTACCCGCGAGGCAAAAAAGGCCGTGCAAAGATTCAATGCCAACCACATCCAGCGGTTCTGCGCACTTTTCCAAACCGACGCAAAGATATCCTCTTCCTCTCGCAAACCGGCCTGATTGAGCAATTCAGTTTCGGATTCTTCACGAACGAAATCCAGCACCACATTCACCGTCACGCGCCCGAACAACTTTCCATCCTCGTCGACAACCGGTGCCGAAACAAGATCGTAGCGTTCAAACGCCTGGGCTGCATGTTCAGCCTTGTCGTCGGGATGCAGCTGGATGATGTCCGTCAGCATCAGGCTGCCGACGATTTCCTCCGGTTCGTTGACGACAACAAGATTGATCGGCAACACGCCTTTGAATCTGTCGTTGCGATCCACCACGAACACCTGGTCGGTGTGATCGGGCAGCTCATCAAAACGGCGCAGATAGCGCGACACCACCTCCAGTGTCACATCTTCGCGTACATGCACCATGTTGAAATCCATCAGTGCACCGACCGAGTCTTCGGGATAAGACATGGCCGCCCGCAGTTGTTCGCGTTCCCCGATGGGCAACGATTTGAACACATCGCGAATCACATGTTGCGGCAGGTCCGGGGCAAGGTCGGCGATCTCGTCGGTATCAAGTTGCTCGGTCGCCAAGCGCAATTCATTGCGGCTCATCGTTGCGATCAGCGAATCACGAACCGCGTCTGAAACCTCGATCAGAATCTCGCCATCGTGCTCCGATTTGACCAGATCCCACACCAACAAACGCTGTCCAATTGGGAGCGCTTCAAGGATATACGCGATGTCTGCCGGGTGCATGCCGTCCAGCTTGCGCTGCAGCTCGGCGATGTGTTGTTTGTGTACCAGCGTATCGAGAAGCACGTGACGGTCGCCGCGCGGCAGCTCCTGTTTGTGGATGACCTCCTCCAGCAGGGTGTGTTTGTGCAGCAGGGATTCCACCTGTTTGAGGTGTTCCTGCACATTCTCGGTGTAGTGATGCTCCTGACGGTTATCGGTCATCGCGCGGTTCCTGTAAATCGCGCGCTATTGTAAAGAAATCCACAGCGGGTTGCTCAGGGAATTTCCGCGTCGTTCATCCGCTCCATGATGATATCGGTCCTTGACAGAAGGCCGTGTGCTTCACGGTGAGTATCGTAGAAGCGCGGGTTGGGCACCATCGCCGCGAGCTTCGCGGCCTGCTCTATCGAGAGCTGCGACGCGCTTTCCTGGTAATAGTGACGTGCGGCCGCCTCAGCGCCGAACACACCGTTGCCCCACTCGATGACGTTGAGATAAATCTCGAAAATCCTCTGCTTGTCCATTACCGCTTCCAGCATCAGGGTGATCACCGCCTCTTCCAGCTTGCGCCACGGGGTGCGCTTGGTGGAAAGAAACAGATTCTTGGCAAGTTGCTGGCTGATGGTCGAGCCTCCGGCAACGATGCGACCTTTTTTGAGATTTTTTTCATAGGCCTTTTCTATGCCTTCCCAATCAAAGCCGTCGTGCTCGACAAAATTCGCGTCTTCACCGGCGACCAGTGCTCGCTTGAGATTGTCCGAGATTTTCGCGTAGGGAATCCACTGTTGCTGTAGTGAAGCCTTGGGATTCTTGTCCTGCATGATCGCCAGCCGCATATCCATGAACGAACTGGTGGAAGGGTTGAATTTTACCCACCAGCAAATATGCGCGAACAACCACACTTGATACAGGATCAGCAGCGCGAAGAATATCTTCACGCTGCGCCAAAACCAGCGCATCGTCCTGCCCTTGGGCTTTTTCTTCATTGTTGTTTTCGTATCGCGGCGATGACAGATGAGGTGTCAGGAAGGACACCGCGCCAGATATAAAATGATTCGGCGGCTTGCTCGACCAGCATGCCGAGGCCGTCGCAAACCACTGCAGCACCGTGTTCCCGCGCGAACTTCATGAACGGGGTTTCGCGCCCGTACATCATGTCGTAGGCCAGCGCATCAGACGCGAAAATGGTTGGCGGAAGCGGAAGCTCGCTACCGGATAGCCCGGCGGAGGTGGCATTAATGACGATGTCGAATTGTTCGCTTCCAAGTTTGCCGAACTCGACAGTCTTAACGGAGAAGTGCCGGAATTTTTCATGCTGTGAGATGGACTTTTTCAGGCTTTCTGCCTTTCCCAGTGTCCGGTTGTAAATTACCAATGGCGATTGAGATGCATCTAACAATGGATGAAGGACTCCAGCCGCTGCTCCACCAGCACCAATTAGCAAAATCCGTTTATCCTTGAGGGGGATTTTGAGGTTCTTCTCAATATCGTTGACCAAACCTGTACCGTCTGTGTTGTAACCGCCTATTTTGTTATTTTTAAAAAGAAGGGTGTTGACGGCATCAGCCTCGTTGTCAGCCGTTGCCGCATCCATCACCTCAAAACCAATGCTGTCCGCAATTTTGAACGCCTCGAACTTGAACGGCACCGTGACATTGCAACCCTTGTAACCTTCCTTGCGCAACCGTTCGACGGTCGCAGCGAAGCCATCCAGTGGTGAGAGGATGGCTTCATAGCTGATATCCTGCCCAGTCTGCTTTCTAAACATTTCATGGATCAGCGGCGACTTGCTGTGGGCGATGGGGTTGCCGATGACGGCGTACTTGTCGGTCATTTACATTGTGCACAAAAACTCAAGGTGCACATTGTAAAGAAAATCAGGCAACCTTTCGCATATTCGGCAGCCATGCCGCAACAATCCCCGTGACCGCCATCGCCCACACCACAGTAGCGCCGCTCGGCAGATCAAACCATGCGGACAGCAGCAAACCGGCCGCATAACCGCTAACGCCGATCGCAAAGGCATAAAGTGTGCGCCGGCGGCGGATGCGATGGGTGGCAAGTGCAGGAACGATCAGGCTGGCAAATACCAGATACACGCCGACCAATTGTACCGAGGCGGTGACAGCCAAGGCGAACAGCGCGTAAAAACCCAGATAATGAGTCTTCAATTCGCTCCACTGCCAAAGCGCCAGTAGCGCAATGGTCAATAACGCCGTAGCAATCAGCTGATTGGTGCTTACCCACAGGATCTGCCCGACCAGCAAATCCTTGAGGTGTTCGCCCGCGTGCACGTCGTGGCTCATCAGCAGAATTCCGCCGCTGGCGGCAAGCACGAAGGTCAGGCCGATGCAGGCTTCCTTGACTTCGGCCAGGCGATTTTCGATCCATGCCAGCAAACCAGCGCCGCACAACGCGCTGGCGGCGGCGATCGCCTGCACCAGCAGCGGTTTCTCGGTCAGATCGAGCAGGCCCGCAATGATCACTCCCAGTCCGGCGATTTGCGCGACGGCAAGATCGGCAAAGATCACGCCGCGCTCCAGCACCTTCATGCCAAATGGAATATGGGTTGCCAGCACCAGCAATCCCGCGATGAATGCGGGCAACAAAATACTGAGTTCGATGTCGTTCATTTCAGCCCCGCCAGCAACCGTTGAATGGTGTCGTCGAACAACGTGTATAGATCGGTCGCTTGTGGTGTCCCGCGCACGGTAAAGGGCAGGTTCACAGCCGGAATATGCGCGCGCTCGGCGATCCATTCCGAAGGGCGCTCATTTTGATATGCGGCACGTATCACCATCCTGGCCGGATGTTGTTGCAGCTCACCC